>JBBSPO010000021.1:0-22483 GCA_038258695.1 Gemmatimonadales bacterium | reverse complement strand
ATCCTCAAGGCTGTCTTCTTTCCCGCCCCGCCTCCGGTAGACGGACCGGCGGCTGACGGACGGGCAGCTGGCCGGTTGCGGCCGGCGTCGCGTCCGCTGGAAATGGCGTGGGTGGTATTGCCGGCGGTTGGCTTGGCGCTGGTATTCTGGTGGGCGTGGGACATGCGGCAGGTGATCACGTGAGCCCGTCGCAGCCTGTGGCGCGCAGCGTGACGCCCGAGCCCGGTGCAACGCCCGTGCCGCCGTCTTTGGGGCGCGACCTCATTGCGCTCACCAAGCCGCGCATCATTTCGCTGTTGCTCGTGACCACTGCCGCACCCATGTACGCGGCCGGAAGCCCAAGCTTTCTCACGGTGATGCTGGTTATGCTGGGCGGCTATCTCATGGCCGGCGGTGCCAACGCGGTCAACATGTATCTGGACCGCGACATTGACGACATCATGGCGCGCACAAGACTGCGTCCGATTCCCAGTGGTCGCATGTCACCGCAGCAGGTGCTGGCGTTTGGCGTGGCTTGTGCCGCAGCCGCCACATGGTTGTTGGCCTGGTATGTGAACGTGCTCTCAGCCGGACTCGCGTTGGCTGGATTTTATTTCTACGTGTTCATTTACACGCGGTGGCTCAAGCGTTCGTCGCCGCAGAACATTGTGATTGGTGGCGCAGCGGGCGCGTTTCCCCCGCTCGTTGGATGGGCGGCCGTTACGGGATCGCTCGATCTGGTTGCCATCACGCTTTTTCTCATTGTGTTTTACTGGACACCACCGCACTTCTGGGCGTTGGCGCTCATGAAACAGCATGACTACGGGCGCGCGGGTGTGCCCATGGCGCCGCTGGTGTGGGGTGAGAAAGAAACCATGCGGCAAATGTTCTGGTACACCGTGATTTTGCTGGTGCTCACACTGTTGCCATGGTGGGTGGGCGCGTTTGGATTGCTGTATCTGGCCAGTGCCGTAGTGCTCGGTGCGTTGCTCATGGGTGGCATTGTGAAGATGATCCGCGCAGCGAACGCCGGCCAGCCCTGGAGTGGGCCGGCGTGGTGGGTGTACAAATATTCGCTGCTCTATCTCGCGCTTCTGTTTCTCGCGATGGCAGTAGACAGAGCATTGGCGCGTTGAGAAGCAACACCAGCGTGACGAACACTGGCGCGGTTACAAGCAACGCCAGCGAAACGAACAATGGCGCTGGCGACTTCACCGGCAGCACGCAGCAAACTTCGGGTGAAGCTGCGCCAACCAAGCGACCGCGCATTTCGCCCAAACCGCTCGCGCGGCTGCTTCCCCGTCTGGTGCCGTATCGCGGCAAGCTGGTGGTGGCGTTTGTCTGTCTGGTGATTGCCGCTGCGGCCGGACTCGTGTTTCCGCTGGTGATCGGCTATCTGCTCGACGCCGCATTTGAACTCAAAGACCGCGGTGCACTCGACCGCATTGCGTTGGCGTTGCTCGGCATTTTTGCGGTGCAGGCGATTGCAAACTTTGTGCAGGTCTACCTGCTGAGTTCCACAACGGAGCGCGTGGTGGCCGGTTTGCGTGAAGATACGTTCTCGCATCTCATCCGACTCAGTCCCGCATTTTTTACCGAGCGCCGGTCGGGCGAGCTGACCAGCCGCTTGTCCTCTGACCTTGCACTGCTGCAATCACTGCTGGGCACGTGGATTTCGGAGCTGTCGCGACAGGTGCTGTTTCTGGTAGGCGGTATCATCATGCTCACCATTACCAACCCCGGACTCACGCTCACCACGCTGGCCGTGGTGCCTATTGTGGTCGTGGCGGCGGTGACGTTTGGCCGAGCGTTGCGCAAAGCCAGCACGGGCGTGCAGGATCGCATTGCCGATGCCATGGGTACCGCCGACGAAGCGTTTGCATCTATTCGCACCGTGCAGAGTTTCACGCGTGAGCACATTGAAGCCTCGCGCTTTCGTTCTTTGCTTGAGGGTGTGGTGACAGCTGCGGTGCATCGGGCCAAGTTGCGCGCCGGGTTTTTTGGTGTGGTTGGTTTTGTCGCGTTTGCGTCGGTTGTGGCGGTGCTGTGGCAAGGTGGCGCGCAAGTACTCGAAGGCAATCTCACGGCCGGCGCGCTCGTTGCCTTTCTGTTTTACGCACTGACGCTGGCGGCTGCCGTTGGCGCACTGGCGTCGTTGTTCGGCAACTTTCAGGAAGCGGTGGGCGCGGCACAGCGCGTGTTTGAGCTGCTCGATGCCAACGCGACTGTCGCCGAACCGGAAACACCAACCATGCTGTCGCGTCCTGTGCGCGGCGAAGTGCAGTTTGCAAACGTCAGCTTTCGCTACGGCACCGACCAGCCCGCGGTGTTGCATGATGTGACGCTGAACGTGGCGCCCGGTGAAATCATCGCGCTGGTGGGGCGGTCCGGTGCAGGAAAGACAACCATGGCCAGTCTTGTGTCGCGTTTCTGGGACGTGAGCGATGGCGCCATAACGCTTGATGGGCACGACGTGCGTTCGCTCACGCTCGCCGACTTGCGCGGAGCGATTGGTGTTGTGCCGCAGGAACCAACGCTGTTCAGCGGCACCATCCGCGACAACATCGCCTACGCGCGTCCCAACGCATCCGACGCCGATGTGGAAGCCGCCGCCCGCGCTGCACACGCGTGGGAGTTTGTGGAGCGACTGCCCGAGGGGCTGAATACTCGTGTGGGTGAGCGCGGCGTGAAGTTGTCAGGTGGCCAGCGTCAGCGCGTGGCGATTGCGCGTGTGTTTCTCAAAAACCCGGCCGTTGTGGTGCTTGATGAAGCGACATCAAGTCTCGATTCAGAAAGCGAACAGCTGGTGGAAGAAGCGCTGAGTGAGCTGTTGCAACACCGGACAACCATCATCATTGCGCATCGGCTCAGCACGGTGCGGCGCGCCGATCGCGTGATTGTGATGGACCAGGGACGCATTGTTGAACAGGGCCCACACGATCATCTCATGGCGTTGGGCGGTTTATACAGTTCGCTGTACACCCGCCAGTTTGGGGATGCGCCGATAGACGCGTAGCAGGCTTCTGAAACCCGTAGAGCAACGCATCACCCGGTGCGTTGTGCGCCGCTGGATCCGCGGTGGTGCATTGCAATCACCGTCCCGGCAGCACCACCGACAGTCTCGCTTCCACACCACGCTCCACCATCACCGGAATGGCCACGCGCCCCAGCCGCTCGTGCCACGCCACCAGCACGTAGTTGCCTGTGGGCACGTTGTTGAATGCAAAGGTCCCGTCGCTGTCTGAGACCGCAACAAACGGATGCGGCGCCACCGCAATCCAGGCTGATACCCACGGATGTTTGTCGTCGGTGACGGCCACCAGTCCCGGGCGGTCCAGCACCGATGTCACCGGAACAACCGCGCCCGCGTCTCCCAGCGTGACCAGAGCGCGCGGAATGATCATGGGCGAGGCAATCGTCGTACCGTCAACAGCAACAGCTGTTGCAACAACGTCGGCAAAGCGCAGGCGCACGTCCATGTTGTCGCCGCTGCGTACAAGCAGCGTAGCACCAACCGGAGCTCGCTGCACACGTGGCGTGAGCCGGCAGTTATTCAGTTCAATAGGCACGCGCAACGACGCATTGTCCCGCGGACCATGCGTCACGCCAATTAACCACACCACCGTTTCGCCAATACCGTCTGGTGTGCCAATGGTTGGCACCACAAAGTCGCCCCGGCACACATTCTGGTCATGCGTTGGTGTGTACGTCACATCATCCGGCAGTGCGCCGTCGAGCTTGATCACGCCGACAATCCGCCCGGACGGCACTGATGCTGAGTCAACCATGTATTCGCCGCCACCGGTGGCGTTGGCCAACGTCGCGGCCAGCGACTCTACAGGCTGCGACAGTATTGGATCCGGTTCACCCGGCACATCGTCACCACCGCACGCAACCAACAGCGCCACCGCGGCAAGCACGCGCGTTCGGCGCGCCCACAAGCCGCCCACTACAGCACGATGAGTTCGTGCTGGATCTCCTGCGGGGTCACCAGTAATCCGTTGTCCAGCACCAGCGCGTTGACCTCGGTGCGCATGCCAAGCTGTCCCGGAATGTAGATGCCAGGCTCAATCGAAAATCCGCATCCGGGAATAAGCAGCCGATCGTCACGCGACTCGAGATTGTCAATTTGCGGACCCGATCCGTGCAGCTCACGCGAATCGATACTGTGACCGGTGCGATGCGTGAAATACGGACCAAAGCCGCGCTGCTCAATCACGGCACGCGCGGCATCGTCAACTTCTGCACCGCGCACTGCATCGCCGCGTGAGAGTCGCTCGTGCAGCAGCGACAGTGCGGCGTCACGCGCGTCGCGAATCGCATCCCACACCGTAATGGCGATAGCTGACGGCTGCCCAATGCTGGCCATCCAGGTCTGGTCGGCGTAGACACCGTTTTCTTCGTGCGCCCACAGATCAACCAACAACGTGTCGCCTTCCCGCACATGGCGCGGCGGTGCGAGCGACGGCTCGTAGTGCGGATTGGCCGCGTTCTCCGAAGCCGCCACATCAGGCCCGTGATCGGTGTGCAGCCCGACCTTGGCAAACTCCGCCAGTATGCGTTGCTGCAGCTCGTATTCGGTAACCGGCGCGTCACTGCGTGCACGCTCCGCACCAAACTGCATGGTGTCGAGCGCGATACGGCGCAGCTGTTCCGCTGCGCGCTCATGCGATGCGCGATGCTCTGGCGTCCACGTGGCGTACACATGACTCACCAGCTCGCCCGAACTCACCACCGTGGCACCCGTTGCGCGCACCATCTCGAGCACACCAGCCGGAACCCGGTCAAGGTATGGAATGGCGTCGCCCGCCGAATACTCCATGGCCAGGCGTTTGTTGGCCACCAACGCAGCCAGCTCCGACTCCAGCGCTTTCCACCCGCTGTACGTCACCAGTGGCCATTCGCTCGGCCACCGGCCCCACGGACCGGGCTCAATGGCGTGCTGAATACCAATGGGCGTGCCTTTGCGCGGAATCCACGCAAAGACCCGTCGTGAGACGAGTCCGTTAAAGCCAAGCAGGCCCGACGCAATAGCGTTCGTGCCACGAAAATCGTACAACAGCCAGCCATCAAGCTCGAGAGCTGCGAGTTGCTGTTGGACCGCGGGGAGGTTCGCAGGAGTCAGCATCACATCAGTCAAAAGAGAAACGGAGAAACGGCGACGTCAGCGCCGCCAGTCAGTGCGCCATTGGCACGATGCATCACCTCGCGACCGGCAGCTCACCACCTGAATGGCGTGGTCTTCACCGGTGAGCCCGAGCAGCATTTCGCGCAGTGCGGCTTCGAAGAATCCACACCCGGCACCATGTGGCGCGGCATCGGCTGTTACGGGCGACGCAACATCCAGAAGTAACGTACTCCCCTGCCGCTCCAGCGTGCCGCCGAGAAATCGACGGCTGAGCGCGCGCAGATGGCGCAAGGCGAGCGGTCGCCCCATGGCCCGAGGCAACGACCTAGCCGCACGGCGGGACGCAACCGCGAGTGTTTCGAGCGCCGAACGTGCGACACGCCGTCCGGCTTCGCGAAAGAGGATGTCTGCATCCGGGCGGCGGCCAACCAGCCGAGCCAGCGCCAGCGCTTCGTCGTACGCCACGGGCTGTTGCTTGCGGACTGTGTCCTGGTAGCGCCGGATTTGCATGTACACCGTGTCGCTCAGGCCAAACCGCTTGTTTCGCAGCTCGTGCACCAACTCGGTGTCGAGATCGGCGGCGGGCAGGTCGAGCGCCCGGACGGATTCGAGCAGCGCCAGCGGAACCACCGCGTCCACCGATGGACCGGACAGCGAAAGCACCGTTACGCCGGATGGCGGGGTCAGCCGGGGGGAGGTTTCAGGAAACGTGTGTGTCACATCACGAAGCTAGCGACCGCACCTGACACTGAACAGCGAATACGACGGCAGATTTGTGTGCTGGACGCTTGGAACCTTTGTCGTACATAGTCGTTGATTATCATACGATCGGTTTTGCTGATGTACGTGCGCTATGTGCGCGCATCAGCGCCGATGCTCTGATGGTCTCTGTCCTGCGAGTGGTTGCCATGGCTGCGCTTTCCTCCTCTGAGAAATCCGCTCACACGAAGAGCACACTGTCCCCCGAATGTCTGGCTGTCAGACAGCAACTGGACGCCTACGTCGACGGCGAAGTGAGCGAAACCGAGGCGGCTGAGGTGGTCGCACACGTGGATGATTGTCCGCTCTGCTATCAGGCGGAAGCGGACCTCCGCAATTTTCTGGCCTCGGTGAGCCACTCACAGCTTCCGGTTCTTGCGTCCCGCCGGTTGAGACTGCGCATTGCGCAACTGTTCGCGTCCCAGCATGCTGGCGAGCGGCGCGATTCTATTGGCGACCGCTAACCCGCTGCTTGCCCTGGCTGGTCTGGGCCTCGCACATTTGATCCCATGATCCTCCCCAGCACCACACAGGTCCTCATTGTTGGTGGCGGGCCTGCAGGCTCGTCGGTGGCTTCATTTCTGGCAATGGCCGGATTGCACGTCACCGTTGTGGACAGGGCGCATTTTCCGCGATCCAAGCCATGTGCCGAGTATCTGAGCCCGGAAGCGTCACGGGTGCTCAGCGAGCTTGGTGTGCTCTCGGAAATAGAAGATGCTGGCGCTGCACAGCTCACCGGCATGGTGGTGCGTGCACCCAACGGTTTTGAGATTGAGGGCGCGTTCGTGGCCAAGCATGGCTTTCGCGGATTCCGTGATCGCGGGCTGGCGCTGCGACGCGAGGTGCTCGACACGCTGCTGCTCAATCGCGCCCGCACGTTGGGGGCGACTGTGGTTGAGGGAGCGCGCGTTGAGGCGATCACGGCACATGCGGAGCGTGGTTATGACGTTCGCCTGCGTATTGACGGAGTCACGCAACACATTCACGCGCAGCTGCTCATTGGTGCCGATGGTTTACGCTCGGTTGTCGCCAGACAGCTCGGTTTGGCCCGGAAACGACGCTGGCCCAAGCGGTTGGCATTTGTATCGCACTGGCAGGGCGTGGACAATATCGGTGCCCGTGGCGAAATGCACGTACAGTACGATGGGTACCTGGGGCTGGCAGACGTGGGTCAGGGTGTCACCAATGTGGCGCTCGTGGTGCCCGCAGGCGCGGCTCGTGATGCAGCGGGCGACGCGCATGGCTTCGTAATGCGATGGCTCGAGCAGTATCCGCACATCGCGAGCCGTTTTGCGGGAGCAACGCGTATATCGCCAGTGCAGGCCACGGGACCCTTTGCCACGCACGCAAAGCGCGCCTTCGCGGCCGACGCGGCTCTGGTTGGTGACGCGGCGGACTTCTTCGACCCCTTCACCGGCGAGGGCATGTATGCCGCCCTGCGGGGTGGCGAGATGCTGGCGCCGTACGCCGTTGCCGCTGTGAGCGCTTCGTCTGCCCGGGAATCGCTGGCCGCATTGCGGGCGTATGATGTGGAGCGGCGACGGGTATTTGCGGGTAAATGGCGGGTGGAGCAACTCATCGGAACTGCTGTGGCCTTTCCCGCGCTCATGAATCACGCTGCGCGTGTACTGTCGCGACGCACCGACCTCGCAGATCTGCTGGTTGGTGTGACTGGTGACTTCGTTCCTGCACGTGAAATGCTGCGCCCAGGCGTGCTGTGGCGCATGCTCGTACCACCCGCTCGCTCATGACAAATCTTTCTACTCCCGCCGTTGATCCGGCGCTTTTCCGCACGGTACTCAGTCGGTTTGCTTCTGGTGTTACCGTAGTCACTTCGCGTGATGCCCAAGGCCAGGATTACGGCATGACTGTGAGTGCGTTCAGCTCGGTGAGCCTGGAGCCACCGCTGGTCATGGTGTGTATTGATCAGTCGGCCACGTGGCATGAGGTACTGCCTGAGGCCACGCATTTTAACGTGCACATTCTCGGAGACGAGCAGGAGGCGATCTCCCGGCGCTTTGCCAGCGAGCGCGCCGATCGGTTTGCCGACGTGTCGCACACGCGCGGTGCCAATGGCGTCGTGCAACTCACGGGCGTGCTGGCCCTGCTCGAATGTCGCATCACGGCCCGCCATGTGGCTGGCGATCATACGATTGTTGTGGGTGAGGTTGAGCAGGCGCGCGCCGAAGCGGGTGAGCCGCTGCTCTACTTCAGCGGTCGCTACGCGCGGATTTCACGCTGATGACGGAACCGGGTAGGTGCGGCCAGTGCTGACACCTGCCCGACGTCGTGGCATTGAGCTGCTCGATGATCCATCAATCGATCCGGCGTTAGCTACACGCTCACTCAAGGATATTGCCCGTTCCAACCGCTGGTTTGGTGGACGACGGGCCGTAATGCGTGAGCTGGACGTGGTCTTTTCTGACGCCGCTGGTAGTGATATGGTGCTGCTCGATGTGGGAACGGGTTTGGGCGACATCCCGCGCGCCGCGCATGTGCTGGCGAACCGACGTGACGTGTCGCTCCGGACTATTGGACTTGAACTGACACCGGCGCTGGCGTTCGGCGCACGGGTGGGCGCGCAGCATGCGATCTGTGGCAATGCCCTCTCGCTGCCGCTCGCCACCAACAGCGTGGACATCGTGACCTGCTCGCAAGTGCTGCATCATTTTGAGCCGGACGACGCACACATGTTATTGCGCGAGATGGCCCGTGTCGCGCGACGTGCGGTCATTGTAAGCGACCTGCGCCGGAGCTGGACCGCAGCCGCCTTGTTGTGGCTGGTGTCGTTTCCACTCGGCTTTCATCCGGTGAGCCGCCACGACGGGATCGTGTCCATATTTCGCGGGTACACCGCCAGCGAGCTCCGTGAAATCGTAACCGTTGCGCTCGGCGGATCGCCTGCGGTGCAACATCGTGCAGGGTGGCGCATCACGGCTCGCTGGTCCGCGGGCTAAGTTGTTTCATGTCAAACTCCGCATCCATGTCGAGACCAGATTCAGGCGCGTCGCCGAACGAGGCACCGCTGCACCCCCCGTACCAACTGGGCCCGGTGCCCATGGCGCGACTCCTGGTCACGATCGACGAACAAGTAGTGCACGCACCCGTTGCGCGCATTTTCGAAATCGCGCGATTGGTGGAGCACTGGCCCGCGTATTTGTCGCACTACCGCTTTGTGCGCTTTCGCTCGCGTACGACAGACGGTGGTGGACTGGTGGAGATGTCAGCCAATCGTCCGTTTGGTCCGGTGGGTTGGCCTACGTGGTGGCTGTCCGAAATGTCTGTTGATCACGAGACGCCGCTCATTCGCTTCAAACACGTGGGCGGTATCACCACACGCATGGATGTGGCGTGGGAGTTCGTACCCGTGACGGGTGGCACACGCGTGCGCATCACGCACACGTGGGAAGGTCCGCGCTGGCCCATCATTGGCGGTTTTGCGGCAACGGCGGTCATCGGACCGGTATTCGTACACGGCATTGCATCGCGCACACTGGCCGGTTTGGCCAAAGCGGCTGAACGTTCAGACACATTGGTTCACATGCGCAATCCATTCGCTCCCGCCGACAATAGCCGCGTCACCACCCCCGATCACTCCGGACGCTCAGCGTGAAGCGCGCACATCGTCGTGTCGCGATTACGGGCATCGGTTGTGTCACACCGATTGGGACTGGGGTTGATGCACTGTGGAATGGTTTGCGTGCGCAGAAGAGTGCCGTCACGGCTATCACCCGGTTTGATGCGTCCATTTTTCGCAGTCAGTGCAACGCGTCGGTTCCCGATTTTGACGCGCTTCACTACATGGACGAGCGTCGTGCCAAACGACTCGATCGGTTTGGTGCGCTGAGTGTGGTGTCGGCCATGCTGGCGATCAAAGATGCGCAGCTCGATCTCGACACCATCGACAAGGATCGCGTTGGCACCATGATGGGCACGGCGTTGGGAGGTGTCGGTTACGCCGAAGAGCAAGCTGGCCGGTTCATGCAGGGTGGCTTGCGAGCGGTAGACGCGACATTGGCGCTGGCCGTGTTTGGTGGCGCATCGAGTTGCAACATTGCGATTGAGTTTGGCATCACCGGTCCCAACTCCACCAACGCGATGAGCTGCGCGTCAGGGACGATTGCGATTGGAGAAGCATTCCGCCGCGTACGCGACGGTGAGGTGGATATCATGCTGGGCGGTGGAGCCGAAGCGCCGTTGGCCACACTCTGTTTTGGTGCCTTTGCACTCATTCGCGCCATGAGCACGCGCAACGATGATCCGGCCCGCGCATCGCGTCCGTTTGATCGAGATCGCGATGGCTTTGTGATGGGTGAAGGTGCGTCGGTGCTGGTGCTGGAATCGTGGGATCATGCGGTGGCGCGCGGTGCGCATATTTACGCCGAGTTGGCGGGCTATGGCACCACCAACGATGCGCATCATATGACCGCGCCGCTCCCTGATGGCACACAGGCGGCGCGCTGTATTTCACTGGCGTTGGCCGACGCAGACGTGGCCACCACCGATGTGGGCTACATCAACGCGCACGGCAGCTCAACACCGCTTAACGATCCCACCGAAACGCTGGCCATCAAGCGCGCACTGGGAACGCATGCGTACAACGTGCCCGTCTCAAGCACCAAAGGTTATTACGGTCACGCCTTGGGCGCATCGGGTGCGATTGAGGCGGCGATCAGTGCGCTGGCGCTGGATCGTGCGTGGGTTCCTCCCACGGTGAATCTGGAGAACCCGGACCCTGCGTGCGACCTGGACTTCATACAACAGGCAGGTCGCGATACGAAAGCGGATGTGGTGCTGAGCAACTCGTTTGGCTTTGGTGGCATTAATGCGTCGCTGGTGTTCAAGCGGGCGTGAACACGTTGCGTTCGCGCGTTGCGTTCGCGCGTTGCGTTAGCGCAGCTTGGTGACCTTCGCCAGATCGGACTTTGCACCAGACACAAACAGTGTATCGGAGTCCTTGAGCAGTGCCTCCGGGTCGGGCACACCAATGATGGAACCGGTGAGCACATCGCGCACTGCAACAACGGTAATGTTGAATCGCCCGCGCATCTGGAGTTCCTTCAATGACCGTCCCAACCAACTGTCCGGGACCGCCATTTCCTGCAGCGCAAAATCTTCGCCTAACGGGAAGTAACTCAGGATTTCCGTGCTTGCGACCGCCTCGGCGAGGCGACGCCCTGAATCACGTTCGGGAAACACGGTCCCTGTTACGCCGATCTTTTCCACGACGCGGGCGTGCGCTTCGGAGATCACCTTGACGTGAATTTCTTTCACCCCGGTATCCTTGAGCGCCATCACGGCCAGAATGGACGCTGTAATGTCGTCACCCGTTGCGACAATACCAACATCGGCCGTTTTGCAACCAACGTCCCGCAGCACATCAGGGTCGGTGCCGTCGCCAACAACCGCGCGCGCCGCGCGATGTGCGATCCGGTCTACCAGCTCCTGGCGACGGTCCACCGCAATTACGTCGACGCCCTTTCCCGCCAGGCTTTCGGCCACCGCCATACCGAAGTTGCCCAACCCGATTACCACGATTCGCTGCATTTCCCACTCCGCTGAATAGCGTCAACCAATGGACACATCTTCCCGCGCAAACGAGTAGTGGTGTCGCGTTTCACGTGCTCGCAGTGCGAGCGCCGCCGCAAAGGACAGTGGTCCGATACGTCCAATGAACATGAGCACGGTGGTAAGCACACGCGATGGGGCCGTGAGTTCACCGGTCTCACCCAAGGACAGCCCTACCGTGTTGAACGCACTGGCCGCTTCAAACACCACACGCAGAAAATCCGCACCCGGCTGAGCGGGTTCTTCGAAGGCGGTGAACAAAAAAATCGCCAACGCGACACACGAAAAAGCGAACACGCCAACACCGATCGCGCGCTGCACCGTTTCATCGGGAATCGTGCGCGACCACACAGAAACGTTGGTACTCCCGCGCAGTCGCGACCAGGCCAGCAGCCCGATTACCGCAATGGTTGTGATCTTGAGGCCCCCTGCGGTCGAACCCGGTGCGCCTCCCACGGTCATGAGCAGGATGGTGAGAAAGTTTGTCTCGTCACCAGCGTTGGCGTATGCGATGGAGTTGAAGCCCGCGGTTCGTGCTGTGACACTCATGAAGAGACCGTTGAGCACACGCGCGGCCGGTGAAAGCTCCTGCAACACACCTTTCCACTCAAACGCCGTGTACAACACCCAGCCAGCGGCCAGCGCCAGCGCGGTTGATACAAACACGACTCGCGTGTGCAGCGACAATCGAATGCGTTGCGCCACATCGCGTCGGCGCAAATGGATAGCGACTTCTTCGAGCGTCAGAAATCCCAGTCCGCCCACCACGATCAGCAGCATGATCGGCAGCAGCACCGGCGCGCTCGCAGCCCACGGCATGAGCGAATCCGTAAAGGTTGAGAAGCCAGCGTTGCAAAAAGCACTCACGGCATGAAAGAGCGCGTGCCAGAGAGCGTCAACCGTGCTGAAGTGTGGCCGGAACGCGGCAAACAAGACCAGACTTCCCAACAGCTCCACTACCAGTGTGAAGACCACAACATCGCGCGCCAGATGAAACGCGTTCACACCACGAAGTGTCGATGCAAGGCTCGTAGTGACCGTTTCGGCACGCACTGAAAGCCGGCCGCCCAGCCCGAGTATCACCAGCGATGTAATGGTGATCATGCCCAGCCCACCGAGCTGGATGAGCAGCAGCAAGAACCCCTGTCCAAGCCGCGTGAAGTGCGTGGCGGTGTCCACCACAATCAGGCCGGTCACGCAAATCGCGCTGGTGGCCGTAAACAGCGAGTCAATCCAGCCGAGCGGCACACCGTCCGCGTAGAAGGCGGGCACGAAACGCAGGCCTAGCGTACCTCCTAGGATCGCCAACAGAAACGCGCCAGCCGTAAGTCGAGAAGGGCTGGCACGTCGCCAGAATGCCCAGCCATTCATTACCCAATCACCGCGGGTACTTGTCCTCGTATCGCTGAATGCACTGCTGGATCACGGTCATGGCCACCGTGCTCTGACGCCAGCCCTCAATCTCCACGCGCTTGCCTTCAAGGTCTTTGTAGACGTGGAAGAAGTGCTCTACTTCCTTGAGATAGTGCTGCGGCAGATCGGCAATGTCGAAGTACTCCTGGTGATAGGGATCTTCGCTTGGCACGGCGAGAATCTTTTCGTCCGGCTCACCGCGGTCGGTCATGAGCAACACACCAACGGGGCGCACCGTAATGAGGCAGCCCGGGAAGGTGGGCTCGTTGATGAGCACGAGTACGTCGAGCGGATCACTGTCTTCGGCGAGCGTACCGGGAATGAATCCGTAGTCACCGGGATACTGCACAGCCGAGTAGAGCACACGATCAAGTTTGAGCAGACCGGTGACTTTGTCGAGCTCGTACTTGTTGCGACTGCCGGACGGGATTTCGATAACGGCCGTGACCTGCTCCGGCGGTTGCGGGCCCGGGGGGATGTCGTGCCAGAAGTTGGACATGCGTACAGGCTGAAAGTTGGAGAAGAAACAGGCCGTTTGACTGCGTTTACAGTTACGGTTTACGGTACACGGTTTGGGTTAACTGAAAAGCCGTTGGACAGCGTTTACGGTGACGGTTTACGGTGAACGGTTTGGGTAAACTGCCCAACCGTTCACCGTAAACGGTTGTAAAAAACCTCAACGGTCAACCGTTTACCGTCACCGTAAACGCAGTCAAACGGCTGTAAGTTTTATTTCTTAATCACCGCTGCCGCTTCCGTCGCAAAGTACGTAATGATCATATCCGCCCCCGCCCGAGTAATAGAAAGCAACGACTCCATCATCGCTCGTTCGCCGTCAATCCACCCGCGCTCGGCGGCTGCCCGAATCATCGCGAACTCACCGCTCACCTGATAGGCGCATAGTGGCACACCTGTGTCACGCTTTACAGCCTGAATCACATCGAGATACGCTCCCGCCGGCTTGACCATGAGAATGTCGGCACCTTCGGCCAAGTCTAGTCGTGCTTCCTTGAGTCCTTCAAGAATGTTGGCCGGATCCATCTGGTAGCTGCGACGGTCACCAAAGGTGGGTGTGCTTTCGGCGGCTTCACGGAACGGGCCATAAAACGCCGACGCGTACTTCACCGCATAACTCATGATCAGCGTCTGTTCAAAACCAGCGGCGTCGAGCGAGTCGCGCATGTGCGCAATGCGTCCGTCCATCATATCGCTGGGCGCCACAATGTCCGCACCCGCTTCGGCGTGCGACAGTGCTTCACGCGAGAGCAGCTCCAGCGTGGCGTCGTTGTCTACCTCGCCGAGTTTGGTGAGCACACCGCAGTGTCCGTGATCGGTGTATTCGCACATGCACACATCGGTAATCACCAGCAGGTCGGGATATTCGCGCTTGATCGCGCGCACCGCTTCCTGCACCGGACCGTGCTCGTGCCAGCCGCTTGAACCGGTGGCGTCTTTGGTATCGGGAATGCCAAACAGCAGCACGCCACCAATGCCCGCCTTGGCGGCCGCTTCGGCGTCGCGCAGCATTTCATCAACTGACGTTTGCGACACACCGGGCATGGAGCCAATGGGACTGCGCAGCCCCTTGCCGTTGCGAACAAACAGCGGCAGGATCAGCTGCGATGCGCGCAGATGTGTCTCACGCACCAGCTCGCGAATGGCCGCCGTGCGGCGCAGGCGGCGCGGGCGTACGCGTGGAAACGCGCCGAATGGCGACGCATCTGCATCATGGTGCGCCGCGCGCAGAAACGGATCGGTGCCGCTGCTCACGTGCGACCTCCGCCCGTGGCGCGCAGCTGATCCAGAATCTCGCCGGCACCCTGCTCCAGCAGCTCTTCGGCCAGCGCGCGACCACTGGCGGCCGGTGACTGATCATCTACCGCGCGCGACCCGCGCAGCACCGTGCGTCCGCTCAGGTCGGCAATGCAGGCGTGCAGCATAAGACCGTCGCCGTTGGGCACCACCGCCGCGCCAATGGGCACCTGGCAGCCGCCCTCAAGCGCGGCGAGCAGTGCACGTTCGGCCGTAATGGCGCGACGCGTGGGTGCGTGGTCCAGCTGCTCCAGCAGTGCGCGCATGGGCTCGTCATCCGTGCGCGACTGAACAGCAATGGCGCCCTGCCCCGGCGCGCTCAGCCAATCCGGCGCGTCGAGCAGGCTCACAATGCGCTCGCCCAAACCCAGTCGCTTGAGTCCGGCCGCGGCCAGCAACGCCGCGTCCACTTGGCCCTCGTCGATTTTGCGCAGGCGCGTGCCCACATTGCCTCGCAGCTCCTGCACATCGAGATCGGGGCGCAGCGCCAGCAGTTGCGCACGACGACGCAAACTCGACGTTCCGATGCGGGCACCGTGCGGCAAGTCTGAAAGTGACCGCACCGTGGATCCCTGCGTCACCACCAATGCGTCTCTTGGATCTTCGCGCTCGAGCAGCGCCACCACTGTGAGGCCGTCGGGATCAGCTGTGGGCAAATCCTTGAGCGAATGCACCGCACAATCCGTACGATTGGCACGCAAATCGGCCTCGAGCTCGGCGGTGAACAACCCCTTCTCACCGATCGCCGACAGCGGACGGTCGAGAATTCGGTCACCAATCGTGGTGTATTCGGTGAGCGTGGAATCCACGCCATGCGCGCTAAGCAGCGCCGCCACCTGGTGCGCCTGCGCCATGGCCAGCGCCGAAGAGCGGGTTCCGATACGGACTACGTGTGTCATACAAGCGGGCTGAGTGTCAGGAACAGTAGACACACAAGTTATGCGCTGCGCGCTCTGGCGTCGATGTTGGGACGAGACGCGACGTTGCACCACGGGCGGTGGTACCCCTCGGGGCGTGAATGTGATGATGCTGGCAACCGAAATGCTTAGCCCGTCCACCGCGCACTACGACCGTCGATCGGTTCCCTCGATGCCGACTTCGCATCGTTAAGCGCACGGCAGCGTCGCAGACTAGCTAGCATAGCGGAGGTAGCTTCCAGAAGCTACTTTTCTTTCATGCGCACAGTCGGCCTGAAAGTCCTCAAGAACAAACTCAGCGAGTACATTCGCTTCGCCGCGAGCGGCGAGACGATCCTGGTCACAGACCGAGACCGTGTTGTGGCGGAGCTGCGGCCGCCGCAAGGACGAAGTGCACTTGCCTCCGATGCATTGCTGGCAGAAGTGATGAGGAACGGGCTGCTGTCAGCGCCAATGGTTGTCCGCGAAGACCCGCCTCCGCGTTCGCCAGTCTGTACCATGGATGAGGTGCTGCGCGAGCTCAGCGCTGACCGCGACGATCCGTGATCTATCTCGACACGTCTGTCGCCCTCGCACACCTGCTCGCCGAGGATCGCACGCCTCCCGACTCGCTCTGGAAGCAGACGTTGGTCAGCAGCCGATTGCTGGAGTACGAGTTGTGGAATCGGCTGCATGCGCGCGGTTTGGGTGTGACTCACGGCGAAAACGCGCGCGCCATGCTACAGCGATTGGCGTTTCTTGAGTTGGCGCCGGCCGTTCTCGCGCGCGCACTCGAACCGTTTCCCGTTGCCGTCCGCACGCTTGATGCACTGCATCTCGGATCAATCGCCTTTCTGCGCGAGCAACGGCAGCAGGTCATGCTTGCCAGCTACGACAATCGCATGCTTGATGCGGCGCGTCTGCTCGATATTCCGATAGCAGAGCTGTGAGCGGTTACCCCTGTCCCCGCCACGCCGCAATCGCCCGCACCAGCCCTTCTGCCGTATACGGATTCGCCTCCACCACCACACGAAATCCCGCCTGTCGCGCGGCCTTTGATGTCACGGGCCCAATGCTTGCCACCTGTACCTGACCCGCGCGTTCAGGTGGCAGCGCTTCGGCCAGCGCGTCAACCGCACTTGGTGCGGCTACGGTGATCAGATCCAGTTCACCGGCTGCGAGCATGCGCTCAAGTGTACGCTGCCCGTCGGCATCGGGCACACTCTCGTAGCACGGCACCACCCGCACGGTTGCACCGAGTGCACGCAGCCCATCGGGCAGCACATCGCGCGCCCCTTTGGCACACGGGTAGAGCGCCGTTGTACCGGACACATCGCCGCGCGTTGCAAAGGCATCGAGCAATGCTTCGGCGGTAAACTGCGCGGGTACCATATCGGCGCGCCACCCTTCGGCTTCGGCGGCTTGCGCGGTCACCTCGCCCACCACGGCCACGTAACGGTCGGTAATGGCGTCGTGCGTATTGGTGGCGCGCGCGGCGGTGGCCAGACACTCCACCGCGTTTACACTCGTGAGCAGAATCCAGCGCACGTCGTTAAGTGCGTGCAGCGCGCTATGCAACGGCGCCTGATCAAGGTGTTCAATGCGCGTGAGTGGTACTTCGTAGATGTGCGCACCGGCCGCGATCAGCCGTGCAGAGAGTGATTCGGCCTTTCCCGCAGCGCGTGTGACGGCGACGCGCAGGGCGGTCATGGTCACGTGTGTTTGCGAACCGAAGCAACACGTCGCATGAGCAGGACGATGTAGGCGAAGAAGATCGCCAGTGCTACCACGTACCCTGTCTTCATTGACGAGACGGTGTCGGGTGGACCTGTGCGCTCAGGAACCGGCGCCGTCGTCTGTGGCTGCAGCATCACGCCTGCTCCAACTCAAGCCGCGCGTCACGTGCGGTCGCCCACCTGTAGCGCAAACGAATCATGGCGAAGAACAGCACGGTGAACGCCAACATCGCAAAGCCGAATGTGCTCAACATTTCTGGCGACATTGCAGGCTTCTCCGGCTTCAGCACGATCGGTTCAGGATGTAATCCGCGGAAGAGATATACCGTCATGTGAATGAACGGCACGAGCAGCAACGCCAGCACACCAAGAACTGCTGACAATCGCGCGCGAGCCTCACGGTTTTCAATCGCGTCGCGCAGCACGAGATACGACAGCACCAGGAACCACAGGAACAGCGCTGACGTCAGCCGCGGCTCCCACGCCCAATAGGTGCCCCATGACGCCTTGCCCCAGATGGAGCCGGTTACCAGCACGACCGTCAGAAAGACAAACCCGACTTCGGCTGCCGATTCGGCAACGCGATCAAGGCGATCGTCCTTGATCCACAAGTACAAACCACCGGCAATGGCCATCACGCTGCACGCGACATACATGCCAAGAATGGCCGATGGAACGTGCACGTAGAACAAACGTTGGACAGCGCCCAGCATCGCGTCGGCCGGCGTGTACAGCGTCGCCCGCGCCACAACCCCGGCAACTGCCACGACCGCCAGCATCAGCAGCCAATCGACTGGCGGCAAACGGCGCACCGACGTGGAACGCGCATCGAGCGCAGAAGCGGTTGTCATGATCTGAACCCCACCTATTCCTCAAGCGTAAACGGGAAGGCAAGCGCGCACGCCGCCATAAAAACAATGTCGAACGCGCCCAGGATCTTCAACTCCGGAAGCACTTCTGCAATCGGACGGCCAGCCAGCAACGACGACGTCGCCTGCGCCGCCGGAATCAGCACCGGCACAAAAAAGGGCAGCGCCAGCATCGGCAACAGCATCTCCGCCAGCCTTGTATTCGACGCCACCGCGGCGAACAGGGTTCCCACCGCCACAAACCCGGCGCCCGCCAGCAACGCGACGGCCAGCACGCCCCACCATTCCGGACCCACCGGCAGACCGAAAAAAAGCGCCAGCGTGGGCAGCGCCAACAGCTGCACCGCCATCACAAAGACAAAGTTACCAAGTGCCTTGCCGGCAAACACCGCTTCCCGCGAGACCGGCGACGCCAGCAAAGCGTCCATCGCACGATCTACCTGCTCCACATTGAACGATCGATTGAGCCCCAACAAACCCGCAAAGGTAAAGATCACCCACAAAATGCCGGGCGCCAGATCAATGGACGAAACCGCCGTGGGGTCCCACGAAAACCGGAAAATCGCCAGCGACAAGAGCGCAAACACAACCGCAGACAAAAATCCGCTGCGCGAGCGGAACTCAATGAGCAGATCCTTGCGCGCAATGCGAATGGAATCGGCAATGAACGATGGTTCGCGGAAGGCGAGGTCGTTCACTCCACACCCGCCACCAGTTCGCGATACATCGTCGCGTATTCCGTCACCACATAACCCTGCGCCGGCCGCGCCATCTCATGCACAAAGGCACCGTCGCGCATGATCGCCGTTTCTGTGGCCAGCGCCAGTCCTTCGCTCAGGTTGTGCGTGATCAGCACCACCGTGGCACCGTTTGACTTGAGAGCACGCAACGCATCGGTAAGTGCCCGCGCACCCGTCTCATCGAGGCCGGTGTACGGTTCGTCGAGCAGCACCAACCGTGGCCCGTGTACCAACGCCCGGGCAATGGACACACGCTGCTGTAATCCGCGACTCAACGCACGCACCGGTGTATGAGCGCGATCGTGCACCAGCAGCTGCTTGAGCACGGCATCAGTCGCCGCGGCCGCATGGCGCAGCCCCTGACACTCGGCGGCAAACATCACGTTTTCGCGCACCGTGAGCGCGTCGTACAACATGGACCGATGCGAGATCACGCCCAGCAATCGTCGGGTTGACGCCTCGCCCGGCAGCTCCTGACCAAGCAATGTCATGCGTCCCTTGTACGGCTTGAGCAGACCGCCGAGCATGCGCAACAGGGTGGTTTTACCCGCACCGTTGGGGCCAAAGAGCGCCAGACAATCACCGGCATTGAGCCGCAGCGACACATTCTTCACTACTGCGCGCGCGCCGTATTTGCGCGTCACGCCATCGGCCACCAACGCGGCATCGGCGGTGTCGGCTGCACCAGCGAGGGCAGAAACACCTGCAGCTTCAGCCGCACGCGAGACACCAGCGGCGGAATCAGCCACCGGCATGGCACACCGTGGTGGAAACGATAAGGCAAAGGGCGAACATGTCTGAAGGTTAGCCACCTGAGCGGTTGCCCGCGACGCGTCAGTCACGCAGGTTCGATAAGAGCGTTCTTCCCACCTTCCGATCCGACTCATGAGCAGCGATATCGACGTCCTTCTGCAGGAACATCGCACGTTCCCGCCCTCAGACAGCTTTCGCGCCGCCGCCCACGTGAGCGACGATGCCCTCCACGCCAGCGCCGCGGCCGACCCGGAGGCCTTCTGGGCCGGTGAGGCGGCCACGCTGCAATGGGAAAAACCCTGGGACACGGTGCTCGAATGGACGCCACCCCACGCCAAATGGTTTACCGGCGGCAAACTCAACGCCTGCGTGAACTGCGTTGACCGGCACATTCACGGTCCGCGTCGTAACAAAGCCGCGCTCATCTGGGAGGGCGAGCCGGGAGATCGTCGCACCTACACCTACTGGGATCTGTATCGCGAGGTGAACCTGGCGGCCAACATGCTCCGGCACCTGGGCGTGAAAAAGGGCGACCGCGTGGCCATTTACCTGCCCATGATTCCCGAAGCCGTGATTTCCATGCTGGCCTGCGCCCGCATTGGCGCGGTGCATTCGGTGGTGTTTGGTGGCTTTGCACCCGAAGCGTTGCGTGATCGCATTAACGACGCCGGCGCGAAGGTGCTCATTACCGCCGACGGCGGCTATCGTCGCGGGCAAATGGTGCCTCTCAAGCGCAACGCAGACAAAGCGGTGGCCGAGTGCCCCACGATTGAGCATTTGCTGGTGGTGATGCGCCGGCGCACTGGTGTGGGCGACGAAACGTTCGCCGAAATGAAAGACGGACGCGATCACTGGTGGCACCGTCTCAAGCGTCAGGTGCCCAAGCTGTGCGAGCCCGAAATCATGGACGCCGAAGATCTGCTGTTCATTCTCTACACCAGCGGGACCACGGGTAAGCCCAAGGGCATTGTGCACACCACGGGTGGCTATCTCACCGGTGTTGCGAGCACCACCAAACACGTGTTCGACCTCAAGGAAGAAGACGTCTTCTGGTGTACGGCCGACATTGGCTGGATCACCGGTCACTCGTATCTCACGTACGGTCCGCTCGCCAATGGTGCCACGTGCGTGGTGTACGAAGGCGCGCCCGATTGGCCCGAAAAAGATCGATTCTGGCAGCTGTGCGAACGCTACGGCGTGACGATTTTTTACACGGCGCCCACCGCCATTCGTGCGTTCATGAAGTGGGGTGCGTCACTGGTAAAACCGTACGATCTGTCGCAGCTGCGATTGCTGGGCTCCGTTGGTGAACCCATCAACCCGGAAGCGTGGATGTGGTATCACGAGCACATCGGCAACAAGCAGTGTCCGATTGTCGACACGTGGTGGCAGACGGAAACGGGCGCAATCATGATCTCGCCATTGCCAGGCGTGACCTCCACGAAACCGGGTTCGGCCACCACGCCGTATCCGGGCATTGCCGCTGATCTGGTGGATGTTGACGGCAACCGCATGGAAAAAGGCGGCGGGCTGATGGCGATTACCAAGCCATGGCCGAGCATGCTGCGCACGATCTGGAACGACGATGCGCGCTATGTGGAGACGTATTTCAGCAAGTGGGCTGGTCGTCCGGATCTGTATTTCCCGGGCGACGGCATCAAGCGCGACGACGACGGCTACTACTGGATTCTGGGTCGTGTGGACGACGTGCTGAATGTGTCAGGCCATCGCATTGGCACGATGGAGGTGGAAAGCGCGCTGGTTGATCATCCGGCGGTGGCCGAAGCCGCGGTTGTGGGCAAGGCGCACGAGATGAAGGGGCAGGCAATCGCCGCCTTTGTCTCACTGCGCACCGGCTTTACGGCCAGTCCCTCACTGCGCGACGAACTGCGCGACCACGTAGCCCAAAAAATCGGCGCCCTGGCGCGTCCCGATGACATTCTGTTCAGCGCCGACCTGCCAAAAACGCGGTCAGGCAAAATCATGCGGCGCTTGCTGCGGGATATCGCCGAGGGTCGCGCGCTGGGGGACACCACAACGCTGGCGGATCCCGATGTTGTGGCGGGGCTGAAGGAGCAGTACGAAGCGACGGAGAGCTAAAAAGCCGTTCGACCGCGTCCACGGTAACGGTTTACGGTGAACGGTTTGGGTTGGACCCAAACCGTTTACCGTTTACTGCCACTGTCAACGCCGTCAAACGGCAGTTCACCCCAACTGTAAACCGTTCACTGCCACCGTAAACGCAGTCAAACGGCAGTTGCTATTGCCCGTCCCCACCGGTGGGCATCGCCGCAATCATCGAGTCCACAATCCGCTTGATATTGTCCCCCGTCATCCCACCGGGGTACAGCTTGTTGCCAATCTGCACCGTGGGCGTGGACCCAACGCCAATCCGCACACCCGCATTGCGATTGGCCTCAATCTGCGCCACGTGTTTCTGCTCATCGTAGCAGCTGTTCCACGCGCCCATATCAAGTGAGAGCTCCTCGGCGAACGTGGCCAGCACTTTGCGCGGCGACTGCGTGGCCATCGTGTTCCACTCGCCCTGCCCCATGAAAATGCGATCGTGCATTTCCCAGAACTTGCCCTGATCGTTGGCACAGGCCGCCGCCAAATGGGCCGCCATGGCGTTCGGGTGCATGGAGAGCGGGAAATCGTAGAAGCGGAAGTTGGCCAGTCCGGCGCCTACGATGCGCGATTTGATGTCCGGCGCATGCAGAACTGCGAACTGCGCACATCCAGGACACTCAAAGTCGGCGTACTCAGTAATGGTGATCGGCGCGTCCGGGTCACCGTAGAGGTACCCCTTGGCTTCTGCTGGAGGCGCAGT
>JBBSPO010000020.1:0-22724 GCA_038258695.1 Gemmatimonadales bacterium | reverse complement strand
GAATGATGACGTGGTCATTGCGACGCATGGTCGTTCGTACTACGTACTCGATAACATCACACCATTACGCGAAGCCGCAGCCGATGTTGCACAGCGCGACGCACACTTGTTCAAGCCCGCAACCACCGTACGCACTCTCTCACGTAGCACGGAATCGTACGACCGTCGCAAACAGTTTACACCGGAGATTGACTACTACCTGCGCGAAAATGTCGACTCCGTGAAGCTCGAGATTCTCGACGCGCAGGGACGGGTCATTCGCACGTACAACGGGACGGCTTCGACTGGCGACAGCGCCGCGGCGGGACGTGGTGCACGTGGTGGTAGCGCGCTGCGCACGACGGCGGGACATCACCGCTTCAGCTGGGACATGCGCTACCCTGGCCCGCGTGACTTCCCCGGTCTGATCATGTGGTCGGCCAACACGCAGGGACCGTTGGCACCGCCGGGCACGTACCAGGCGCGGTTCAGCAGTGGCGCGCAAACGTCTACGCAGTCATTTGACATCGTGGCCGACCCACGTTTGACCGACATCACGCAGGCCGACTTTGATGCACAGTTCAAGCTGTCGTCAGAAGTCGCCCAGCGCGTTGACGACGCACACCGTGGCGTGCTGCAGGTGCGCGACGTGCGCGGCCAGGTAGACGATCGGCTCACCAAGAGCAATGACGCCGCACTGCGCACACAGGCTACGCAGTTCAAGCAGAACATGGCGGCGGTCGAAGGCGAGATCTATCAGGTGCGCATGCAGGCCCGCCAGGATCCGCTCAACTATCCGATCAAGCTCAACAACCAGCTGGCAGCGTTGCGTGGCGTGATTGAAAGCTCGGACAACAGACCCACCGCGCAGGCGCAGGAAGCATTTACCGTGCTGAGCGGACAGCTGGAAAGCCAGCTCACACGTTTGCAGGAGCTGTTCAACGCTGACCTGGGCCGCTTGAATGACAAGTTGCGTTCACTCGGACTGCAACCGATCACGGTACCGGCTCTCACCGGCACGGCCGTCATGTTTTAAGCACGCGGTGCTGCCGTTAGCGCCGTTCAGAGCGTAAACGTAACTGTGACGTGTTCGCCCGCCGCCAGCTCCACGCTGCGGCGGGCGACACGATCACCAAGCCTGGCCTCAAGATTGTACCAGCCGGCGTCCAGTCCGCCGAGCACAAAGCCACCGTGATCATCGGTGAGCGCGGCCAGATCGGGGTGCGACGTGTGCCCCTCGACAATCATCACGGTGGCCTCCGGCACGGCTCGGCCGTTGAGCAACACGCGCCCAACAACCGTTCCGTCCCGCGAAGTGTTTGGCACTGCGTCCGATGCTGTCATGTGTGTGCCCGGGGCAAACTATGAACCCTGCTGACGCCACGATTTGAGGTTGTCAAACACGGGTTTGGTAATCCGTGTGGCTGAGTTGCCACCCACAAAACCATTGGTGTGAATACCCAGCGCTATGCGCTGCCCGTTGATCACGGTCCACACGGGCGAGCCACTCTGACCGCCAACCGTGTCAATATCGTAGGAGAAGAATCGTGACGACACGGACTTGATGCGACGCGCCATCCACCACTGGCTGCCCGTTGCGCGATCCGGCCCACTCTTGCCGCAGTCGCCGGGATAGCCCGAAAGATTGACCATGCGCTGGTTGAGCAGATTGTCGGGCCAGTAGCCAAACCCGAAACCACCCAGTGACTGCACGTTGCCCGGTGTGTTGGCCGGAAGAATGATGGCGCCGTAATCGTGATTACGACTCTTGCTGTTGACCCATCCAGCCACGGAGCGATACTGGATTGCGCGCACCGTACCAAACGGGTACACGGCCGCGTTACGACCGGGTGATACATCAATGTGGGCCGGCCATCCACCGGCTGAGTGGATGTATACGCAGTGGCCGGCGGTAATCACCGTGCGTTTTCCGATCATGAATCCGGTGCCCACGTGTTGCGCGCCATTACGTGCACGAATGGTGAGCTGACAGATCCGCCGCCACGGAATGGCCGTGGTGTTCTTGATGCGGATACGATCATCCGTACCAATGATGACTTCCATCTGTTCGGCGGCAGCTTCGAGCTCTGCTTCCACCTCGTCGTCTGACTCCGTCAGCTCGTCCGACTCCGACAGCAGCTTACCTGCGAGTGACGAAACCGAACCAACGACCGAACCCACACGACGCAACGTGCGGCGGTTGAGCACGCGTTTTTTGATGATCGGCAAGACGGTGGACACCAGGATCGGCGCCAGCTTTGCGAAAAGCCCAAAGAACTCCTTCTCCCCGGAATCGATATCGGCGGTAAACGCTTCGGGACTCATGCTCTCGTCAACCGCAGCAGCGGACTCATGCTGCGTTGCATCGAACCCCTCTGCCGGCAATTTCGTCGGCTGTTTCACCATCCATCTGCGACATGGTTGCCGCAATGCGATTGGTAGAGCCCGTAAGCGACGGTGTCATTGAATTCGCCGTTGCTCCCGGTAGCACACTCGATGGAACATCAGACGAGTGTTCGCCGTCATCTTCAGCCATGGTGTACACTTTCACTTTTTTTGTACGTGTTGCCGAGCTCATGGGTACCTCCCGAAAGGTGGTCTGTACAGGGACGCCAACGATAGGAGCCCAGCGCATTCACAACCATGAGCCTTCGGATTAGTTTTTGATCGTGTGTCCGTGTTGATCTCGCGTAGATCCTGCGTTGTGCATGTGCTCAATCCAAAGGTGTAGTTGGTGAGCGAGTGCGTACGCCCACCGGTGAGTTGTGCATGTCGATCGCACCTCGGTCAATCATGCTGGCGTCGCGTCGCGTTCGTCACGACTCGTTGCCGGACACACCGCGCATCATCGTGGTGAGTTCATTGCGCCTGCTTCGGGATGCACTCCAGCTTGCACTCACGTCGCGTGGATTTGGTGATGTCACGGCGTTTGCCCCCACCGATGTCGCGGCGTCTGTAGCCATTCAACTAGCAAGCATCGTGCTGGTCGGTGTCGGACACCCGCCGTGTGTAGATGTCATTGCGTCGCTTGCGCAACGTGATCCACCATTGCGCGTGATTGCGTTTGGCGTTGAAGAAGTGCAGCGCGATGTGTTCGTGTGCGCAGAAGCTGGCGCCGTTGGTTACGCGCGTTGCGAATGCACGGCCGACGAGCTGCGCGATGTCATTGTTCGGGTACAGCGAGACGAGCTGGTGTGCTCACCACGTGTGGCGTCGCTGCTGTTTCGCGAACTGGGGACTCGCGCCCCGTCCACGGATGGCACCACTACAGCCCAGCTCACCGTGCGCGAACGTGAGGTCCTGGGCCACGTGGCCCGCGGGCTCAGCAATCAGCAAATCGCCAGTGCGCTCAACATCAGTGTGGCCACGGTCAAACATCATGTGCACCGGGTGCTCTTCAAGTTGGGCGTGCACCGCCGGTGGGCGGCCGCGGCCAGATTTCGTGGTGAGTAGCAGGCAGACGTTCGTGCCAACGCGCGGCGAAAGCTGAGTTTGAGCTCGTCCGCGGTTGGCCAACCGCCGATCTCACCGGTGTTGTAAATGATTGGTGAACAACGGTTTCCGTGGCAGTTCGCGGCGGCGTCACACCCAGATCACGGCGGCGTCACCCCCACACCCCACAATGCCGGTGCCGATCGCGCTTGTGCGATCCATTCACCCTGCACCGGAGTCACACCATGCCACGCTACACACAACTCGCCGCTGCATGCCTGCTCGGCGCTCTTGCTGCCTGCGCCGAAAATCAGGTTGCCAATCCGTTGGCCGACGTGCCCAGCACAGAGCAGCTGATACAGCAAGCAACAGACCTTGGTATGGTGCGCATCACTGTGCCCAACCCCGACCCGGGCATCCCGGCCTACGCACGCGCATTTCCCGGACTCAATCAGTTCTTCCACGACGGTGAGTGGCTCGCGATCCCCTTTTATCGCAGCCCCGACCACATACCGGCCGACTTTAATCTGCTCGACTTCTTTGACTTCCCAGGCCCTGATGGCCCGGGGGCGTTTGCCACACCAATTTTGGCCGGCGGTTTTTACATGATTGAGCCCAACGCACCGCTGGGCACCTTTCCGCTGGTGGCGGTCTCGTCTGGCACTGCCGTGCCCATCTGGTTTGTGAAGTGGAGCGACTATCAGGCGGCCATGACGGATAACGTCGTCACCATCGCCGAGCTTCGTGCCATGCAACCGGTCAAAGGTGTGGCGTCTACGTTTGCCGAGACACTCAAGCCGCGCGTCGATGCACACCTCGTGATCATCAACGCCAGCGGACGGCTCGCGGATGGACGCACCTTTGACCTGCATGTCACGCACGTTGGCGACACGCTGCGCGCGATTCGCATCAGGTTCCAGCGCTAGGCTCGCGCCAGGCTGGCTCAAGGCTGTGTTGCGTTTACCCCGCTGGCCGCATGAACGATGGCCACGCGGGGTGACGCCGCAGCGGCGCCAGCTGCGGATCGGCCAGCAGACCGGGCCAAAACGCGAGACCGTTAGCGGTCGCTTCGCGAAGCAGCGACATGGCCCGCTCGGTGTCACCAAGCTGGGCCGCGATCGCTGCGCGGTCGAGCTGCAGTGCAGCCCATGTGGTGCCTCGTCGCGTTTCGGAAAGCGCTGCCTGAGCAGTGGCCAGCTGCGCTTCCCAGTTGGTCGCGCCGTCGCGGTCGCCCTGCCGGGCTGCCAGCACACCGAGGTCGCGCATGTGCAGCCGCTCACTGCGCACTCCAATGCCCAGATCCATGAGCGTGGAGGGAATAGTAAAATCGGAGGGTGCAACACCGCTGGGTCGCAGAACTGCTCGCTGCGACAATACCGCGTTTGCGTCATCAACACGATCGAGCAGCAGCAATGCACGAATGTGACCGCCGCTGTTTTGAGCCGCATCACTGGTGCGATACCACGATACCGCCTTTTCGGCGAGCTGCATTGCCTGGCTGCCCGGCAACACGCTTCCGCGACCTGGGTCCGATACATCGCGCAACAACATCTCCTCCGCCGCCATGCGATACCAGGCGCCCGTGCGTTGCTCGAGTACAGCAGCGCGCCCGCGCGTGCTTTCAATGAACTGTGCAACGGAGTCGGCGAATCCCAGAGCGGCCAAGGCCCGAATCTCGGCAGTAATCAAGGTGGCGTCGTCCGGGTATCGCGTGCTCGCGGCGCGTGCACTCGCCAATGCGCCAGCAAAGTCGCCCAGCATGTGCTGTGCGTACGCGAGCTCCCGCCAGTAGGCGCGCCATCCGCGCAGCTCACCACGTTCGGCGCCCATGTTCTGCAAGACTCCCAACGCCTCGGCTGGTCGGTTCAACCGTCGCGCTGTTTCGGCCACCATGTATTCGTTGATCGATCCCGGCGTAATCCGTGCCACGCGTGATACTGCGCTGTACACGCGCGGCAAATCACCAGTCAACAGGCCACTCAGCATGTCCAGCGTGCCTTGTTCAACCGGACCAAACGCACCACGCTGCCGTTGCAGCGTTTCAAGCTGTACCAGCTGCGCAAAAGCCTCGTCAAAGTTTCCCATGTTCGACTGTGCAATCGCCGCCGCCAAGCGCGGCATGGAATACGTACTGTCGGCGCTGGCCGCGCGCTCAAAGAGTGCCACTGCGGCGGGCGCATTTCCGTCAACGAACTGCGAAAAGCCGGACAGGTAGTCGCGGTACGCTTCGTACGACGGCGGTGGCGAAGCGAACCGCAAATGCGAGGTGCTGTCGAGCAACGGTGCGACCGCAGCCATCAATCGTGTGCGCAACTGTGCGATCGCAGCCATCGCGCTGTCGGCTGGAACGCTCACCGTTTCCACCGGCCGCAACAGCTCGGCCAGCGTGGCATCGGTAAGCCGCGCCTGTACGTGCAGCGTTGCCCCTGTTCGGTAGTAGCTGCCGGAGATGACCATTGTCGCGCCTGTTTCCAGAGCCATCGCAGCCGTTGACACAACCGGCGCGCGCTCCATCACCATCAAGGCGGTTCCCGGTACCACCGCCAGCCCATCCACACGTGAGAATCCCTCGGTGATCCAGTCGGCCACCATTCGCCCAAAGGGATCGAGCGCGGCGTCGCCGGTGCGATTCTCAAACGGTGCCACAAGCACGCGGCGTACATCGGGTAGCGCGGTCGCTGCGCGCACCGGCGTGCCGTTGTCGGCAACGGTACGTGTACGTCGTTGTATCGCAAATACACTCAGCAGCGCGACTGCGCCAACCAGCATCCACCACACGTAGTCGCCGCTGACACGTTTGCGTGGGGCGCGAGTCGTGGAGGGTGGTGTCGGCGTTGGGGTCGGCGTTGGGGTCGGCGTTGGGGTCCGTGTCGGGATCGTAATCCCGCTGGCATGAGACTCAGCCGCTGCACCCGACGAATGCACCGCGCTCGCACGCAAACGCGACACTTCCTGTACGGTCTCAGCAGAAGGCTCGCTGTCCAACTCGCGCGCCAGGTCGCGTACAAAACGTTCGTATTCCCGCTCGGCACCGGTACCGTCGCCCGACGCGTACAGCGCCTGGAGCAAGACAACCAGTGCCGCCTCGTCATACGGAAGAATGATGGTTACCCGCCGTGCATGTGCCACCGCCTCTTCCGCGTCATTCGCGGTGACAGTGGCGCGCAGGGCGTGCTGCGCCAAAGCAATCGCGGCCGCCCCAGCGTCGCGAGCCAACGCGGAACGCGTATCCTCGACCCACCGATCAAAACGCGGCAGTTCATCAACAACAAACCCGCGTAAAAAATCACCGCCATATGTGGACAGACGCTCGTGCGTTATCGGACCGCCACGAAACCTGGCGGCATCGCAGTGCAGCAGTTCGGCGTTGATCCCCACTTCGTCATCGCCGCGCGTCAGGATCACCTCATCGCCAAGCGCGCGCCGGATGAAGGCCAGCGTCTGGCGCAGCGACGCGCGTGCGCGTTCACTGTCGGCGTCGGGCCAGAAGAGCGCGCACAGCGTATCGCGCCGCACCAATCGCTCTGATGCATCGACCGCCAGATACACCAGCAGCGCCAACCGCTTGGGCTGGGCCAGCAATGTGGACACAGGATGCCCTTGGGCATCCGTGAGATGAACGTGACCCAGCGTGGTGAGCGTGAAAACGCGCATGTGGCGTAAGCCGAGTTACATGTGGCGTGTAGCGAGTGACGTGTAGCGTGTGACGTGTCGCGAGTGACGTGTAGCGTGTGACGTGTAGCGAGTGACTCATAGCGTGTGACGTGTAGCGAGTGACTCATAGCGTGTGACGTGTGACTTGTGGCCCGCGGCTTGTGACAACCAGATGGACATCGCGCGGCGACCCACGCGTGACCAACACCCCGCGCCCTACCCGCAGCGCTCCACCCACTGCACCTCGGGCTCGCGTCCGGCGCGGATCTTGGTGACTGCCTGACCATCGGTCTCGAAAACAATGCGATGCATGGTGTCCTTCGGCTGCGTAATCACAAGGTACTTTCCGGTAGTGTACTTGTGCGGCATCATGCGCATCTTGCCCACGTACAGCGAGTTCACGCGTCCTTCGTTGTCGCCCACACGCGCCCCACCCTCGGTTCTCACCGTGGCGTCGGTGACTTCCACGCGTGCAACGGTATCGTGTACCAGCATCACGCGCACTCCGGATGGCGCCGCCGGCCACTGTGCGTAGCTGCACTCAGCGGCAGCGCCGGGAGCGGCCGAAAACTCCCCGCCCACCGCCGCGGCCGCCTCAGCCACTGTCATGCCAGCACGAAGCGGCCCAAAACCGGTTTCGGTGATGCGCCACGCACCAGAACCAGTGGTAGCCACCGCTGCATCCGAACCTTCGCCATCGCCCAACGAGCAGGCGGTCAAGCCCACAATCGCCGCAAAAAGTGCACCTAAGCGAGAAAAAGAGTTCATGCGACAGGGTTTCTTTGGCTGAACGAGGACACAGGCCGGGGGCAGACACACCAAATCGAAACCTGCACCCCAGCCGTACTCGTACGGAACATACAGCGGTCAACACACGCCGCGCAGCAGCTGCGCCCAACCCATGATCTCGATGGAGTCAACCATGAACGAATCCCGACGCTTCGATGATCGTGAAATCGCACTCATTTTTGAGAAGGCCAATGCGGCGCAGGAGTTGCGCACTGATGCATCGCCCATCACTGACGGCCTCACACTTGAGCAGTTGCACGAAATCGGCCGTGATGTGGGATTGTCTGTTGAAGACATCACGCGTGCCGCCACGGCCGTGGCCCGCGGTGATCTGGTGCCGTCGCAGCAGCGCACCTGGCTCGGATTGCCCGTGGCCGTTGCGCGCACAATCGAGTTTGGCCGCCCGGTGTCCGACGATGAGTGGAACGGGCTCGTGACCACGTTGCGCGAGACATTCGATGCGCGCGGAAAACTGGTCACCGAGGGTGTGTTTCGACAGTGGCACAACGGCAACCTGACCGCGCTGCTTGAACCAACGGCAGCAGGTCACCGGCTGCGTTTGTTCACCCGAAAAGGGGACGCGCGCGTTCGGGTGGGGATGGGCGGATTTTACCTCGCGCTCTCGGCCATGACGTTTGGTCTGGCGGCAAGCGGCACGGTTGCAGACAAGGGCTTTGTGGGCGCGGCCGTGCTGGCGCTGGTGGGCGTCGCCTCGTTGGCGTCGGCGTACATTGGCCTGCCCAGATGGGCCCGTGAACGCGCCGCACAAATGGAGGCTGTTGCAGCGCGTTCGCTTGATCAACCCGTCGCCCATCCGCAACTGTTACCGTGAAAACGCATCACTTTCTACAACGCCGTCCAGTACGAGCTTGGCAAACGACTGCGCAAAGTCATGATCATTCACATCATCCGGTAGCAGCCCTTCCGACTTGAGCGCCGCGATATGCTGTTGCAACGTTTGCGTTCCGTCAAAGCGCGAGAGCATCATCGCATCGCCTGTTCCGACCTCCACCACCGATACAAACGGCGCGTCAACCTGAATGCGCCCACGTTCGGCCACCCATGGTTCTTCACCGGCGCGCCCCACACGATACGACATGTCGAGACGTGCACCCGGCGACAATCGCACGCGTGAGTTGAGCACCGCCGTCGCAAACTGTGGCGTATCAGTCGCCGCCTCGCCCGCACGCAACGCCCACTCCACCGAGTCCCACTGCGTCTGTGCGCTGCGCTCACTGGCGAACGTGAATCCGCGACGCGCTTTCCCATGCCGTCGCAAGACAATGGTACAAAAGTCAACCGACTCCACCGCCAGTTCGCCAAAGCGCTTCAGCTGGGCCGCCGCCAGCGCCGACTTCGAAGCATCGGCAGACATGAGCTGTTGACTGAAATGTTCGGTGATTCGCGTAGACCCGTTGCGCAGGAACACCAGATCGTACTCGTCTGCCTGTGCTCCGAGCATTGCGCGCACACGCTGCGGTGCGGGTTGACCAGCCCGTGATGAAACAATGCACGTGCAATGAAAGACACCACCCACGGCGAGGTGATCAGGCAAACCCGCAATGATGGCACGTGTGATCTGCTCACCGTCCTCACCACCGTCGCGATAGATGTACTCAGGCTGTGCCGACGGGACGTACGGAGGATGTGCGACAATCGTATTGAACGTGCGTCCGCGCACTGGCTCCCATAAATCACCGCACAACGCCGTGACGTTGTGCAGCGCGTTCAGGCGCGCATTGAACTGCGCGAAGCGCGTGCTTCGCTCGGTGATGTCCACGGCAAACGCGTGCGACGCGCCACCGGCGGCGCCGGCCAGTGCCGCAATGCCGGTGCCTGAACACAGCTCGAGATAGTCACCATCACGTGTGATGGGAAGCGTGCTCAGAAACACCCGGACAGATGCGGTCAGCGCTGGATATACCGCGTCTTCCGGCAATCGCGTTGACGCCTGATCGGTGCTCAAACGAATCGCGATTGTACGATCGCTGACAATCCAGGGACCGGTGGTTGGGTACATCAATACGGTGGCCACGCTGGCATCCGCGTTGAGCGGGTCTTCCCGCAACAAGCCGAGTGACGCAAGACCGGCTCGTGCGTTGGCGCCGAGCAGGTTGTCAATGCGTTCATTGCTGACGGGCTCCGAATCCATGAACAGCCTGACGAGCACATCCAGCGGCCGTTCAATTGGTGTCTCGCCGGAGCGCGCGTGCTGCCGCATGGAAAAGTCGTAGAGCGATTCACAGCCTGTATGTGAACACACGGCCGGCTCGGTGTAGGCATGCGTGGCCAGCAACTCGCGCAGCGCCACAAACGCAGTGTCGCTGTCGGGCAGTTCAAGCGTCAGGTCGTGATGGATGGACTTGTTCACGGGTGATGCGGGAAATCGGATAAGCACGCAACGGGCGCGTCGCACAGCTGATACCGCACGGATGCAGCACTGGTGCACGACTGAATGCACGACTGAATGTACTATTGAGGCACTGTGCACCACTCGCGCCAACGGACTGTTACATACTGCCTACGCGGCACGCCAGCGCAAGGAGACGCTAAAAAAGACTGGTGGCGCAGAAGGCCGCAGTTCCGGGTGCGGATCACGCAACCTTGATCCGTTGCTGGTGTAGCGACGATGTGTTCATCAAGCAGTGAACGCGCCCCACCACGCTCGCCACCGAGGACAAACATGCCACCATTCCACGCGCAGGCAGTTCGGCACATCTCTTTGCTGGCGCTCATGATTGGTGGGCTCACATCGGTCCCGGCACAGAGAGTGGCGGCGCAGGGCAATGGTCCGGTGGTGCGGATGGCCGCCTTTCCGCTACCAATCATGCTCGACACCGTGCAACGGGCTCGTGTGACCATTGCAGCGCCCAGAGACCGTGTGCTGTTTGCGACCAATGGCGTGTACGAAGCGCTCAAACTCACCCCCGAGCTTATTGATCCGCCCCGCGGACAGATCGGGGTGCTGCGGGCAACTGCGTCCCGTCGGCTGGCCGATCAGCAGATGTCCAACCTGTTCAACTGCGGGCGGGGCATGGCCGGCGAAAACGCAGACACGTGGCGGCTGACCATAGCGTCCGTGACCTATGTGGAGGCCAAAGGTACCGACAGTTCGGTGGTGAGTACGTCAGCCGTGGCGCAAGCTGAGGACATGTCCGGCGGGTCCACTGATCCGGTCATGTGCGGGTCGAGCGGCATGCTCGAAACGCGCATTGTGGAACTGCTGCAGGAAAAGTTGGGCCTGGTCAGGAAAGATTGATTCACTGAGCGGCGCCCTGCGGCAACGGCCGCGCCAGCGTCAGTCGGGGTGCCGACAGGCGCGCCGGCGCCCTACCGCTTTCGTCAGAACGATCCGGAAAACGAGTAGCGCGACGCCGGGTGCCACATGGCCACCGTGGAGGCCAGGCACCCGCGGGACGTTGTCCGGCGATGCAGCACCAGCGCCGGATCGCCGGTCGCCATAGCCAGCAAATGCGCGATCTCTTCCGGCGCCGCACACGCTTCGATGGTGAACTGCACCGACTCCAGCGGCACTTCTCGAAGCAAATAGCTGCTCGGCGTTTCCTGTGCCCAGTTCACACTCATGTAGCCGGGAGCTGCCGCCGGGCTGACGTACCGGTCTTCCACCTGAATCGGTTCGTTGTTGTCAAAGTGCAACATCACCGAGTGAAAGAGCGGCGCACCTGTGGGGACGTCAAATACCAGCGCCTGCTGCTCGGTGGCCAGACATCGCTCCAGCTGCTGCAACTGGACGTGGTGCGTGTGTCCGCGTGCCTGAATCTCGTGGTCAATGCTCTCGATGGAGAGCACCGTCGACTTGTATTTGTTCGGCGCGACAAACGAGCCGGAGCCCTGAATACGCACCACCACCCCGTCGTCGCGCAGCTCGCGCATGGCACGGTTGGCGGTCATGCGTGACACACCAAACTGTGCCGCCAGCTGCGCCTCGGTGGGCAACGGATCGCCCGCGGTCCAGCGGCCCGCCTGAATCTGCCCCCGCACCCAGTCCTTGATGCGCTGGTACGCGGGCCCGGTTGTTGGCGGTCCCTCGTCGCTCACAAACATGCGACGGCGTCCGCGCCCCGATGGCCCCGAGCTGAAGAGGATCATGCTGTGATTTGTTCGAGTTGTATATAAGTATCTGTCCGACCATGATATGCTTGTATAATATATGTACACAATAGTGATCTGGCGAGCTCTTCCATAACAACTCCCCGATTCATGGCCGATCGTCCCGATCCCCGATACGACCCGTCGCGCCAGATACGCGCCCCACGGGGCGCCACACGAGCCTGCAAAAGCTGGGTGACCGAAGCCGCGTATCGCATGCTGCAAAACAACCTGGACCCTGAGGTCGCCGAAGACTCGGCCCACCTGGTGGTCTACGGCGGCATCGGACGTGCGGCACGCGACTGGGCCAGCTACGACGCCATCCTGGCCGCGCTGCGTGAACTCGACGACACGCAGACGCTGCTTGTCCAGTCGGGCAAACCGGTGGGCATCTTTGCCACGCACGCCGACGCCCCGCGAGTACTGATTGCCAACTCCAACCTCGTGCCGCACTGGGCCACCTGGCAGCATTTTCACGAGCTCGATGCCAAAGGGCTGTGCATGTATGGACAAATGACCGCCGGCAGCTGGATCTACATTGGCAGTCAGGGCATCGTGCAAGGCACGTACGAAACGTTCATGGAAGCCGGCCGACAGCACCACAACGCCAGCTGGAGCGGCAAGTGGATTCTCACCGCCGGACTGGGCGGCATGGGCGGCGCGCAACCACTGGCCGCATCGTTGGCGGGCGCGTGTTCACTCGTGATCGAGTGCCAGCAAAGCCGGATAGAGTCTCGTTTGCGTACGCGCTATGTGGACGAACAGGCGCTCACTCTGGATGACGCGCTCGAACGCATCGCACACCATACATCGTCGGGTGAAGCACGCTCCGTAGCGCTGTTGGGAAACGCCGCACAACTGTTGCCCGAGATTGCCCGTCGTGCGGCATCGGGTACCGTGCGTCCCGATCTGGTCACCGACCAGACGTCTGCACATGATCTGATCAACGGCTACTTGCCTGTTGGGTGGACGGTAGACGAATGGCGACGTGCGCAAACAGACAGTACGCAGCACACCAGGCTGCGCGACGCCGCGGCCAACAGTTGCGCGGCACATGTTCAGGCCATGCTGGACTTCAAGGCACTGGGAGTGCCCACCGTTGACTACGGCAACAACATCCGACAAGTCGCATTCGATGCCGGCGTGAGCCAGGCGTTTGACATTCCCGGATTTGTCCCTGCATACATTCGTCCGCTGTTCTGCGAAGGCAAAGGACCATTCCGCTGGGTCGCACTGTCCGGAAACCCTGAAGACATTTACAAAACTGACGCAAAGATCAAAGCGCTCTTTCCGCACAACACGCACACACATCGCTGGCTGGATATGGCGCGTGATCGCATCAGCTTTCAGGGCTTACCCGCCCGAATCTGCTGGCTGGGTCTGGGTGAACGACATGTGGCCGGACTCGCGTTCAACGAGATGGTGCAGCGCGGTGAACTGGACGCACCGATTGTGATTGGACGCGACCATCTCGACACGGGGTCGGTGGCCAGCCCCAATCGCGAAACGGAAGGCATGCTCGACGGAACCGATGCCGTAAGCGATTGGCCGTTGCTGAACGCGCTGCTGAACACCGCCGGTGGCGCGAGTTGGGTGAGCCTACACCACGGAGGTGGCGTAGGTATGGGCTATTCGCAGCACGCGGGTATGGTGATTGTGGCCGACGGTACCGACGCCGCACGGGACCGGCTGGCCCGGGTGCTGGTGAACGACTGTGCATCGGGTGTGATGCGACACGCCGACGCCGGCTACGAGCTGGCCATCGCCACAGCGCAGCGCTTTGGGCTGCAACTGCCGATGATCAAGTCCTCAGACGGTTTGGCGGAATCGCCATGAGCGAGGCGCACACGGTGCAGCTGCAACCCGGCGCACTCACGCTTGCACAACTGCGCACCATCTGGCGCTCCGCTGCACCCATTGCACTGCCAGCTGAGGCCGATACGCCCATGCGTGCATCGGCCGACACGATTACGCGCATTGTCGCACACGGTGACGCGGTGTACGGCGTGAACACCGGGTTCGGCAAACTGGCGCAAACGCGCATTGCCGATCACGAGCTTGAAACACTGCAGCGTAATCTCGTGCTGTCGCACGCCGCCGGTGTGGGAGAGCCGCTTCCCGATCATGTGGTGCGTTTGATTCTGGCCATGAAGGCCGCCAGTCTGGCGCGTGGCTTCTCCGGCGTGCGCCCACAAGTTGTGCACACACTGATGGCGCTTTGTAACGCGCGCATCATGCCCATTATCCCCGCCCGGGGCTCGGTGGGCGCGTCAGGTGACCTGGCGCCGCTCGCGCACATGACACTGGCCATCATCGGCGAGGGGGATGTGCGGGTAGACGACGCCGTGCAGCCAGCGGCGCAGGCGCTCATGCACGCCGGCATTGCGCCGTTATCACTGGGTCCCAAAGAAGGACTGGCACTCATTAACGGCACGCAGGTATCTACCGCGTTGGCGTTGCACGGTGTGTTCATGGCCGAACGGTTGCTGGAGGCGGCCATGGTGACGGGCGCACTCTCGGTTGATGCCGCACGCGGCAGTGATACACCATTTGACGCGCGCATTCATGCACTGCGCAATCAGCCCGGACAGATCGCGTGCGCTACCGTCATGCGCACGTTGATCTCCGGCAGCCAGATTCGCGCGTCGCATTTGATGAACGACGACCGTGTCCAGGATCCGTATAGTTTGCGCTGTCAACCGCAAGTCATGGGCGCCTGTCGTGATCTCATTGTGCAAGCCGCCCACACACTGCTGCGCGAAGCCAATGCCGTGACGGACAATCCGCTGGTGTTTGCCGATACCGACGAAGTGCTGTCGGGCGGCAACTTTCACGCAGAGCCCGTAGCGCTGGCGGCCGATACACTGGCGCTGGCCATCGCCGAGATTGGCGCGCTCGCTGAGCGTCGTATTGCGTTGCTGATCGACAGTGGTTTGTCCGGCCTGCCCCCGTTTCTGGTGCACAATGCCGGACTGAACAGTGGGTTCATGATCGCGCATGTCACAGCGGCGTCACTGGCCAGCGAGAACAAGTCACTGGCGCACCCGGCCAGCGTGGACAGCCTGCCCACATCAGCCAACCAGGAAGATCATGTGAGCATGGCGACCTTCGCGGCGCGCCGCTTGCACGACATGATCGGCAACTCGGCGACCATCCTCGGCATCGAGTGGCTGGCGGCCGCACAGGGCGTTGATCTTCACGCGCCGCTTACGACCGCGCCGCATCTGATACCAGCCATGACAGCGATTCGGGCGCGTGTCCCGTTTTATGATCAGGATCGTCGCTTCGCGCCGGATATCGAAGCGGCAACGTCGCTGGTAATTGAGGGGCAGGCGACGAAGGCCTGCGGTGATGCTCTCTCGTGGTTGTGGATGGAACCGTGACTCCGATCAGTACGCGCATGCTGTGGCACAACGCCCGTCTGGCAACACTTGAAGGCAAAGCCTGGGGCATCATTGACGACGGGGCGCTGATCACCGACGGCGCAGTGATTACCTGGGTTGGTCGCCGGGTTGACGTCCCACCCGCGCTGGAGCGAGAGACACACGAAACGCACGATCTGAACGGCATGCTCGTGACACCGGGGCTGATCGATTGCCACACACATCTTGTGTACGGTGGACATCGATCAGACGAGTTTGAGTTGCGTCTGCAGGGTGCCAGCTACGAAAGCATCGCAAAGGCTGGTGGCGGCATTCGATCGACCGTGTCGTCAACGCGGGCGTCGTCCGAACAGCAGCTGTACGAACGCGCCATGCAACGCGCATGCGCACTCATGCGCGAAGGTGTGACCACACTGGAAATCAAGTCGGGCTACGGACTGTCGCTGTCCGACGAGGCGCGGTGCCTGCGCGTTGCACGACGTCTGGGCGAGGCACTCCCCGTCACAGTGCGCACAACCTTTCTGGGTGCTCACGCCGTACCGACCGAGTTTGATGGCCGAGCCGATGCGTACATAGCGGCCGTGTGCGACTGGATTCCGGCACTGCTGGTCGAAGGACTGATGGACGCAGTGGACGCCTTCTGCGACACCACCGCCTTTACCACATCGCAAGTGCAACGTGTGTTCGACGCCGCGCGATCACACGGAGTACCCATCAAGTTGCACGCCGAGCAGCGAAGCAACAGCGGCGGTGCGGCGCTGGCGGCATCATACGGCGCACTGTCGTGCGATCATGTTGAGTATCTCGACCAAGCGGGCATCGCAGCCATGAAGGCATCGGGTACGGTCGCTGTCCTGCTGCCCACGGCGTACTATTTTTTGCGTGAATCACAGGCGCCGCCAGTGAGCGCACTGCGCCGTGCGGGAGTGCCGATGGCCGTGGCCACCGATCATAATCCTGGCTCGTCGCCCGGCCTGTCGCTGCTTATGGCCGCCAACATGGCGTGCACACTCTTTGGCATGACGCCGCTCGAAGCAGTGCAAGGCATCACCGTGCATGCAGCCCGCGCACTCGGCTTGACTGATCGCGGGCGACTGGTGGCGGGTATGCGGGCTGATTTTGTCACGTGGGATCTGGAGCATCCCAACGAACTGGCCTACTGGATGGACGGCGTGCGTGCGCGGCGGGCGATTGTGGGTGGAATGGAGCGGTCATGAACGCTCTTGTGACCGACACGGTCCGACTTTCGCGGAGCTCTGGCTGTGCAACCTGCGCGTGAGGTAACGCTGCTGGGCTTTGCGGTAGACGAAGGCGTGCGCCGCAACAACGGACGCATGGGCGCACGTGACGGTCCTCGCGCCGCGCGCGAGATGGCCAGCCGGATTCCGTGGCTGCAGGCACATCCCGTGGCCGATCTTGGTGACACGGTGGCTGTGAACGGTGATCTTGAACTCGCACAGCGTGAGCACGCCACACGTGTGACCGATGTGCTGCGCGCAGGCCAGCTGCCGTTGACTGTTGGTGGTGGACACGAGCTGGCCTGGGGCACGTTTCAGGGCGTGGTATCGGCACACTCAGCACTGCGTCGTGTCCTTGTACTCAACTTTGACGCGCATTTTGATTTGCGTCGGGCTGAGCACTCCACGTCCGGCACATCGTTTTTGCAGATGCATGAGTGGTGTTGCGCGCACAGCGTTGACTTTGCCTATCGTGTGTTTGGCGTGAGCGAGTTTTCCAACGCCAACGAGCTCTTTGCACGCGCACGTGGCATGCGGGCGCAGTGGTGGACTGACAGCGCATTGCAAACGGATGTCGGCGTGCGTGAGGCACTCGCGGCGCTGCGCGAAGAGGTGTTGTTGTACAGCGGACCCAACGATGTCGTATACCTGAGCATCTGTCTCGATGTCTTGCCGGCCGCCGACGCTCCTGGTGTATCAGCACCTGCAGCGCTGGGCGTCCCGCTGGGTACGCTGGAGCTGCTGCTTGATACCGCGCTCACCGCCCCAGCGCTCCGTGCGGTGGACATCGCCGAGCTCAACCCGTCGCTCGACCGGGATGACCAGACGGCACGTATCGCCGCGCGGCTGGCAGCGCGTATCATTCGGGCAGTCCGGGGTATGAGTCCGGCACTCTGACACCGCCCCACAATCATGCGCCTGCTCGCCCTCGTTGGCACACTGTTTCTACTGCTTGCATCCCGTGCGCTGCAGGCACAGGAAGACGAGCGTCTCCCGCTGCGACGCACGCTGCTGGTAGACAGCGATACCGTGCAACTGGGGTTGCCGCTGGGTGCACTGGTGCGCTACATCGACTACCCCGGTGATACGATCGTGCGTTTCCCGCCCGGTACCTTTGAGGGCTCCGACGGCGCCATGGCGTTTCTGGATCCCGGCGGCACCGTGCGTCGCATTGGATTTTTGTTCAGCGACCGGCAGAACATTGACGTGCTGATGGGCAGCCTGTACCGCAATCACGGGCGCAGTCCCAGGTATGCCACTATGCCCATCCCCGAAGGTATCCGCGAAACATGGACGTGGTCTGACCGCGAGACGGAGCTCGCGTTCACGCGCTTTACACCGGCGCAGGGTCGTGTGGCGGCATTGCTGATCGTGAGCAACCTCAAGCCGTAATTGGCATCAGCGCGAAGGCGATGCGATCATGGCACCACAGCACTCGCCCCGTTCTGCTCAAGCACACGTGCACCGCTCGGCGATGCAATGAAGCTGAGGAATGCTGTCACACCCACGTTCGCATCGGGCCTGGTGATCAGATACGAAGAACGCACCAGCGAATACGTGCCTTGCATGACCGTCAGCGGATTGGGCAGCACACCATCGAGTGACAGCGCGCGAATAGCCCCCTCGCTCTGCTGCGTTACCGTGGCCGTGGTAATGCCGATCGCACCATCGGTGTTCGTGAGCGCCTCGGCCATGTCGTTCGTTTCTTCCACAACTCTGGCGTTCGGAGAGATCGCAATTAACTGAGCGCACGGCACGCGATCGCGCAGCACCTCCATATCAACTTCGCTTTCCGGTCGCACGATTACCTGCACTGGAAGGTCGCGTCCATCGCCGAGTTGACGCCATGATGTCACGCGTCCCGCGAGTACGTCGCAGAGTTGCGCTGTGGCTAATCCGGCCAGCGACACGGACGCCGCATTCACGCCCACAACAACAGGCGTTTCCGCGATGCGATGTACCACCAGCCCTTCGGCGCGAAGTTGGGCCGTGTCGAGGCCGTGACTGGCGATCGCGATATCCATCACCCCCGCGCGAAGCGAATCAAGACGCGTGCGCGAGCCCAGCCCTTGGCCAAAGGTTATGCTCGCCTGCGGATTCTGCGCGGTGTACGCGTCGGCTAGTGCATGCATCAGCGGCATCACACCGTTTGAACCGTCTATGTGCACGGCGGGCAAAGCGTCGCCTGCGTCGCCGACTGTACTGTCCTGTCCGGACTGGTTACAGGCTGCAGCCAGCAGCAAGAATGCAACACAGCAAGCGGCATACACCGGTGTCTTCTGCGTTTTATTCATCGATGAACTCAACTGTGCTTTGCCGACGCCGGTCTACAACAAGGCGCGTGACATCAGGACGCGCGTAGTGGCCAGCCGGATCGAACGTCTGTCGTTCGCGTCGCACCAGTCCGTGATGCAGCGTGACCGCAATCAGACACTCCGCATCGGCCACCGGCTCCACCAGCCATCCACCGTCGGGCGCGGCAATGCATGATCCGCCGTTGGCCAGCTGTTCTTCACTGCCTTCAATAATCGCAGCCGCGTACGGCAGATCTTCTCCAATATCTTCACGTCGCAGCAGCGCACACGCAGACAATACGTACGATCGACCTTCGCGCGCCATGAAACGCGTAATCTCTGTCGTGTTGCGGACGTTGCCGGGCCAGAGTGCGACATGCAGATCTTCGCCCTGCGCATACAGTGCAGCGCGCGGCAGCGGCATCCAGTTCTCCCAGCAGTTGAGTGCGCCAACGGTAAAGGCACCCACGCTGTGCGTGACGAGTCCGTGTCCGTCACCGATCGCCCAGGCGAGGCGCTCTTCGTAGGTTGGCATGAGCTTGCGGTGCACGCTGAGTATGCGTCCGTTCTGGCCAATCTGCACCGCGCTGCAGTACACACTGTGTCCGCCGCGATCAGCCGCGCGTTCAATGCAGCCCACCACCACGTGCACACCGTGATCGGCCGCCGCCGATTGCACACGGTGCAGTCCGCCACCTGAAATGTCTACCGCCTGATCCAGATAGTGCGCGTAGAGCGATTTCTGCATGGGCGATTCAAAGCGCGCGCCATCGGTGCGCTCGAGCCAGAACGGATAGCCCGGAATGATTGCTTCACCGAAGGCCACCAGGTCGCAGCCGTCGTTGGCGGCGCCTTCAATCCAATCGGTGACTTTGCTGATCGTGGCCTCGCGATCAAGCCATACGGGCGCGATCTGGGCAATGCCTGCGCGGAGAGTGTCGGTATCGTTCATGCAACAACGTTGTCGTATAGTTGATGCGTACACCAGTATGCGGGCTTCATCCGGTTCCTCGCAGTGCCCTCGCACGCAGTCGCCCAATCCTTTCCCACCGAGCACCGCGTCATCAAGCGCCTCTGAGCGCTCGGCATGGACAGCTCCCGCGTGCAATCGCTGGCGCAGGTGTTCCTCGATCTGCGCACACCGCGCGTACGGTCGCTCGAAGGCACCATGCTCGCCCATAGCCCCGGCACGGGCGGGCGCGCCGCTGAGGGGGCAGCGATTGTTTTGCCAGCCGATTTTCAACACCATTGGCACGATTCGCGGCAGTGAGTTGCCCAACGAATACGTGCTGCTGTCGGCGCACTTTGATTCGTGGGACGGCGGGTCGGGCGCAACGGATAACGGCACCGGCACCCTCACCATGCTCGAGGCCATGCGCATTCTCAAACTCGCCTATCCCAATCCCAGGCGCACAGAAGACAACGCCGCCATGCTTGACGGCATTCAGGCCGTGATCAATCAGGACAACGGCACTGGCCGCATTGTGCGCATAGCGTCGTTTGCGTGTCATGGCGTGCCGGCGTTTGGACTTGGTGCGCACAGCTGGAACTACGGGCAATACACGTGGCACACCAACCGCGACACGTACGACAAGGTGGTGTTTGATGAGCTCAAGGGAAACGCGACGATTGCGGCGATGTTTGCGTATCTGGCCAGCGAAGCTCCGGAGAAGGTGTCGCGCGAACCGGTCGACGTGGCCGCGCGTGCACAGGCAGGGGGACGTGCACCGGGCGCAATGGCGTGGCCGGCGTGTCAGCTGGCGCCGAGGAACACCAATCCGCGCTTGCGGTAGGCGGGACTGTCCCGGCGATTTGTTATGTCCTTTTGTTGTATTTTTCATAAGAGGACATTATTATTGATTATCAGCCCTTGTCCAGTAGCCGCACATCCTTATGGCCTCAGAGTTTTCAGTTCCAGCTCCGTACGACCAGCGCGGCTGGAAGCTGAAAATCCGGGACAAGGAGCGTGTCGAACCACCTCACGTTTCGCTTCTGCATAAAACTCGGTGCTGGCGGTTTGGATTGCGCGAAAGAGCGTTCCTCGACGGTGATCCGCCGAAACGTGACGTCCCCGGTAGGCTGTTCGACGAGCTTGTCGCACGACGAGACGAGTTTGCCGAAGAATGGAACGAGCTCTACCCGGAAAACCCGGTCAACTCAGGATGATACCCATGCCCCCGAGTAAGACAGCAAAGCGCTCAGCCGCTGGACGATCGAAAATTGAGACGGGCTCGCGTTCAGCCGCCATGCGACCTACACGACTTGTCTACCTTGTTTATTTGTCTTCCAGGAGTTTTCCTGTAACACGCGCCGCTCCCGGGTTTGAGTATCGCCGCGTGCGTACAGCGCGCGCGTTGAAAGAAGAGTTTCTCGCCGCCAAGGGGCAGTCTATCTGGATCGCTGGCGAGCCGGGTGCGATCGCTACCCTGATGAGTGAGCAGGTCTCCACCACGGGCGATCGTCGCTTGCTGGTGCTGGATGAAACGGAGGACGTCACGCATCACCTGTACAGCGCGTACTTTCGCTTCGTGGTCTCGGCATCTGCGAGTTTGAGATTCCTCCCCGTGGAGCATCTTGCGGAAGTCCTTGTCTCGCCCAATCGGGAGGAGCTGTTCATCGGCGGCGCGTATGATGAGGCGGGTGACGCGATACTGCTCTACCGAGGCAACGTCGAACCGCTTGTTGTTCCAGCATCGTGGTTCACGAACGCGAACTCGAAGGCCAAACCCGACCTTGGTGCTTTGGCAGTCACAGACTATGGGCAGACGGTTCGATTCGGAGAGTTCGAGGCGTCTACCGATTCGATTCTCTACGAGTTTGACTCGGCGTATAGGCGGAGGGCCAAGAAGCGCGCGTTGGACAACGACAGCTCGCTTGGCGCCTCTGTCCGTCGCTTGCGACTACAGAGGGGAATCTCACGTGAGGACTTCCGCAGTCTGACCGCCAAGGCGATTGCAAGGATTGAAAGAAACGAGGTTGCCAAGCCACACGCGAGCACGTTGGCGATCATAGCCAGGACACTGGGTGTTCCTCTGGACGCTCTGGGGACGTACTGAACAACTCCAATCACGAATGCAGCAATGATCGTACACGCCTCAGCGCTCGGCGAATGGACGTACCATGAGCACCGCATCCCGTCACTGCACCATGTGCTGGATCACATGTGGCACTTTGACGGGACGATGGTACTGCCGCGCGAACGTACTTTCCCTGGTGGCTTTCTGGAGATCATTCTGCATCTTGGTCCGAGGTTTCGTGACGTGCGTGCTGATGGACGCACCGGTGACCTGTTTCCTCTGGCGTGCGTGGTTGGTGCGCAGACACGGCCAGCGGTTCATGAGTCACCGGACGCGCGTTGCTGCGTACTTGGTGTTCGTATGACACCCGTTGGAGCGTATCGCGTTCTTGCCATGCCGTTGCACCATACCACCGACCGCACCATCGATTTGTCCGATGCCATTGACCGCAGCGCGGGTCAACTGGCCGATCGTTGTCGTGATGTGAAGGACGTGCCGCAGCGGTTTGCCATTGTCGCTCGCTGGCTAACGCAGCGCTTGGCGCGGACGCCCGATTTTCACCCCGGCATTTCCTACGCGGCCGAGGAAATTGCGCGGCAATCGGGCGCCGGACGTATTCAGAAACTGCGTGCGGACACAGGGCTTTCGCGCGCACGCTTTGTGGCACTCTTCCGCGAACACACAGGATTTGCGCCCAAGCAGTTTGCACGCGTGATGCGGTTTCGCAGCGCAGTAAACGCACTCAAGGCTGGTGCCACACTGGCCAACGCGGCGTTTGAAAGCGGATACTATGACCAGGCGCACATGCACACGGATTTTCACGAGTTC
>JBBSPO010000019.1:0-23510 GCA_038258695.1 Gemmatimonadales bacterium | reverse complement strand
TCGCCAAAGCCGCCAAAATCGCGCATGAAAATGTTCAGCGCGTCCGAGAGGTCTACATGCTCAAAGCCACCACCCGGGCCGCCACCGCGCAAACCGGCCTCGCCGTACCGATCGTACGCAGCACGCTTTTGCGGATCGCGCAACACGTCGTACGCTTCGGTAATCGTCTTGAACTTTTCTTCGGCGTCTTTCGACCCGCCGTTGCGGTCGGGGTGCCACTGCGTGGCGAGCTTGCGATACGACTTCTTGATGTCGTCGTCGGACGCCTCGCGCGAGACGCCCAGCGTCGCGTAAAAATCAGCCATATGTGTTCCTGGAATATCCTGCTAGCTAAGCAGTTCGGTAACGAGCTGCGATGTATGCGAAACGATAGACACGATTTTATGGTACGGCATGCGCGTGGGACCGATTACGCCAATCACGCCCGACAGTGAGCCGGCCTGATATTCAGCCGTCACCACGGTGAATGCATCAAGTCCCGGATCGGCGTGCTCGTTGCCAATGGTGATGCTCAAACCCGGCACGCCGCCCCGCGACTGGAGTAACGTGGTGAGCTCCTGCCGACGTTCCGTGAGCTCGATGAGCTGACGCATGCGCTCGCCCGTGGAGAACTCGGGCTGTTCGGCCAGCAGCGATGCCTGACCCAGCACAACACTGTCGGCCGGCTCCACGGCGCGCGCAAATACCTGCTCGCCTTCCTGCACAAAAATGTTGAGCAGCGCCGTGGCGTTCACCGAGCCGGGCACATCGCGCAGGCGCGCACCCAACGAGCTGCGCACCGCGTCAAGCGTCAAACCACCGAGACGTTGATTGAGCACCACGGTAACCTCAGCCAGCGCTTCATCGGCAATGGTACCGGGCACTTCAACAAAAATGGTGCGCATGGCCCCGCCGCCCAACGTGAGCACCATGAGGATGCGTTCAGACGAAACACGCACCAGCTCAATCCGTTGCAGGATCGCGCGGTCCAGCCGCGGCCCAAGCGCGATGCCCAGCTCCTGCGTGAGCACTCCCAACGACTGCGCGGCGCAACGGAGAATCGCCTCAATCGCCGAACCACCGGCGGAAATCTGAGCCGCCAGCTGGTCGCGTTCCTGCGCCGAAATCGATTCGATGCGCATGAGCGAGTCCACATACACCCGATACGCTTTGTCGGTGGGAATACGACCGGCTGACGTATGAGGATGATAGAGAAACCCCTTCTCCTCGAGGTCGCTCATGGTGTTGCGAATCGTGGCTGGCGAGACGCCCAACGCAAACCGACGCGACAAAACCCGTGATCCGGCAGGCTCGGCGGTGGCCACGTACGCCTGAATCACGGCCTCGAGCACCTGTCGTTCCCGTTCGTTGAGCTCAGAAAATGCCATAACCCTAAGTGTACTAAGGACTTCGATGGATTGTCAACGCTGCGGCCAGAGCGTCCAGGCGGAGCCAGCCCAATGGGGTACACCGCAGCACGCCATCATCGCTCAATGTGACCCACCCGGCCGCCTGCCACGCCGCCACAACAGGGCGCTCGGAATCATGGAGCGTGAGTCCGGACTGCGTTCTCAGCCCCAGATACACGGCTTCCGCCTCACGGTTGGCTGGCGTGAGCACCTCCGAGCCGCCGACTGGATCCTGCGCGCCGTCCACAAGCGTCTGCCAGCGGGCGTACGCCGACTCATTCCACCGTCGGCACTGCCCGTCAAAACCGTGCGCCGCCGGTCCGAGCCCCAGATACGGTACGTTGCGCCAATAGGCACTGTTGTGCCGAGCGTTGAATCCGGGAAGGCGATAGTTGGACACTTCGTAGTGCTCAAACCCGGCCGCCGACAGCGCGGAACTGGCGTGGAGAAACTCTGCCTCGTACGCCGTTTCCGGCGCCTCGGCGGTTTGCCCGCGCTGCGTCCACTTGCCGAGTGGTGTGCCTGGTTCGACCGTGAGCCCGTAGAGCGAGATGTGTGTGGGCTCAAGCGCCAGCGCCTGGGCCACATCCGAGTGCCAGTCGCGCTCAAGCTCCGACGGCACGGCAAAAATGAGATCCACCGACACATCAGCGATGCCGGCGTCGCGCAGCGTTGACACGGCGACACGGGCCGCATCCGCGTTGTGCACGCGGTGCATCCAGGAAAGCACGCGATCGTTGAACGACTGCACACCCAACGAGACGCGATTTACGCCGGCATGGGCCCAGGCCCGTGCGTGCTCAGGCGTGACATCTTCCGGATTCACTTCGATGGTCAGTTCCGCGCCGCTCACCGGCGTGAACACCTCGCGCAGCGTATCAAACAGTTGGTGGATGCCATCACCACCAAGCTGCGAAGGTGTCCCCCCCCCGCAGTACAGCGATTCCACTTCGATTCCACCCGACGACGCGCGCAGTCCGCGGGCGCGCAGCTCGGCCGTTATGCCGCGAACGTATTCGCGAACGGGCACCTGCCTCCGTACAGCGATTGAAAAGTCGCAGTAGCTGCATCGCCTCGCGCAAAACGGTACGTGCACGTACACGTGGCGGTAGGCGACGTGGTCGTTGTGCACATCACGCACCACCGGATCACTCAAGCCAACCCCGACGTGACCGCAGGACGCACGCAACCGGCGATGTCAATATCGATCAGGCCGTGCAGCTCAAGCGCTGAGATGGCCACGTTGGCGCGCCGGAGATCCATGCCTGCGCGCTGTGCGAGCGTCTCAATGTCGGTGGAGCCCTGTTGCAGCGCATCCCAGCACGACGCCGCGTCGCCCTCAAGCGCCGGCGCATGCGCTTTGGCCCCCTCAAGCTGCAGCTCGGCGAGCAGATCATTGGGTGAACACAACACCTGCGCGCCGTCGCGAATGAGTGCGTTGGAGCCCACACATTCCGGGGCGTGCACCGAACCGGGCACTGCACAAACCGTGCGACCGAGTTCCTGCGCAACGCGTGCAGTGATGAGTGCTCCACTTTCACGCCCTGCTTCCACAACCACCGTCACTTCAGCCAACGCCGCAATGAGTCGATTGCGCTGCGGAAACGTGCCCGCGTGTCCGCGCTCGCCAGGAGGCACCTCACTCAGCAGCAGCCCCTCGCTCGCAACGCGCGACTGCAGCGCGCGATGGCGTGGCGGATACGAGACGTCCACACCCGTACCAAGCACCGCCACCGTACCACCCCGGGCCTCTAGCGCACCTTGATGCGCCGCGCCATCAATGCCCCGCGCAAGTCCACTTACAACAACCACGCCAGCGCGGGCACAGGCCACAGCGAGTTCGTGCGCAAAGCGCAATCCACCCGCCGAAGCGCCCCGCGTGCCGACAATGGCCACGCTTCGCTGAGCTGCCAACGCGGGCTGCCCCTGCATCCAGATCACAGGCGGCAGTGCACCAAGGCTGGCAAACGCCTCGGGATACAACCCGTGGCCAGGCAGCACACACTCAATACCCAACTCGCGGCTACGCACGAGATACTGATCGGCGCATTCTCGCGCCTCGGCCACATGCGCTGCATTAAAAACGACCAGCGCTCCACACACGCTGCCGGCCGATTGCACACGACGTGCAAAGTCCACCGGTCCCACGCCGTTCATGAGCGAGAGCGCGAGTGCGTCGCGGGTGGCATTCTCCATCGCAGCGTGCCTACGGCAGCACGATTTCCGTACGCGTGGGCTTGGCCAGTGCCGCTTCGGCCTCGGCCTTTTTAAGCGACAACAGCTGTCGCCACCACGCGTCGATCAGATCATCGAGCCCCATGCGGCCGGGTGCGCTGATGGCATATATGCCAAACGCTCCGTGTGCATTGATCTCGGGCGCGTACAACTCGCCCAGCAAGTCACACTTGGTAAACACCACACAGAACGGCTTTTGCGCGAGCTCAGCCGAATACTCCTGCACCTCATGCCGCAGCTGATCAAACTCGGCTTGCCAGTCTTCAGATTCCAGAGAAATCATGAACGCCAGAACACGTGTTCGCTCAATGTGCCGGAGGAACTGCAACCCCAGCCCCTTGCCCTCGTGCGCACCTTCGATGATGCCCGGAATGTCGGCCACCACAAACGTGCGATGATCGCTGAGCGGCACCACACCCAGATTGGGTGACAGGGTGGTGAACGGATAGTTGGCAATTTTGGGACGCGCCGCGGAGATCACCGAGAGTAGTGTGCTCTTGCCCGCATTGGGTTGCCCCACCAGCCCGATGTCAGCAATGAGCTTGAGCTCCAGTTCCAGCACCCTGCTTACGCCTTCTTCACCCGGCTGCCACTTGCGCGGTGCCTGCTGCGTGGACGTGACAAAAAACGCGTTGCCTTTACCGCCGCGCCCACCCTTGGCGATGATGTGCTCTTCACCGTCAATCATGACTTCCGCGACAAACTCTCCCGTTTCCTGATCGCGCACGATGGTACCGGGCGGCACAGGAAGGATGACATCCTTGCCTGATCGGCCCGTCATGTTGGAGCCCATACCGTGGTCGCCGCGTTCGGCCACCCATTGATCGCGATAGGTGAAGTCGAGCAGCGTGGCGAGGTTGCTGTCGCCCCGGATAATGATGTCGCCACCACGGCCGCCATCGCCGCCGTCAGGACCGCCCATGGGATAGTACTTCTCGCGGCGGAAGGAGCAGGCGCCCGACCCCCCGGTGCCAGCTTCGACTTTCACAACAACACGATCAATAAACATGAACTATTTCCCCTGCACGCGAGCCCAAAGCCCGACATATCGTTTGACATCATCAACTTCCAACAGATCTGCAATCGCCAGCAACGCCGCATCTACCTGCGCCGGCGAAGCGCCAGCGTGAATCGCACCGTGAAGGTGCGAGTGCAACTGCCGGTCCTGTCGCGCAATCGCGCAGGCCGCCACGACACATAGCTCGCGTCGGGCCAGGTCGAGTTGCGGTCGACCCAGCACTTTTCCATACCCTTCAACGATCATCCACGCATCCAGTGCAGGATGCAACTGCTGAATGTTGTGCCGCAGTCGCTCGTAAAACGGACCGTAGACTTTGGCACACGTTGCTTCACCCCGCGCTGTGAGGCTGGCTTCATCAAACCGCGTGCCCTCGTCGTACTCCGGCGCCGGCCTGCCCGACAGGCGTCGCCATTCACGGGCCGCGTTGAGTGACCTTGGGAATCCGGCAAACAGATACGTTTGCAGGATCACCTCTTCAACCCACACCGCGTTGAGCTCCGACGCCACGGCAGCCGCCAGCGACACTCGCACCTCAGCCTCGCTACCGCCCGCCAGCACCGCGGCCAGACGCACCAGCTGAATCGTTGCAGTATCCAACCGTTCGGCATGCGCAGCGAGCGACGAAGGGACTATAACTGCCTCGTCTCCCAAAGACGCCATCGTTTTTACGCCTGCCGGATCATTTGCCGGCAGTGCTGAATCAGCCATTCACGACCACCTCATGACCGGGCACAAACACCCGTCCCACAACCTCGTCACGGGTGTTGCGCAAACTGACGACCGCCATGGACGCCAGCGCCTCCGGCAACCGCGGCGGAAGCGCACCAAGCGCCTGCAGGCAGGCCAGAACGGCCGGATACTGCGCTCGCGGTGCGCCATCCTCCACCTTGATCGCAATGCCAACACCCTGGTCAATCAATCCCACCGAATGCACACCCTCGGCACCCACTTTGGCAATGATGTTTCCCGCGCCCGCCTGCATGAGCAGCGTATCAAAACGATCGGTGCCGCCCACCAGGAATGGATGCGTGGTCATCGCGCGCACAATCCGGGCCGGTATAGCGTCGCCTTCACGGGCCGCCTGCGCCAAGCGCGCATAGGCCAGCGCCATGTTGTACAAGGGCAGCGCGAACACTGTCACGCCGCAGCCATCGACCCCGCGCGCGATGTCCGGTGCCACCACACCCGTCCACTCCGCCACACAGTGCCACGCATCCTCCTGCACCTTGTGCGAGGCCTCATTGTAGCCTGCGGTCTCCCAGCCAGACTGGACGGCACGCGCGAGCATCGCCGCATGCTTGCCCGAACAGTTTGAATGAAGACGGGTGGCCTGCTCGCCCGCGTTGCGCAGCAGCTCGGCACCACGCGCGGTCAGTGGTTCGTGCGGATAACAGGCGAGGTCTGATTCCGACAGCCCAACGCGCTGCAACATGCGCAGGGCGACCGCTACATGCTCGGGTTCACTTCCGTGTGACGCACACGCTAGCGCCAACTCCTCATCGCCCCAGCCGAGCGCGTCAAAGCTGCCGTCACGAAGCATCGGCATGGCCTGAAACGGTTTGGCGCATGATCGCCACCAGGTGTGCAGCTCCGGATCACGCGCCTGGGCAATGCGCAGGCCATCGGCGCGCACCACCGCCGCGTGTACCCGATGGCGCGACTCCACCAAACCGGCGCGCGTTACCACCACATCCAGTGAGAACGTTTCGGGTGCGCGCACAATCCCGTGGGCCGCGGTGATGCCGGGCGACGGCTGACTTGAGATGGCGCCGAAGGCGGAGGAGTTCTGGTTGATTTCAGGCATAGTCCAGAAAGTTAACCGCCTTCCGCTCTAACGCTTTGCCGCGATAACCACCCCCAACAGCACCACCGCCCCACACAGCAGCGTTCCGGCACTCGGGACTTCGGCAATAAACGGCAACACCGCCGCGAGTAACGTCGCTCCAATCGGCTCGCCGAGCACGGTCAGGTTCACGATATAAGCGGGCAAGCGACCGAGCGCCCAGTTCATGCCCGTGTGGCCGAGCAGCATGGGACCCAGCGCCAAGCCAATGAAAATCACGATCTCCTGGGGTGGCTGCGGCCAGAGCGCCGCACCGGCTGGCACGGACAGCAGCAACAGCGTGATCAGTGCCGCGCCGTAGGCCAGCAGCACATACCCCCACGTGTCGAGCACCTGTCGCACACTGCGGCCCAGCAAATAGTAGCCAGCCGCAGTGAAGGCGCCCACAACAGCCAGCGCGTCGCCGAGCAGCGGGTTGCCGCCCGCACCGCGTGCGCTGTCCCCCACGGGCGCGTCCACCCAGGCCACTCCAATGGCACCGGCCATGGCCAACAGGATTCCAGTCCACTGTCGCGAGGACGGCCGCTCGCCCAGAAATCGCGCCGAAAACAGGGCGATGATCACCGGCTGCAAGTTCACCAGCGTGACCGAGGCGGCCACACTCGTGTAGCGCAGCGAGGCGTTCCAGCTCCAGAAGTGCAAGGCCAGCAGCACGCCGGCGCTCAGCGAGGCCAGCATCAACTTGCGATCAAGCGAGCGGAACGCCGTGAAGCTTCCGCTACGCCACCCTATCACGGCAATAGGAATGAGCGAAAAGGCCAGTCGCCACGCCGCAATGGCAATCGGGTGCGCATCACTCACGCGTATGAGTGGGGCGGCCATTGAAATACCCAGCAGTGAGCCGGTGAGCACCAGAAGCGGAGAGGGTTGTCGCACGGCCAACATGATGCGCGTACGCGAGTCTCGGCGCTAGCTTTCCCCGCCATGCACCCAACCACCGCTCCAGCCGCCGACCCACTCATTGCCCGTTCGCGCCTGACCGCCCTGCTCAATGCCGCCGAGTCGCAGCATGTGTGCGTGATTGGCGATGCCATGCTTGATGTGTACCTGCGGGGCGACGTTGATCGCATTTCCCCCGAGGCGCCCGTGCCCGTTGTGCGCGTCCGCGAACGACGCCACGCGCTGGGCGGTGCCGCGAACGTGGCGCAAAACGTTACCGCACTCGGCGCGGGCTGCGATCTGGTGGCCGTGGTTGGTGACGACACAGCCGGCCACAGGCTGCGTGAAATGTTGCGCGAGGGCGGCATGGACGCGCGCACGCTCGTTCAGGTTGAGCGCCCCACGACTACAAAAACACGTGTCATGGCGCGCGCGCAGCAGCTGGTACGATTTGACGAAGAAGAAGATGCGGACCTGAGCGGCGATGATATCGCACGGGTTCTGGCCATGGTGCACGAAGCGGTCGATCGCGCGTCAGCACTGGTGTTTGAGGACTACAACAAAGGACTGCTCGTGCCGGCCGTGATACGCGGTGCCATTGAGCGGGCGCGCGCACGGGGCATTCCGATTGTTGTCGATCCCAAGTATCGCAACTTTTTCTCGTACGCGGGTGCCACGGTGTTTAAACCGAATCGCCGCGAACTTGAAAGCGCACTGGGTGCAGCGGTGGACCTGGAGCATCCGGAAGCGTTGCCCGCAACATTTGCGCGACTGGGCGTAGATCACCTGTTGCTTACGCTTGGCGAACGCGGCATGGCGTTGGTAGACGCCGCTGGCGCCGTACATCACGTACCGACTACGGCGCGCGAGGTGTACGACGTGGTGGGCGCGGGCGATACGGTGACGGCCTACCTCGCGGCCATGTTGGGCGCGGGTGCAACGGCAGTGGAAGCGGCGGTGATAGCGAACTTTGCGGCCGGTGTGGAAGTAGGAAAGCTTGGCGCGGCTACTGTCAACGCGCACGAAGTCTTGGCGGCTTACGATATGCACACGGGAGCAACGGCATGAGTGGTAGTAAGAACACGCTGCAACACGCGGCTGATCGGGTGTTCGGAGGGTGGCGGCGCGGGTTGGACGCGTCCGCGCTCACAACGCTGGCGCTGTGCACGATGCTGACGCTTTCCAGCGCGACCGCAGGTGCGCAATCGTATGACCCGCGCGCACCGGGGTTGATTCTGCACGTGCAGGCGGGATTCAACTGGTCAACGCTCACCGACGTATCATCGATTCAGCCTGACCAAAGTTTGGAGAACCGCCGCAGCTCAGTATTGTCGCTTCGCGCCACCTACGTGCTCCCCAAAACACCAGTGGCCGGATTTCTTGAGATCTCGTCGGCACAGCGCGGTGCGAGACTTCGGCAAACGGGCGCACCGACTGACTTGATCCGTTCGCGCTACTTTGATCTGGGCGGCGGTTTCAACGTTGCGCTGCGATGCGTGGCTGGCGTATGTCCGTCAATCGATGCCGGAGGCACTCTCGGCTATCATCGCGAAACGCTGCGTTTGAGCGGGCAAACCGGAAGCCCGACCGAAGTGATTCCGTCCAATCGATGGGAGACCTCCGCACTCGGTGGTGTGCGGCTGGCCGTACAGCGGTTTCGTGGGGTTGCCGTGTCGCTGCGACGCGTGGAGGGGCTGAGTCAGTTGCCGACGGACGGCACCACTGCCCGAAATCGATCAACGATGCTGCTGTTCAGTTTACCGCTCACTCAATAGTCTGATGCGTGTCTGCGCCTGTGCAAACGTGTTTGGGCGTATTACGATTTAGGATTGCACAAGAGGCCACAGGCCTTTTCGGGGGTGTAGCTCAGGTGGTTAGAGCGCCGGTCTCATAAACTGGAAGGCGTGGGTTCGAGCCCCACCGCCCCCATCGTTCGTCAGGTGCGGTGCCGCGGATGTGCGTTGGCGGTCTCGCCGGCTCTCACCTCCAGCGTTTTGTGTACATGGCTCGTTCGCAGAATATCCGTCGTCGTGTAGTGGTCACCGGCTTTGGTGCCGTCACCCCGTTGGGGCTCAGTGCAACTGCCTCGTGGGACGCCGCCGTTCTCGGTACCAGCGGCGCAGCGCCCATTACGCGGTTTGACGCGTCGGCGCACACCACGAAGTTTGCCTGCGAACTCAAGGGCTTCGATCCGCTCAGCTATGTGGACCGCAAGCTGGCGCGACGCATGGATGTATACGCGCACTACGCCGTGGCCGCCGCGAACGAAGCCATCAAACACGCGCAGCTCGACACCACAACCCTCACCGACGTACAGCGCGCCCGCATTGGCGTGATCATTGGCAGCGGACAGGGCGGCATGGAAACATTCCAGAATCAGGCGGTCACCTGGCACACCAGCGGACCGGGTCGCCTGTCGCCGTTTTTTGTGCCCATGATCATCTGTGATATCGCGGGTGCCTGGGTGGCCATGGAGCACGGGCTGCGTGGCCCCAATCACGCGGTGGTGTCGGCCTGTGCCACTGGCAACGATTGCATCATGAGCGCACTCGACTCCATTCGTGCCGGACGCGCCGACATCATTCTGGCCGGTGGCGCGGAGTGCGCCATCACACCGTTGGGTGTGGGTGGCTTTGGTGCCGCGCGCGCGCTGTCCACGCGCAATGATGATCCGGTCCGCGCCAGCCGTCCGTTTGACACCGATCGCGACGGCTTTGTAATTGGCGAAGGCGCGGGCGTACTGGTTATGGAGTCGCTGGAATCAGCCGAAGCACGCGGGGCCACCATTTATGCCGAAGTGTTGGCCGTTGGTGCGGCGTGCGATGCATATCATCTCACCGCACCGCATCCCGATGGCGTAGGCGCGCGCCTGGCCATGGAAGGCGCGTTTACCGAAGCCGGTTTGGTGCCTACCGATGTTGATACCATCAACATGCACGCGACGAGTACTGGCTTGGGTGATGTGGCCGAGTGCAGCGCGGTGCGTGCGGTGTTTGGTGATCACGCGAATGTGGTCACAGCTACGGCCACCAAGAGTATGACCGGTCACATGCTCGGCGCTGCTGGTGCGGTGGAAGCGATTTTTTCCGTGCAGAGCATTTTGCACAACATTGTGCCTCCGGTGATCAACCTCGATAATCCGGATCCTCAGTGTACGGTGCGCGTTGCGGCCAACACCGCGCATCATCGCGAGGTACGCGTGGCGCTGAGCAACGCGTTTGGATTTGGCGGCCACAACACGGCGGCGATTTTTGCGGAACGCAGTGTGGGTGACGCGCTGTAGTGCGTACCCGCTCAGCCGCGCCGGCCGCTACGGACTGACAGACCCGGATTTTGTCGCAGTGTCAGCAGCGCGCGTAGTAAGGCCGCAACTTCGGCAACCGCACCAACTGTGCAGTTGACCAATCCACGTAGTCCGTCGAATCCGCGGTCGCCCAGAAGTCGCGCTCGGCGTCCTCGGACTTGAACGTCGGGATCTTTTTCAGTACGCGTTTGGGCTTACTCATAAGCTCGTCGCTCCTTTCGGTTCATCTTCCGCGCGGCCAGAATACGAATCTTGGTTCCTCGCAGCGTGAAGGCCAGATATGTTGCCCGTCCGCCGAACCAACACTCAAGCGTGACTGCCGTTGGAGCTCTACCGCTTGAGTGCTTGTATACGATACGCCCGCACATGCGGAGAGTCGTCCTCGGCGCGCCAGGATCCCAGCAAGTAGTCCGCACCAACCTCCTCGAGCCTGAAATGCTCCGGCATGGCCAGCTCTCCCTGTGAAGAGCCATCCCGTCCGAAAATGGCCCAGGTAGTCACGGTCTCGCCCGGGCGCCGATAGCGCTCTACCCACAGCCTGCCGTCAGGGGCGACCAACAACGCCCCATGTGCCGGGAAAGTCTGCGGATACTCAAGCTGTTGGTATGCGTCGCGCAAGCGTTGTGGGTCTGCACGAGGATTCGCGACGATGAGCTCGTTGATGAAAAGCGCAATCGACGCTTTCGAAATCCGCTGAGATTCAAAGCCCAGATTGATTGGCGGTAACTCCCTTCCGGAAAACGAGAACACACGGATGGTCGCTGAATCTGCCGTGCCAACGTAGATCCGGTCTGATGCAACAGCTACGCCCGTACGCTTGCCCAACGGTCGCGGTCCGTCGCTGAATGTGAAACGCTGTCGTTCCCAACCTGCATAGGTGACAATGGTTCCACCGATAGAGTCGCTGAACGCGCGCACTGAGAGCGATTCCTGCCCGCGATGTGCGATCTCCGCATCCGGTATTCGCAAAGCCGTCGCACGCGATTCTGCGACCAGGCGGGAGCGGTTGCATGCAATAGTCACCGGCACTCCCGTGAGTTTCCGCTCCCCGGCAACTTCTCCATCTAGGGAAAGAAAAACGTACCGTGAGTTCGCGCCGTCATGCACAAGGATGCTATCCGATCCGCATGTACCGATGACGCGCGCCAACTGGAACTCCTTCGGCCCTGCGCCCCGACGGCCAATCGTTTTAAGCAAACGACCATCGGGGGCGAAAACTCGCACTCCCGGAGCTGGATCGTCCCCCACAACGACACGTCCATCCGCCAATCGCGTCATTCCAGATGGCCGGAAGAGAACGACAGAGTCAGACGCAGCACTGCGGTAGGTGTCAAAAAATGGCACTGGCGCAATGACAATCTGAGATGTTTGTGCGCCGCTCTGACCCTCGATCAGTTGCAAGGGCGTTGCCAGCAAAGCAACTGTCGCGGCAAGTGCCTGCGACCAAATCATTGAGGGCGACCTCACTGATGAAGTGACGCGTCGGCCAGCATTGGCGAGCGCTTGCGGAAGACGGCTGCCGAACACAGCTCTCCCTGCCTTGAGCGGGTGCACTAACAGATTCGGCTTGCTTAGTTTGGAAGGAAAGCACAGCCCGGATCCTGCGGGTCGCAATAGCCGAAGAACGGGTCGAACCCAGCATGAAGGCATATCCATCTTGGCATCGGAGCGCAGCTCGGCATCATTAGTGGGAACGGGATCGTTGCCGGGCTGGTCTGCCGTATTAGAGATTGTCATGAATCGTGAGCGCTCCATCAGCTGGATGAAGTGTGGACAACCACCGACCTAAGGCTCTGACAATGTTTACTGGTTTTGTATACAGCTTATCACTGATAGCGTCGGTGACGGCTTTTTGGGCCCTTGGCCACCTTCCTGGCGTCCGAGCGTCGACGATTGGACTTGGAGTTTTTTCAATAGCGGCATTGCTGGCCCAGACGTCCGCATTTGCGGCCTTACGTCCGTATTTGCTAGCGAGTGAACCGTACCTTGGACTTGGCCTTTTTTCCTTACTTCTTGCCGCGCTCATTCGAGCGAGAATAAAGGATCACAGCGCGTTCTGGCGTTAAGAACGCTGCCTATCGCCTTGACAAAATGGCTTCGCCTGACCGGTGAATGCTGTTTCGGGTCTGCTTAAGGCTAGCTCAAACTCAGGTGGTGCCCGGATCCCGGTGAGTGTCGACATAGTTGTGGTATGAAGCTCCATCCGGGGGTCTGTCCTAGCCCCAATACTGTCCAGTTAAGGCAGGCGCCGACGAGACCACGTCTTGACCGGCCGATGCTGGACGATGACGTGGACGATCGTGCGGCATCGCGTGGTGCGCTGCCGCCGCCGCGGACGCAGGGGGAAATTACTCATCTTCCGTTTCACGCCGCGGGGCACGACGCGCCCGCGACTGGAGCGTACGACCGCGTGGCGAATCTCCGCTCGAATGGGGAGCCGGGCGTGCTGCTGGCGTGACAGGTCCTGAGGGGGAAAGGGCCGCCACATGGGACAGCGTGCGGCGGGTAACGCGCAGGGTGTGGGTAAATGACACCGAATCGGGATCCCGCGCGCGCGGAAGCGCGCCGAGCGCGGCCTCGTGCATCAGGGCGCGGAGCGCGAAGTGCGTGAGCAGGAAGCCCCACGCTTCTTGCTGCACCAGGTCGGGCGTCTTGCTGCGGAGCACGCGCTGCGCCCCGCGCAGGTGTGTGTTGAGCTCGTCAAACGCGGTCTCGATTTCCCAGCGGTCGTGATACAGCGCGGCGAGTTCGGCGGCCGGGGCACGGGCGGGCTCCAGGATCGAGGTCACGAGCCGATAGCGCGCGGTGGGCGCCCGCCCGCCCGCGACCGTGTACGCGATCACGCGCACCGATTGCGGCGTCCGGCGGCGGCTCTGGCACTGCCGATTCCAGCGGAGCTCGCTCCGATAGGAGCCATCGGCATAGCGTTCCAGCACGGGCAGCGTGACCGTCGTCGGCGCGCGCCACACCAGCGCCGCGCCCGTCGCGAGGGCGGTGCCCCAGAGATCAAAACGCAGGAAGCCCCGATCGGCGAGGCAGAGCATCTCGCCGGTGAGTGCCGCGAGGACGTCGACCGCCAGCACGCGTTCCGACGTGCCGTACGGGCCCATCTGCGCGTCCGTGATCGCGTGCGTGCCATTCTCGAGCAAGCCGACCAGGCGCAGCTGCGGAAAGGCGCCCGTGGCGTTCACGCCGCGCGCGCTGGCCGGTCGGCCGAAGGCGGCCGCGTTCTCGGCCGTATCCCCCACCTCGAGCGTGGTGCCATCGAGGCTCATCACGCGCCAGCCCCGATACCACGCGCCCGGCGTGCCGTCGGTCGCGAGCGGGGCGACCACCGCCCGATACAACGCCGCCATCGGGGCCGCGCCCAAGCGGATCCGCGCCTGCGAGATCGCGGATTTCGTGGGCAGGTCGCTCGTCGAGGGCTCGCCGAGCCACCGCGCCCCCTCGAGCACACACCGCAGCACCTCCTGCGTCGAGACCTCCGCGTACAACGCCAACGCCAACACGTAGTACACCATCACATGCGCCGGCAACGCGCGCTCCCGCGCGTTGACCCGCTCGGTCTCGAACAACACTTGGTCGACGAGCTCGCGTGGGAACTGCGCGGTCAAGACGCCCAGACTGATATGATCCGTCAGTCGCATCCCTGCCGGGATCGTGCCTGCCGTCCGTGCCATGGCCACCTCGGGAATCGCGTTGACCCCCAAGGTAGCACATTTCACACTAACTGGACAGTATTGCGGCTAAAGATCCCTAACGCGCTATCACCGACCATGAGAGCAGGCACCCGGCCCTACGGCAGGATTGAGTTACCCGTACGCGGATCAAACTTGGCGCCGGCCGGCAGAACATGCAGCCGCAGGTTCGCACCGCCCAGCACCGCAGACCCTGCTGACGTCATGCTTCCGCCACGCGCATCATAAATCACGACAACGCTCTGCCCCGACACGCGCCACGTGCCATCCGACTCCACCACAAGCGCGGTGGACTCGTCAATGCCGGCACCCAGATGCGGCGCTGTTTCGAGCACCAGACTCATCAAACGATTGTGTCGCTTGCGTCGCACGAAATGCTGATCAATCACCACGTTGTCCAGAAACGACAACCCGTCAGCAGTAACTACGTTCTCGCGATTGATGGTGATGTACGCATCACTGCTGTCGCGCGGTGGGCGATCTCCACCGTACTTCGCTTCGCGCCCTGTGATCATGCGCTGTGACAACACGGCCGCACCGGCGCTGGTACCACCAACCACGGCGCCCGATGCATGCCGAGCCTTGATGGCGCGTTCCAGCGCTGTACCGCGCAACACGTCGGCCAGGCGATTCTGGTCTCCGCCACCAAACCAGATGCCGGTGGCCGAGTCGAGCAGTTGGACAATGCTGTCGATGTCGGCCTGTTCTCGCGTCACCCACACGTTGCGCGCCGTTGTGCCCAGCTCGCGAAAGTCATTGGCCTTGGCTTCACCGCTGCGCTCCCCACTGGCCGACGCCATGGCCATCACAATGATGTGCCCTGATTTCCCGCCGGCGAGATCGGCAAACTCCTGCACCATGGCCGGCGTTTGTGGTCCGCCGCCCACGATATAGAGCGGGCCTGCCTGGGCAAAAGCCGGTGCGGACCACACGGCGGCCAGCAGCAACGCGGAAGTGAAAGCGGACAGGAGAGTGCGCATGGCGATTAAGTTGAAGGAATCTGTTGAATTTGGCGAGTGGCCAGTAAGGCGCGGCCGCAGCCATTCTTTTTGAGGTACAACGTGGCAAACCCTAGACCTTTTCGTCTGCTCCTGCTGCTGGCCATTCCGGCGGCATTGTTCCTTTTACCCACCTTCAGCGGACTGATCACTGACTGGTGGTGGTTTCAGGAAGTCGGCTACGAAGTGATCTTCACCAAGTCGATTGTCACCAAAAGCGCTCTCTTTCTGGGCGCCGGTACGCTGGCACTGTTGGTACTCGGGGGCAATCTCTCTTTCGCGCAACGTGGCGCGGTTCCGGAACCGGTGCTGGTCAAACTCGGTGACGCCACGCAGACCATCGATCTCACGAGCGCGCTGCGGAAGTTTACGCGTCCGATCACGATCGTGCTGAGCCTGATGATCGCACTGGGTGCCACGGCCATGTGGGACACCGTGCTGCTGTTCTTCAACCGCATGCCATTTGGCACCACCGATCCGGTGTTCGCACGCGATATCGGCTGGTACGTATTCAGCCTGCCCGCGATTGGCGCATTGCTGGGCGTGCTGCGAAGCCTGGTCACGCTGAGCCTCTTTCTGCTCGTGCCGCTGTATTTCTTCCGTGGCGATGTGGTCCTGTTGCCTCGCGGACTGCGCATTGAACCAACCGCAGGGCGGCACCTTGGTCTGCTGCTGGCCGTGTGGTTTGTGCTGGGCGGTGTTGAACTCTGGTTTGTGGACTCGGCCAACCTGCTCTTCACCAACAAGGGCACGTTGGTGGGCGCCGGCTACGCCGACCTCAAGGCCACGCTGCCCGCTATCCGGATCTCGGCTGTGGTCGCAATGGTTGCCGCCGCGCTGGCTGTGGTCGGCGCGGTGCGCGGTCAGCTGGGTTGGTACGCGTTTCTTGGCGTGGCCAGCTACGCGCTGGTGGGCGTGCTGGGACGCGGCGTGGTGCCGGGGCTCATTCAGAAGTTCGTGGTCGCACCAACGGAGCTCACCCGCGAAACGCCGTATCTCGAACATCATATCGACGCCACACGGAGGGCGTGGTCCATTGACAGCGTGGAGGTGCGCGATCTCGCCGGCGAGACGCGACTGACGCTGGCCGATATCCAGGCCAACACGCCAACGATTGACAACGTGCGGCTCTGGGATCGGGCACCGCTGCTGCGCACGTTCAAGCAGCTGCAGGAAATCCGTACGTACTATGACTTTGTTTCGGTAGACGACGACCGTTACTGGATTGACGGCAAGTACCGACAGGTGTTGCTCTCGCCGCGTGAACTCAACACCGCATCGCTGCCGACGCGCACGTTCATTAACGAACATCTGACGTTTACGCACGGCATGGGACTCACCATGAGTCCCGTCAACGAAGTCACCACGCAGGGTTTGCCGGTGCTCTTTGTGCAGGACTTGCCGCCCAAGACCACTGGTTCGCTCAAGGTCACGCGTCCGCAGATGTACTACGGCGAAATGACGTCGTCGCATGTGTTCGTGAACACCAAGCAGCAGGAGTTTGACTACCCGTCGGGTGAAGCCAACGTGTTTCGCGCGTACACCGGCACTGGCGGTGTGCAGGTTGGCGGCATTCTCCGCCGCTCCTTGCTGGCGCTGCACTTTGCATCAAGCAAGGTGCTGCTCTCGGGGGACATCACCAGTGAGAGCCGCGTGTTGTACACACGCAACATTGTAGAACGCATTCAAAAGGCACTGCCGTTTCTGACTCTCGATCGCGACCCGTACATGGTGGTGGCCGACGATGGCACGCTGCACTGGATTCAGGACGCGTTTACGTCCACAGCGCTTTACCCGTACTCGTACCGCACCCCCGATGGCACGAGCTACATGCGCAACAGTGTGAAGATTGTTGTGGACGCGTACAACGGCTCAATCAAGGCCTACCTCGCCCTGCCCAACGATCCAATCGCACAGGCGTGGAACGCAGTGTATCCTGGTATTCTGCAGCCGCTCAGCGAGATGCAGGCCGATCTTGTGCCGCACATCCGGTACCCCGACGATCTGTTCCGTTTGCAGACGTCGCTTTACACGATTTATCACATGGACACGCCGGCTGAGTTCTACAACCGTGAGGACGAATGGCAGATCCCAGTGATCGATCGCACCGACGGCTCGGTACCGTTCATGCGCCACATCATCATGCGTCTGCCTGATGAGGAGAAAGCCGAGTTCATTTACATGGCGCCGTTTACGCCGCGTGGAAAGGACAATCTGGCGGCATGGATGGTGGCCCGGAATGACGGCGAACAGTACGGCAAACTGCGCGTCTATCAGTTCCCGCGTCAGAGCCTTGTGTTCGGTCCGCGACAGATTGAAAACCGCATCAGTCAGGACACCGAAATCTCACGACAGATTTCGCTCTGGGATCAGCGTGGCTCACAGGTCATAAGAGGCGATCTGCTCGTGATCCCGATTGAGTCGGCGTTGCTGTATGTGCAGCCCATCTATCTGCAGGCCGAGGGCGGTCGTATTCCCGAGCTCAAGCGCGTGGTCATCGCGTACCAGAATCAGGTGGTGATGCGTGAGACGCTCGATGCCGGTCTGGCGGCGCTGTTTGGCGCATCGTCCGATGCACCGTTGGCTACAACGCTCGACATCGGTGCGGACCGCACGTCCGATATCTCGGCCGCGGGCATGCCAGCTGGCATGGCTGTTCCGAGTACTGGATCCGTTGAGGTTGGCGCGGAAATGGCCAACCTGATCACCGAAGCACGCCGTCACTATCAGGCCGCCGTGGACGCGCAGCGTGAGGGCGACTGGACGCGCTACGGCGAAGAGTTGCGGCAGCTCGGCGGTGTTCTGGAACGGTTGGAAGCCATGCGACAGAATCCCTGAGGACCAAAGCATCCACACCCACTGGCGCACAATCCGCGCTGCGTTTACTCTACTTCTTCAGCCGGGCCTCCCCGGCACTTGGGCGTGTAGCTCAGCTGGTTAGAGCGCTGCTTTCACACAGCAGAGGTCCGGGGTTCGAGTCCCTGCACGCCCATTGCAAAATGGCCGCCATTTGGCGGCCATTTTGTGTTTGTGGAGTTGGCAGTTGTGGTTCAATGGTTGGTACGAGCGCGGGCAACAGCTTAGGCTGGGTGTCCGCGTTTTCGATTTGCGTGCTTGACGCACACAGCGTCGTCGAAGAACCGTCTGAGGAGTACCACATCCTCAGCTTCTCTTTCGATTTTCTTACGCGTCCTACCGCTTTAGCACCACTTGAAAAACCCTGACTACTTGTGCGCCATCCGCCGTGGTGAACACGCCCCACACGAGGCGATTGCGCATGCGTAGCATTTGACGACCTGGCGGAATCTGCATCGCACCTTGATCGCGCCCTGCTTTATCAAATACGTCGAATACACCCGGCTCGGTCCACTCCGGATCACTGTACGTCGACGGAACCGATACGAGGACCATAAGCTCACCATCCTCCGAGAAGGAGAGACTACGCAGAGCAGGCTTGTAGTCGGGAACGCTTTTCGGCACAGCGGTGCTGCGGATATTCGACCCCCATCCGTCAACAACATCCTGCAGCTGTTGGCGAATGGCACGCTTCTCATCGTCGGCAACCTGCACACGCGCTCGTTCTCGTTTTACGCTTCGCCGATCGGTCGAATCGGCGCTGCGTCCTTCGACCAACGCCGAGATACCCAACTCGACCTCGTAGCGATCGGAGCGCGCACCCGCGAACTCGCCCATCGGGCTCCATGTCCGAATGATGGTGGGTTGGTATGGCACGGCAGTGCTGAATCGCGCCCGACCATCGAGGCTTGTGCCTTCGATCAGTTGAGTTGGTCTTTCCAACACAGGGAAGTCAGGCCAATCGACCACCTCCAGCACGTCCCCGTCAGCGCTAACACGGAGGATACCAGTTTCGCGCATTGCCTGGCCTGGACGTCCGCCACGAAACGGCAACCAGACACGCGCAGTCGAATCGATCATGAGCGCAAAGGGAGAGTTTCCAACAAATCGCATGTCGCGGGGCCACCCTGATTGCCTCGCGTTCGGCCAATGATCGAGTAAATCGCCAGCGGGGCTAAAGATCAGCACCCTGGTCGGCGCGCCATCGTCCCGATAAGCCACATTGCCGTTGGGAAACTCAGCGAGCGCACCGACGCGGGCGAACTCACCTGGACCACCGCCTCGTCTTGCGACTTCCCGAATGAATGTGCCGGTCGAATCATACAAACGCAGTCGCGGATCTGCCCCGCTTTCGGACGCATCCGACACCCAGATTTGATGATTCGTGGTCAGCAAGACATCGCGAATAACACCAAACGAACTGCGATCGGAGTCAACCGGGTCATTTCCGATCTCCGTAACCAGCTCCAGAGAGCCGCCGTCAGACGCGGTAGACGCCTGAGAGGCGTTCACAGAGGCTCGGTCGCACGAACAAAACAAGATCAGACCGCACACGATCGCTGTTCTAGCGACTCGTGAGCCAAGGCCAGACAAAAATGACGGATGATGACATCGCACAATCATGTCAGTTCTCGACCCGACGAAGCCTTCATTGTAATGGCAAACCCGGTGTAACACACATCTTTTACGTTTCACGAAATCCACACCGCATATCAATAGCCATTCAATGGCACACTTCTGCTCATGGGAACTGCACAGTCGGCGCGGGGCTGGCCCGAGGGAACGGTAGGGGCGATTCGCGGCGAGTGAATCGGCGCGCGCCACGACGAATGGGCTCCGTTCGCCAACGCACCTAGGGGAAACTCAGCAGAATTCGGAACTGATTTTTGCCGAGTCCGCGCAATATTGTGGTCGCGCGGCAGGCCCTTATTGATCTGATTCTGGGAGCACGGATGAGCGAGCAGCGGACGTTGGTGGAACCGCACTACACCAAGCCCGGTCGTGGCCGTCGCCCGTTGCCACTGAACACGATGCTCCGCGCGTACTTCCTCCAACAATGGTTCAATCTGTCCGATCCGGCCGCCGAAGACATGCGGTACGGTTCAGAGTCGATGCGGCACTGATCGCAGCGCAGCCAACCGGGGTGCGAGTCCCTGCACGCTCATTAGCACTTGGTTTGAGTTGGCACTTGCAGCTGAACGTTCGGTACGAGCGCGGTCAGTGGCTCCGACTATTGGTCCGCGCCTTTTGTTGGCGCGCTTTCTGCCGGGAACATTCGTGCCGAGTGAAAAACGGTCAGTATCGTGACGGAGTCACGGTGTCGCTCGTACACAATGCGATAGGGAGGCCTGACGATCTCACGCAACGATGGATCACTGCGCTCAGGCAAGATGCGACCGGCCATTGGATGGTCCTCTAGCAGCGAGACCGCTTCGTAGAGCCGCGTCACAACTAGCTGCGCCATGATCGGCGAGTCGCGACCGATGTAGTCGCGAATGCTTTCAAGGTCGCTCGCGGCGGTTTCAGTCCAGCGAATGACCGTCACAGCCCGAGGCGGCGCCTCATGTCATCATGAGAAATCGTGCGGCCCGCCTCGGCGTCGTGCTTCCCGTTCTCGATCTTGGCGAGGAAGAGAAGCCGTTCTATAGCGTCCTCGACAGAAGCGTCCGCTGGCAAGCGCTCTGCGGTTTCGTTGAGAAGGTCCTTCGCGGTAGAGTGGGCCATGAATGTGCTCGACGGTTAAAGGGCTGACGAAATCTACCCTGACAGTCGCCGCTTTGGCATGGTGGGCATGCAGACGTCCTTCTCCACACTCACCGACGGTCGAGACGATACACGACCACAATCTCCGCCCCGTCGTCCGCCTCGCGCACACCGGCGATCCGATCCGCACCGACGGCCAGTACGCGAATAGATGGCGGCATGCGAACTGCTGCCAGCTCGCCCGTTTCGAGATCCAGCACAACCCAGCGCTCGCCGTTTGCGCCGACTGGGGCACGCTCCGTGTGCAAACCCTCTGAAGAGTCCGGATATGGTCGGATCCACACGCGGCTGGCGCCATCAGGGAGTAGCGTCGTGATCGCCGGCGTCCGAGTGGGCACCGACGGTAGCCGATCCAGCGGGAACAGAGAGCGCGCCTCGGGCGGATTCATGGCAATGCTCGCTTCCCGGTACGCCCGGTAGCCGTCACGATCTGCATCGGAAACCGGGCGCGTCTCCATTGGTGCGTGCATATCGCGCCATCCCGTGCCACGGTGCCACACCCGCAAGGAGTCGTTCGCCCCCGACGTCCACACGAGCATCGAATCAAAGACCGCCCATGAGGCCGACGGCATCCACGGAGTGACGACCATCGCCGGCAGGCCTTCCCACTCGGTACGATAGAGCGTAGCTCCGCTGAAGCGGAGCACTTCGACTGTGTCCTGCCGACTCGTCCACGTCAGGATGTTTGTTTGCTGCAGCATTCCCAGCGAGTCGAACGGGACGCGACCTCTGGTCAGCCACGTGACTTGCGCACACGTCACATCCACCCCCGACGCATCCTGAAGCAGGATACCACTCTCGTCGGGCGCGGCCATCACACGTTCTACTGCGCCGTCGGCCGAGAAGAAGGTGACACGACGAGGCTGACGGGCCACGAACCCGCCGTCCGCGCACGCGTCGACACCATTGAGAAATGACAGATCGCCGGGTCCCTGACCGGGCCGACCGGCACGAGCGAGCAGTTGGCCGTTCTCACTGAAGTGGCGGACCTCCTGGCTGGCGGCGTCGCCGACTAACAGCGAGCCGTTATCCCGCAGCGCGACGTCCACCACCCCGGACAAATCGTGCCCGGGCACCTCCGCGACCAAGCCGATTTGAAGGATCGGTTGCGGCCCGATTGTCCACGACGGCATCGGTGGCCCTTGCTCGGACTCGTCTCGATTGTCACGACTTGCACTCTCACAACCGATCAGCGCGCTCACACAGGCCGCACTGGCCAGCCATCGCTTCGGTGTTGCTAACGATAGCCCTCCCAAAAAATCACCCTCCCGCACTCGTCAGTTCAACACCCGCCTGCCGCAACCGCCCCGCCAGAATCTCGTCCACACGAACCGTCACCAGCATGTCGGTGCCGTCTGACTTCTGGTCAAGCACTTCGCCATCGCGATGCAGCGACGCGAGCACCGCTCCCTGATGCGCCGCCAGACGCACTTCAACCAGCGGACGCAAACGCCGGATGCTCTGCACCAACTCTACGCGCAGCGATTCCAGCCCGCCCTCTTCATGCGCCGACACAAACAGCGCGTTGGGCACGAGGTTGTGCACGCGCTCCTCAACACCGGCGCGTTCTTCGGGTGACAACAAGTCCATCTTGTTGCACACCAGGCGCACGGGTTTGGACTGCAGCCCAAGCTCGGCCAACACATCGTCCACCACATCGCGATGCTCTTCCCACGCCGGATGACTTACGTCTACCACGTGCAACAGCAAATCAGCTTCACGCGCTTCGGCCAGCGTTGCGCGGAACGACGCGCCCAGATGGTGAGGCAACTTGCGACTGAATCCCACGGTGTCGGTGAGCAGCACCGTGTAGCCGTCACCAACATCGATTTCGCGCGTGAGCGGATCGAGGGTGGCAAACAAGCGGTCTTCCACAAACACGGTGGTGTCGTTGGCCAGCGAGCGCAGCACTGACGACTTGCCGGCGTTGGTGTAGCCCACCAGTCCCACCTTGAACTGCGACTTGCGTTGCTGACGCTGCACTTCGCGCGCGCGCTCAACATCGATCAGGCGATCCTTGATCACCTTGATGCGATGCTGAATAAGACGACGGTCTGTTTCCAGCTGCGTTTCACCAGGACCACGCATGCCGATACCACCCTTCATGGTATCAAGGTGGGTCCACATGCGCGTCAGACGCGGCAGCGTGTACTCAAGTTGTGCCAGCTCAACCTGCAACCGCGCCTCGGATGAACGTGCGCGCGTTGCGAAAATATCCAGAATGAGTTCCGCGCGGTCCATCACGCGTGTCTTCGTGGCCACTTCAATGTTGCGTGCCTGCGCCGGCGACAGCTCATCGTCAAAGACAATGAGTGAGGCGCCCAGCTCACTGACTTTCAGCGTGAGTTCGTCGAGTTTTCCGCTGCCGAGGTAGGTACCGGGATGCGGGCGGTCAATGATTTGCGTGAGCGTGCCCACCACATCTGCGCCCGCCGTGTCCACCAGACGCGCCAACTCGGCGAGGTGCTCTTCCATGAAGTGCCGATCGTGTCCACGCTTGCGCGGCGCACCAACAAGGATGGCTT
>JBBSPO010000018.1:0-23625 GCA_038258695.1 Gemmatimonadales bacterium | reverse complement strand
TGATGAGCTCCACCGAACGGATGGCGTCGTCGTTGCCGGCGATCGGTACCGTGATGAGGTCGGGATCAGCGTTGGTGTCGCAGATGGAGACAATGGGGATGCCGAGCTTGTTGGCTTCGGTTACCGCGATGCGCTCCTTCTTGCTGTCCACGATGAAGAGCAGGCCCGGCACGCGCGTCATGGTCTTGATGCCTTCCAGATACTTGGAAAGCTTCTCACGCTGACGCGACATCATGAGCTGCTCTTTCTTGGTGTAGTTGCCAAGTGAGCCGTCTTCGCTGCCGGCTTCGAGCTCCTTGAGCTTGCGTACCTGCTTCTTGACCGTCTGGAAGTTGGTGAGCATGCCGCCCAACCAACGCTCGGTGACGAACATGGCGTTGCAGCGATCGGCTTCGTCGCGCACAATGGCGGCGAGCTGACGCTTGGTGCAGACAAAGAGCACGCTCTCGCCGCGCAACACGACCTCGCGGACGAGCTTCTGCGCCAGTTCAATCTGGCGGAGCGTCTTCTGCAGGTCGATAATGTGAATGCCATTGCGCTCGGCGAAAATGAACCGGCGCATCTTGGGATTCCAACGGCGCGTCTGGTGTCCGAAGTGGACACCGGCGGCCAACAGCTGTTCAAGTGACGGATTTGCCATGATGCGGTACGTGTGGTTATGCGTCCGCCGTTGTCACTGTGCTTCGCGACCGGCCGCCCAGAAGGCACCGGCACCTGCGTCGCACTCAAACGGCGTGAGGGATTGGTGGTGCCGCGACGTTCGCCGCGGCACCGATACAGATTAACGCTTGGAGAACTGGAACTTCTTGCGGGCGCCAGGCTGGCCTGGCTTCTTGCGCTCGACGGCGCGCGCATCGCGCGTCAGCAGTCCGAGCGGGCGAAGCTTGGGCTTGTTGGTTTCGTCGACCTTGACCAGCGCACGGGCGATGGCAAGGCGAATCGCACCAGCCTGTCCAGCGACGCCGCCGCCGTTGAGCAGCGCGCGCACGTCGTACTGACCAAGCGTTTCAGTGGCCGCGAACGGCTGCTGAATGGAGGAGATCAGCGCCGGGCGCGGGAAGAACTCTGCGAGCTCGCGACCGTTGACACTCCACTTGCCCGAACCAGGCGTGAGGTAAATGCGGCAAACGGCCTCCTTGCGGCGGCCAATAGCATGCGTAGTTGACATTATTTGGCCTCGTGCATTGCGAAGGTCAGCGGCGTGGGCTGCTGCGCCGTGTGCGGGTGTTCCGTGCTGGCGTACACGCGGAGCTTGCGGCGCACGGTGCCCCGCGAGAGCGCGTTTTTTGGGAGCATACCAAACACGGCCTTCTCGATCACACGATCGGGGTGCTTGGCCAGCACCGAGGCAAACGGCGTGTGGGACTCATGTCCCATGTAGCCGGTGTGCTTGAAGTACGTTTTCTGGGTGGCCTTGTTGCCAGTGACGCGCACTTTGGCGGCATTGATGACAATGACAAAGTCACCAGTGTCCATGTGCGGCGTGAACATGGGCTTGTGCTTGCCGCGAAGAATCTTCGCGACTTCGGACGCCAGGCGGCCGAGGACCATGCCTTCTGCGTCGACCACGTACCAACGGTGATCAAAATCCTTCGGCGTAGCGCTGTAAGTCTTCATGCGAGCAAATCAACAGGGGGTCCGCGCGAGCGGTCCCAGTGGGTGGAGCCTGAATGGCTCCGAGGGCAGGCAACGTACCAGTGTTGCCTTGGGGTAACTGCCGAGCCGCGAGAAGGCGTGGCACAAGGCCACGCTGGTCCCGCCGACTGGCAGAGTAGTCTGGTTTGGGAACGCGGGCACACCAGCACTCGCGGGAGTACCCTGAACAAGACAGACCCACAGGATACTCAAACTGTGCACGGCTGTCAATCGGGTGTGTGTTGCCCCCCCGCCCGGTCGGGATCTATGTAGGGCCTGGCCCACAGTTGCCGCGAGCGTGCACAACAGAGGCCGTGGCAGCTGGCACACGGCCAAGGGGTGCCTCACAGACAAAACACGGCGCGGCTGTCACAGAAAGCACCGTGCGCAACGTGGCATGAATCTCGCACATGGTGCGCCCAGAGCCCGTCCTTTGTCCCACATCATCACTCTACATGCGCACGCTTCTGATCGCCGCCGTCGCTTCAACTGTCATCGCCCTGCCCGGCGCCGCCTCAGCGCAGGCCTGTGGCTCCATCGTAGGGAATCTCGTGGCCAACTGCAGCTTCGAGAATCCAACCGTCCGCTCTGGTGCCGTGTACCCCAACGCTCCGCTGGACGTGTGGACTGCAACGCCCGTGGGCGTCGTGGAGCGCTGGACGAGCAACTTCCAGAGCTTTTCGGCCAAAGATGGCATCAGCCATGTTGAGCTCAAGGTCAATCAGGGCACCACGCTTTCGCAGTACCTTAACGTGGTGAGCGGCGTCGAGTACACGCTGAGCTTCTCGGCGGCGCACCGCGTACGCAACAACAACTTCAGCCGCATCGAAGCCTTCTTTGGTGGCGTGTCCGTGTTTGACACTGGCAACCTGACGCAGGGCTTTGTGTGGAAAGACTTCGAAACGACCTTCGTCGCGCAAGCGAACGGTGGCTTGCTCGAGTTTCGCAGCCGAGGCAGCGATCCAACATTCGGCGACCACCTCGATAATGTGAGCGTGTTTGCCACGCCGCAGCCGGCGCAGGTGCCGGAGCCGTCTTCGCTGGCGTTGCTGGCGCTTGGTGCCATCACCGTAGCTGGCGCCGCCCGCGCGCGTCGGGTTCGCTAAGCAGTCGTCTCAACCAGCAGGTCACGCTTTGCACAGGGGCCAGTCGCTATGACTGGCCCCTTTTGCGTACACACGAGCTCGCTCGCGCTTCCGGAACAGCGACTGTACAATCGCCTGCACAGGTGCGAAGCGGATCACTCCACAGCGTGAGTCCACACGGTTCAGCGTGAAGGCGCGCTGTCCATCGCGCCAGCCTCCTGCCGGAGCCATGACGTGCTGCGAACTGCTGGGATTCCGCTCGTTGAACTCTTCGAACTCGCCGATACCGCGAGTTCTGTATTGCCACAAAACATCCGCGACTTTGTTGAGCGATTTGTGGTGGTGGGCCATCGCAGCAGTCACTCGGACAACGCGGTGTTTCACTTTGGTGAGTTGCAATCGATATCAACCGCCATTGATGAGATCCCCACCGAGTTCAACATCGGTGTTGGCACACTCAGTCTGCCGCTCCTGCAAACGGGCATCCCGTTTCAGCTCGCGTTCTTACGAACCACCGGCACTGGCAATCTCGAGCCCAACGCCGATACGTGGCGACTCGATCTGACGCTTGATGTCTTCAACCTCACCATCAACGGCATGGAGCCGGCCATTTATGTGCCGGAAGTGGGAGCGACGCCACGCCATCTGGTGCGGGACCCCAATCGTTCGAGCGTGAAAATCACCGGATCCGCGGTGCTCAGGATCGAAAAGCCGTCGGCCGATGACGGCATTGATGTGAAGTTCATTGACCAGCCCGACCCGCTCGATCCCGCTGCAGCCAACGGCGCTGTTGCAACGCTGACATGCACGCCGCCTCACTTTTTCATTGGCGGCAGCGAGTTTGGACTGAGTGTCGGACGACTGCAGTTCGATTTCTCGGAGTCTTACAGTCCGGCCAATGTGATTGAGCGCGGTCAGGGCCCGGGTTGGGTTGGCGTGGCCATACGCGAAGCCACCTTTTACGCGCCACGGAACCTGCCCGGCGTGGGCGACCTGTCGGGTGGTGTAAAGAATGTGCTCATTGGCTCACCCGTTGGGCTGCAAGGTGAGTTTGAAGTCCAGTTTGGACGCACTGCCATGGACCCCGGCGCGTTTGTCTTTGAGCAAGACACCGACAACGGCGTGCAGGCGCTCGGCATTTCCGGAAGCGGGACCGCGCGACTGGTCACGCTTGAAGGTTCGCAGGACGTCGCGGTGACCGTACGCGCGGGTATGGCAACCGTTGCACCACCAGCGGATGATTCAATACCCGCGGGCGGCTTGCGGGAGTGGACCGCGGAGTGGACATGGCCCACCGGCACCACCGACACTGCCGATGCATCGTCCGGCACCGTGCGGCACAGTCAGGAGCTGCGCGTGACGCCGGTGGAAACAGTGACCGTAGACGGCGTGGACACGGATTTCCGGCACCCCGAAATCACGTTTCGCTTCGTGGCCGCCGGCAATGGGCCCACGATCAATGCCACTGTAGGCACCCAAACGTTCAACAATGTGGTGCACATCGGAGGTCCAAGCGCGGAGTTTGCCACGGTCACGCTGAACGCCGGCACCGGCGGAGCGACGGCGGGCACCTTTGAATGGGAGATTGTCAACGTTCCGGGACGCACGACGGGCGCAACGTTCGTGCTCAATCCCGATCAGCTGATTGGCATTGGCACCATCAATCTGCGCGAACATGTGGAGCTCCCGGACGGCACACGTCAAACCCGCATTTCCCGCTGCCGCTATCAGGCGTTGGCCACGGGAGACTTGCTCATTGGCTGTGAAGCCGGTGTGTTCAACGCAGCCGACGCCAGCGCAGCACTTCCGCTGGCGGCCGTTGAAGACACGTTTGACCTGAGTGAGTTTCACGCGCAGTCGGGGCTGTTTCCAAAGTTGGATCAGGCGGTGCTCGATCCGGCTGATTCGACACGCGTGCTCGTACCAGCTGACGGCCTGGCCCGCGTGACCATTGCCGGCGCGCCACCCGCGGTGCTCACACGCGATCGGCACGTGCAGGTGCTTATGGACTACGACACCCCCGACGAGCGCCGATGGGGTGAGGTGCATAAACCGGCCGGTACCCCGCTAAGCGGCGCCTTCTCGCAGTCCGACCTGCTGGCCTGGGCAGCCCGTTATCCGGGCGCGAAGTTTCTGGTGGTGGGACGCTGCGACGACATCGGATCGGATAGCTACAACCTCACGCTGGCCAATGAACGTGCGCTGCGGGGACGCGAACTGCTGACGGTGCCCGAAGCAGGCGCTCGTGGTACGCCGGTGGCCAACGCGCTGGTACTCACGCGCGGTGAGCAAAGCGCCTTCACCGGTACCAGCGCCGAGGGCGACACGCTGGAGGAAGACGCCGAGCTGGTGATGGAGGCCCCGGAAAAGTCCGAAGCCGTGTCGACACCGTCGGGCGGCCGGCTCATTCACGACAACCGGCCAGACTCGCTCACGTGGCCCGACGAGCGGGACGACCAGCGCGAGGGGGCGCGGGATGACTACCGCCGCGTGGACATTTATGCGGTAGGCGGCACTCCAACTGCCGACACCGCACTGACGTCTGAAGAACCGACGCTGGGTGTGACCCTGCGGCGCTCCATGGTGCCGGCCAACGGTCGCACGCCGGCAGCCATCCCACCCGGATCACCGAACATCGATTTCCGCGTCAAGCTGCGCGTTGTCTGGGACAGCCCCACCGTCTCCGAGCTGCGCGATGCCATTCCGACGCTGGCCGAAGCGGAGTTTGCGTGGACTCCCGCCACCGCACCATTGCCACAGGTGGACGGCCGCGCGGTGGAACTCAGCCGCGAAGTGCTCACGGTGTTTGCGAGCTGGGCACACGACACCCGCACGGGCTACACCAAAGCCACGCTGGGCATCAAGTCCGAAGGCGACCCCGATGGCCTGATCTCCACCAGTACCAAACCGCTCGTAGCAGGACTGGCGTTCGGACCGGCGCTGCTGTCAGGCGTTAACGCCGACACCGATCTGATTGGGTCAGGCGCGCGTGTTGTTGCACTGCTGGCCGCCGTTGGCTTTGCCTCTAACCTGCTCGGCGACGCGTCCAAAGTGGCGCTCATTTCGGCGGCACTCGAAACGGAGATGCGCTCGATCTCCGATCCCGGCCCCGACATGCAGGTGCGCGTTATCACTGACTACGTGAGCACGCTGCACGTAGACGCCGGTGTGTTAGGCATCAAAACGGCTGACGATCAGCCCATGAAGATCCGCTACAAGCGGGTGGGGGTGGAGTTCGATTCGAGCCAGGATGACTGGGGAAAGTTCGGGCTCGTGTACGACAATAGCTCCATGGAGATTGAGGATCCGGGACGCTGGGAAATCAGTGGTGTACTCGGCAGCCTGCTGCGCATCGTGGAAGTGGGCATGGGTCGCGGGTCGTTCTGGATTGAAGGACGCATTGCGATTGCGCTGGAAATCGGACTGGTAGAGATCTCCGAAGCGATTATCCGTCTCACGTTTCCGCCGGGACAGGACTTCCCGAATTTTGAGCTGCGCGGGTTTGTCCTCAAGGTGGACATTGCCAACGTGCTGACCGGTGAAGGACGCCTGCGCATTGAAGATGGTGGTGTGATCCGCGCCGGCGTCTCCGCCAACATCATCCCGGTGGGCATTGGTGTCGACGCGGCGTTGGCGTTGGGCAAGCCACCGGAGATTGACCCGTCGGTGTTCCTCTCGCTGTACCTGGGCGTGCAGTTCTCCACGCCCCTGCCCTTGGCCGGCTCTGGCCTCGCGCTGTACGGCTTTAAAGGGCTGTTTGTCATGAACGGCGCGCGCCGAGTGGGCAGCAACCCCGACCCCGTGGGACGCGAACTCGACTGGTGGCGCGAACCGCCGGAGAACAAATACGAACCGGTGAAGAATCAGTTCGCGCTGGGCGTTGGCGTAGTGGTGGGAACGATGCCCGATGTCAGTTTCTGCGTGAGCGCGGCGGGCATGATCGTGGTGGCCTTTCCCGACCCCGAGGTCATTCTCGGCGTGGATGTCAGCATTGTCGAAGTACCCAATACCACGGTGAGTGACGAAGGCGGCGCCAGCGGGACAATTACTGGCCTCATTGTGATTGATGATGAAGCGGTCAAGCTGGCCGTTTCGGCGCAGTACACGATTCCAAAAGTGCTTGAAGTGAAGGTGCCGTTTTCGGCGTTCTTCCCGTATCCGGGCACCGGTAAGCAGGTGTACGTGCGCATTGGCTCCGACGGACAAACGTCGGTGCGCTTTGGTGCGCCGCGCTATGGCGAGTCTGTCACGCTCAAGCTGCTGCCCGGAACACTCGATGTCCGTGCGTGGACGTACCTCATGATCGAGCAGGGTGGACTCGACCGACTGGGCGGTGATGACCGGTTTTCGTTTGACGGGTTTGCCGTAGGCTTTGGCGCTGGCTGGGAAATCAACTGGAAAGCGGGTCCCATCAAACTGAGCGCGTCGGCCAAGATTCTGCTCGGCTTTGGCACCGCACCGCTCATGATCAAGGGTGGTGTGTTTGTCGCCGGTGAGCTTGATCTGGTGGTGGTGTCGATTGCTGCACGCGGGGAGCTCATTCTCGAGTACCGCGATACACCGGCAGGCGCGCTGGTGCGTCTGGATGGTGAGTTCTGCGGAGAGGTGGACCTGTTCCTCTTTTCGCTCTCGGGCTGCGTTGGCGTTTCGATTGGCAACACCATTGACACCACGCCGCCCGTGCCACCGTCGCCGGTTAAAGGACTGAGTCTGACCGACAGACGCGATCGCATCATGGGTGTGGCCAGCACCGGTGCACCGCAGGCGCGAGCGGTGTTTGTGCCGAGTGATCCCACCGCAGCGGCGGCGGTGGACGGCAACAATACCGTGTGGCCCGACACGGCGCCGGTTCTGCACTTCAGCCATTACGTGGAGAACGGCATGGGCGCCGCGGCGCAGTTCCTGCCTGGACCTACGCCGACACAGCCGCAGTGGACCGGTACGAGTGAGCTCAAGTACGCCTATCGTCTGGACAGCGTGGAGCTACGGCAGCGTACCGGCGGCGCATTGGTGTCGGGCGACGCGGCGCTGCAGTCGGTGTGGGTCGGCACGCCCTATCGTCAGCCCAACGCGTCGGGCGCCGACGGGAATCCGTTGCCATCTGAACATGAAGGACCCAACCTCAAGCTGCTGGACTGGAATCCGTGGAACTGGGTGGTGAACCTGGACAGTGGCGGTGAAGGACAGCCCGGTGACCCGAGCACCACGGTGGAAACCGTGTGCGATCCACCGCCGGTGCCGCAGCGAGCATGTGTCTTTGGACAAGCCGCTCGACGCGCCGGGCTGAATCGTGTGACCATGCGGCAGCAGGATCCCGCGCCGCCGCCGTACCCGAGCCGGTTTTTTGTCACCGGTGAGCCGGTGCTGCGCGGCGGGAGCACCTCACTGTCGGGACGTCCGCTGCAAACGCTGGTGGAGCAGTCCGGCGGACAGTGGGTTCCCGGTGCGGTGGTGTCGCTGCCGTTTGGCGTCAGTCACGGCAGTGAGTTGCTCAAGGAAGGATATCGTCTTCCTGCAGCACGCCGTGCGTTGCCTACCGGACTCATTGATCAGGCGCTGCCGTGGGAGGCGCGCTTTGATCAGCCGGTGACCGATCCGAGCGTGACGCTGCTGGTGTGTGATGCGCCGGGCCAAACAGATGCGCCCGATGACGATGGCGGCATTGACGACAACGGTGATGGCGACGGAAACGGCGGCAGCGACACACCGGGCTGCGACCGGTTTCGCGAGCTCGCGCCTGGCTCGTCGGTTGCCGAGGTGCGTCGCAGCCGCTTCCGCATGCGCGCCATCGACAGCTCGCAGTCGCTGGCGCTGGTGGACAACGTAGACCAGCGACCAACGCCCGCACGTCCGGGAACCGACGGCTCAGCCGAGGTCCGATTCCCGAACACTGGCGTAGCGCTGGAGTTCGACACGCCACTGCAGCGCGTAGAGATTTGCGTGATGCAGTTTGCGGGCGCTGTCAAAGCCGAAGCCTTGTCGGCCGATGGCAGTGTGCTCTTCGGTGACAGCACTCCGAATGTGCAGCGGGTGGTGCATGAACTTGTGTTGAGCGCGTCGGGTGCAAATGGCATCAGCGCCGTTCGGCTTACCGGCGGAAGTGGCGAAGCCGTTGTGCTCAAGGTGTGTGGTCTGGGCGATGAACCACCGGCCACGGTGTGCGAAGATTTTGTGGTGCTCAAGCCCAATCAGGATCAGGTGGCGAGCGTCGTGCACCGCGGCTTCACGTTCAGTGTGATAGACAGCGCCACGCGACTGCGTCTCACCGACGCCGTGGACGAACGTCAAACACCGGCGAGACCAGGCAGCGATGGAACGGCGGAAATATTCTTCCCCAGCGCCGGTGTACGGATATCACTGCCGCGTCCCAGTGCGTATGTAGAGCTGCATGTGATGACGTTCACGAATCAGCCCGTGAAAGCCGAGGGCTTTGATGCGTCGGGCAACGTGGTGGCGACCGATGTTACGCCGGGCGTGCAACGCGTTCCGCACGTGCTGCGGCTTCGCAGCACTGTGAGCATGACCGAGGTTCGTGTGACTGGAGGCGGCGGCGAGGCGGCGCTCTATCGCATTTGTCGCGGTGACAAGGACGACGCGCCTGCAGGAGACAACGGGTCACGTCGCTGCGTGGACTTCAGTCGCGCACGACTGGGACCCGAGGACAAGGTGTCCAAGTTCGAACATGAGAAGCTCACCTTCTACGCGATCAACGGACAATCCGAACTCTCGCTGACGGATCGTGTGAACGTGGCGCCTGAGCCCGATAAACCGGGCCGCGATCGCCGCTCGGAGCTGCGCTTTGGCGAGGACGGATTGCGCATTGATCTGCCGTCGGAGTGCATCGCGGTGGAGCTCAAGGTGATGCTGTTCAAGGCTGACCCGGTGAAGGCGCAGGCTGTGAACACAACGGGCGCGCGCGTGTCGCGGGGGAATACCGACGAGCGTACGGAGGTGCCACAGGTCATCCGACTCAGCGGCCCCGGTATTCGATCGGTGCAGCTTATGGGTGGCGCAAGTGCAGCAGTGCTGTACGAGATTTGCTGCGAGATGAAGCCGTTGTCGGGGCGGCGTCCGCCTGTTGCAGACACGCTCAAGGACGGTCCGACGGCGATGATGACGGCGGCACGCTCCGTAAGCGCGCTGGCCGCCGGCACAAGCGCGCTTGCAGTAACCGGCGCTGTGAACGGCGCGCTGCGCGACGCATGGATTGGTACCGTTGTTGACGAGCAAACGGGCTCGGACAAAAAACGGTGTCAGGTGGTCACCTTCAAACCGCGCGATCCCGGCGCCGGCCCATGGGACGGGTTCCAGGTGCGTGCGCCGCGAGGGAAAACTGTCACGCTGCTCTCGGTGTGCGGTGTGGATCAACGGGCCGCCGACGCGCGCGCCAATGACGCCGCGGTGCAAGCGCACTTACTTGGCGTGCTTGTGTCCACCGTGCTCGCCTCACCCGAGCAGCGACGCGAGATTGTACTCGAACCGGACACTGAGTACGAAGTGCTCGTGTCGTGGAGCTATCAGGCGTGGCAGCCCGAAAGCACGGGACAAACGCCGCCGAACACTTCGTCCGGTGCATGGACTCCGGGGACGACCGATGCCCCGCTCCGTTTCCGTACCGCGCCTGACAGCACCACTACGGCCGAGGTGCAGGACGGGCTCAATGAGTTCATCTTTGACGCGCGCGATGTCGGTCGCTATCTCATTGCACTCGAACCCGCCGACGCACGCGGGACGCACTTTACCGCCGATCCGATTTGGGTGCATTTCAACGCCGGTCACGTGGAGCAGCTGGTGGAGCAGTACGGCCGCACGCTTGACATCGAAGTGCGTCGTACCGATCCGGCACCCCAGTCCACCCCGGCCGCGCTCGAAGCCCTGTTAGCACCGCTGGCCCTCGAATCGTTCTGGCTCAACTTGCCGTCGGTGTACAAACCGACAGGCTACCAGCGCATTGACGAGGCTTTGCTCGAAGAGGCCGACTGTGTGCCGTCGGGTCCGGTGACGGATGGCGCCAGCCTGGGTGCGCTGGCACCGCTCGAGCCCGATGCCGATTACGATCTGGTCGTGGTGGCGCCCAGAGGCGCCGACCGACCCGTGGTGAGTGCCACACGCTTCCACACCTCGCGCTACGCCAGTCCGCGGGAGATGATTGACGCGCTGGGATATCGCGACGCCGAGGTGTCTCCATTCCTGCCCGACGACGTCATCATTCCCGATGGCATGGCCTTACCGGACGACGGATTTCTTGAGGGAGATGCTGGTCTCGACAGCGCACTGGCCGCTATCGATGCCGAAACGTTGCCGCTGCCTATCCGCAACAGCCGCTCGTACGTGATGTGGCGCTTTACTGAGGCCATTGGCTGGCAGGTGGAAGGTCTGCTCGTAGATAGCCTCGAACCATTGTCGCGCGAGCGTACGGTCGTTGGCACCGACGGCGACGCCACCGTTGGCACACGCATCGCGCCGCTGTACGCGACGGTCAACGGCGTCAGGCTTGAGCTGCTCCGGGCCAACGCCAACTGGACGCGTGTGCTGTTTGCACCCAACGCGCCTGTAGTACTGCCCGCGACGAGCGAACATGTGCTCACGCTCGAGTTCACAACTTCAACCGGCGCCATGCGCGGCGGACGACGGTTACGCCACCTGCCGTCACTGCTCGAACGAGAGGGATTGTAATGCCGCTGCCTCTGGTCTCACCCACACTGTTGAACGCGCACGCGCTGGCCGCCGATTTCCGCGACACGCATGCACAGCCTGGCAATCACGTGCGTGTGAACGCGCATCCGCTGCTTGGTCTGCCGGTGGCCCCGTACTTCGTGTGGAGGGCGGTTGTGCGCGAGGTCGACAGCATCAAAAAACGTTCGGCGGCCACGTTTGTGGACAGTCGCGGGCGGGTGCTGTCAACGCCGTTTACCGTCACACCCGACAATCCGGTCACCGCCCATATTGCGCTGCGTCCGGGAGAAACGTGCATCTGGGCTCGGCTTTTGCTGCTCGAAGACGATGGCGGCGTAAAGCCTGGCAGCGTTCCCAACCCAGGCGAACCGGCTCGGCCGTCAGAGCCAGTGATCTCTGCGCCACCGTTTGATACGGCGGTGCCGCCGCGCGTGGTGGCGCCCATCCCGCAGCCGGGCCGAACCACCCGGCAGCTGTTGAGCAGTGCACGAATAGACGGCTCGCGTGGCGTCAGAGACCTGCTCGCCTCGGGCGTCAAAAAGGGCCTGCAAGTGCGCGCTTTTGTGTCGTCGGCACGCGGGCCGGCCGAGGTGGCTCGACGATCCGAAGCGCCGTACGCGTTTGGGGCACCCGGTATCGTATCGCTCGAGCTGCGTGGCAGCGGCGCAGTACGAGCGGTTCAGTGGCTTGAACAGAGCGACGTGCGGCGGCTGGATTTCGAGCCGTGGCAGCAGCTCAACCTGCCGCACGTGGGCGGTCCCCGGTACATAGCACCGGTAGACCCTCTGGCGCGGGCGGCCGCTCGCGTACTTGATCAGGCCCCCAAGCGCCTGCCGCTCCAGGAAACACTCGGCATACTGGCGCCGGCCTCGGTTCCCATGGCCACCGCGGACAAAGAGGGTGACCGGGTGAAATCGCTGGTGGCACCACTCGCGTCTTCACTCGATGCGCTGATCACCGATGTCTCGCAGTCGCCGTTTGATCAGCTCAACAGCGAGCCGGTGTTCGACGAGTCAGGCGTCGAGCGCGGAACGGCCGAACAGTCGCGGTTGGCCGCGATCTATCAGGGTCAACTCGATCCCGGGTGTGCGGCGTTTTTTGGCTGCAAGGCGCGAGACTCCAACTTCGTGGAAACCGAGCCGACGCTCGTGTTTTACTGGGTAGCCGGCTTCTTTCGCGACTTCCCACCCGTTCCGGGCAAACCGCCCGCCGATCCGTCATTCGACGCACTGATCGCACAACTTCCGTCGGCCAACAGAACGGGTGACGATAAAACGTTGGTAGACAATGTCAGGCGACTCATGGAGCCGCTGCAAATCCAGCTCAGCCCCGACGCCGATGGCCAGGTGGAGAGACATCGCGACTACATCGGGCTGGGGGCAATGGCGGTGGCCGACCGCTCCGCTCCGCCCGATCCCGTGCCGCCGGCCGACATCATCTCGCACGAACACGTGGGTTGGATCCCGACGGTCGTCGTTCCCGATGCCCGTCGTGAAGTGCAGCTGTCGCTGGCGAACGTTGGCGTGGGACATCTGCTCGCGGCAGAAAAACAAACGCCAGCCACCGGCGCGCAACGACTGTCCCTCAACAAACGCAACGACGATGGATACCATTTGCCGCTCGCACTCGGCCTGAGCGCAACAGATGCAACGCTGGCGCCCAGCGACGCGCCCGGGACCGGGATCATTGGTGATCGATTGGCCGAGCCCGTGGATATTCGATACAGCGTGGCGCAGCAGGATCGCTTTGCGCGCTGGTCGGCCTGGACGTCGGTGGTGAACGCGCCGGGTTCCCGTCCGCGTCCGCCACGCCCCGTCTTTCGCGCTACTTACACGCAGCCAGCCAACCCGGCGTCGGGTGGTGGCACGGTGCGCGTGATTGTGGACGTGCCAACGCTCGACACCCTGTCGCCAGCGGCGTTCCCCATCGCGCGACTTCAGCTCACCTACACCGATCGCACCACAGGCGGCGTGATCACGCTCAACGAAGTGATCAGCAATCCGCTGGCACCGCCGACCACGCTGGATTTCAGCTTTACCGGTCCCCTGCTCTCGCCCACCGAGTCGCGCCAGCTCTCACTGGTGGCGTATTGGCACGACACCGACAACGTGCGTTCCACGGAATCAGAGCCGCACGTGCTCACCATGCACGACCCGCGTCCGCCGGCGCAGCTCACGGTACCCGATGTGCTGCTGTACTCCGGGCGCCCTGACGTGACCGGGCTGTCCATCGCGGAGCACGGATGGAACCCGGCGCCGGGCCAGTCCAGCTTTGCCGTGTACTACAGCGACGAGAACCGCGTGATGGCCTATCTCGATTCGCCCGCCGCCGGCTCACCGGGTGCTGCGCTGCGCGGCCAGTTGGCCACGACGGCCGATCCGGCGGCCCGCGCCACGTTGCTGCGCGCCAACGCAGGCTTGTTACCGGCACACCTGTTCGAACGGCTTCGCGATGTCACTGACGAGACGGGTGCCATGGGCGCACGGTTTCGTCATGCGGTCTCCGGCAGTTTGCGCGTGCTCAACCTGTATCGCATCAGCGCCGAAAGCGCCTCGTCGGCGAGGGTGGATCTGGTCACTCTGCCGCTGCTCATTTTTGCCGTGCCCAACGCCGATCCGCCAGCCCGTCCCACGCTGGAGGTGGTGTCGACCGACATGACCGACAATCGCGACGTGTATGCCGCCACGATTCGCATCACGCTCACGCCGGGCATGACTGAAGCTGCCATGTGGCGATTGCGCCGTTCAAGTGTGAGTGCCCGCGATCCGCTGCGCATGCCGATTGTGACGTTGGGCGCCATGGGTCCGGTCGATGACGACGGAAGACAGCGGGCCACGGTCAGCGACACCGGTCCGGTGCAAATCTCTGACTCCGCAACCCTCAAGCCGTGGGTACGCTATCAATGGGTGGCCGAAACGCAGGGCGCACCGGCGCCAGGCTCGGTGGCCGCGGGACGAACGGTTCCGGCAGTGTGGAGCGCACCTTCCGATCCGGTAAGCCTGATGCTGGTGCCGCCTCGCGCCCCGGATCCGGTACAGACGCTGCTGGCCGCGGGGACCGCGGTAGGAGGCGGACGGTTCAGCGATGTCGTGCTCACGTTCACACACGCCGACCAGCTGAATGGTGCCTCCGCGGGCGCGTACAAAGTGCAAGTCACGCGACGCGATCCGGGCGGCGTCATGCAGCTCTTGGGTGAGTCGGCACTGACCGCCGGCGACACATTCGCGGTGAGTGGTTTACGCACTGATCTGGCCACCGGCGATCCACCAGACGAGCCCGCGGCCGGCACGCTCTATCGCGTGGTGCTCATCGACCCGCTGGGCCGAAAAAGCGCCGCCGTCGAAACCACACTCTCCTGACCGCCGGCCTCCCGGTTCCTTTTTTCCCTACCTGCCATGGCAACGCTCACTCCTGCACCCAGCTCCCTCGGCCTCGCGTCGCCTGCGCTTGGCCCGTGGTTTCGGGATGGTTCGGCGACCACACCAACTCTCGATCCAGCCGGCGCCGACTTGTCCATTGCCCTGTCGCTGGCGGCGGGGATGGAGTGGCGCGCGCCCGCCGGTTGCCTGGTCTCGTACGCCGTGGCCACCACTGCCCGTCCCCGAGTGCTCGCCGGTCTGCGAAAGCCGGACGGCGGTGCCGCGTTTGCCGACGACTCGCTGGTCATCCTGGCGACCCTGCTGCCCGAAGTCGAAGTGCGGTTGGCCGCGCTGAGCAACGCGTTGCCGTCTCCCGACAACAACGCGCCGAGCGCCGGTCTTCCATCGCGCGCCACAGCGCGTCATTTCGCGCTGCAAGTGTCGGTGAATAGCGTGAGCGATGTGGAACCGTTGCGCGAGTTCGATTTTCCGGCAGATCTCGACACGGCCGACAAACAAGCCGCCTTTCTCGGACTCTCGGCCAGCGGTGGAAGTATGGGCAATGCTGCCACGCCGGCCCGTGAACTGCATCGACCGGCCAAGTCCAGTGCGGTCATTGTGAAAAACCGTACAGGTGCGCCCTTGCCCGCTACACTGTGGGCGTTTGATGACCGAGGACGTGCCATCGATCCCGGTGCCGTGGCGGCCTGGTGGGCCCACCTGGCGACGTCAGCGGTGTTTGACAATCTGTGGGCGCACAGCGACGCCAATGACCAGCGCACCGCCGCCGTAGCCGACGCACGCACCGTGCTTTTCTGCAGTGTGCACGAAGGGAACCTGCCGGAGTCGCATCGCAACCGGCTCTCGGTTGTTGATCTCACGCCGGTCACCGGCGCCGCCGCAGCCGGCGTTGCCATGTACACGATCGGCACCGCACCAGCGGTCACGCTCACGAGCGCGCCCACCCCGGACTTGCTGCCCATTCCCCGTCTGGCACTCTTGCCACATCGTCCGTACGCCGCGCCCGCAGCTCCCGGTACCGCGTTGTTTGCCGGATGGACCGGCGCAGCGTGGCCCGCGACGCTCAACCGCGACTTTGTACGCATCGCACTCATGGACATCGAGAGCCACCTTGTGGGGTTGGACCGCACCGATGCCACCCAGGCCAATGCCACGCGGCGCGTGAGCGCGTCGCGCAATACGGCGATAACACCATTTCTGGCCACCACCGACGCGGCCACGGCACAACTCATGGCGGCCCTCACCGCCGGCGCACCCGCGCACGCCATCTCGCCGGTCATGGACGCCAGATGGGGAGCAGTGACCGCACCGACGCTGGGTACCGAACCACTTCCGGATACACTGAGCTTCTCGGTTCACTCGTTGCGCGGCGAGGGCACAGCAGCGGGCGACACGGTGGGCGGTCAGCGCGTTGTCGTGCGCTTCGCTCCGGGCGCGCTGCCGCCCTCCGGCTGGGTGCGCCTGTGGACGCACGGACTCGACGCCAGCACCGGCTTGCGCTACCGACAGAACGGGGGTGCGGCACGCGCTGATTCCGGAGGACGCGCCTTTGTGGTACTCAGCCTGCCCGACGGAACGGCCGCCGGCGCCTCCACAGGCTCGGCGCAGCTCAGCTTTGACGCGCTCGTGAGCACCGACCTCGACGCGCGAATGTACCTCGAGCAGCGCTTCGACCGACCGGCACTGGCCAGCGGAGCGCGCGAGACGTTGCAAGCGCCACCTGACAGTCTGGGCACTGGTCTGACCGCATGGATCGCCGGACGCGGAGCGCCGTTGGTACGAAGCGGTGCGGCACTGGCCAGCGGTGAGACGGTGCTCGCGGTGCCGGACGATCAGGAGGACGGACAATACGCGCTCGTTGAGCCGACAACGCTGGTCAACGATGATCTCGCGCCGGCCACGCTACGGGTGGCCGTTGGGACGGGTGATCGGCTGGCGGTAACCGCGCCGGCCTTTGGCAATACGCCGGAGGGTGACGTGGTGGCCGCGGCCGGACCGATCGGCGACCAGGGAGCCACCGTGCTGCACCGTGGGCGCAGTGGTGTTGTCAACAACATCACCACGCTTGGACGCCCGGTGCCCACCATGGAGCGTCGCGAGGTAGCCGCAACCGACAGCGCTGGCACCGTGGGCGTGGTGGCCGCCACGCCGGGCCGAGCCTCGAGCCATGAGGCTATTCCGTCGCAGCTCGCGCATCCAGGCGTGCCCGCCAGCTCGGAGATTCACGGTACCGGTGTGGCGCTCGCCGGCCCCGCCGCCGCGCCGCTGGCTACCCTCATGCGCGAACGCATGTCCGCCGAACTCGGAGATTATGTCGAGCTGTCTCAGCTCCCGGTTGCTGCGGCCACCGACCCTGGAGGTACCACCACCTTTACCGCCGTGCTCGAGACGTTGACCTACGGCGTGGCTGGCGACAGCGCAGTGCGGGCGTTCCTCGCGGCCCAGAGTGCCCTCGGTACCGCATTTTTGCCGGGACAGGCGTGGAATGATCTCAAAACCGCGGTCGAATCCGCGAGTGGTGTGGACCTCGACGCGCGCATTGACAGTGCGACGTTCAATAACACGGCGCTCGCTGCAGCGGTTGACCAGCTCATTCTCAAAACCCGCGATGGTGCCGCCCAGAGTGCGACGGCCATGCTGGCCGCCATCGATCGCGCTGAAGACTTTGTCTACCTCGAAACGCCAGCCATCGATACGCTTACTGCTGAGGGCGGTGCCATCGATCTCATTGGGCGGCTGCTTGCGCGGCTTGCAGAGCGACCGGCACTGGTGGTGATGCTGTGCGTGCCCGCCAAGTTCCTGCCGGGACAGCCTGAGAAACTCGAGGCGATTCGAAAGTCGGGCGTTGCAGCGGCGCTCAAGCGGTTGCTCGACAGTTCGCCGGCCAATGTGGTGTTGTTTACACCAACGGCCGGTAGCGCGCGCCCGCTTCACATGTCGGCGACTACGGTCATCGTAGATGATGCGGTGCTCTTTTCCGGGACGGCGCATTTATGGCGTCGGGGGCTCACGTTCGACAGCAGCCTGACGGTGAGTTTGGTAGACGAGGCTGTGAGTCGCGGCCGGCCGGCGGCAGTGCGTTTGGCGCGTCGTCAACTGCTGGGCGACCGGTTGGGGATTGCACCGGCGCTGGTTCCCGACGACGCGGCGCAGATGTGCCACAGCGTGCAGCGGCTCAATGCGGTGGGGGGACTGCAGCGGATTGATCCGTCGGCTTATGCCGCCGCCGCAGATACCACGCCGGCAGGCGAGCTGGAGGCGTGGGACCCCGATGGACGCCCCGGTGGCACCAACGACTGGTATCTGTTCTTCGCCGGACTCAATGCGGATATCGCGAGCGAGGTAAACAACGCGGCGCGTTAGGGTGGGTGCGTGCGTGCGTTGTCGCCGGTGAGCCTACCCACTTGCTGTTCGGTGATCGGTGCTGCATCGTGGGCGTATCGGGGCCGCCGCACTTCTGTGTTGCGGCCTCGTTTCTGTACGTGATGAAGATGAATACGTGCACAGCGGTTGCGGCGTGCTGACGAACGTTCATGGTACGCGCAGCTACAGTCGCGCGCGTTTACTCACGTTTTCTCAAATTCACGCGCGTCCACGCACGTTCCGCGATCGACAATCCCTTTGGGAGGTTTTGCATGGGTATGATGTCCGAGTTCAAGGAGTTCGCCGTCAAAGGCAACGTTATGGACCTCGCCGTTGGCGTGGTCATAGGCGCCGCGTTCAACAAGATCGTGTCGTCGATGGTGGATGACTTGATCATGCCGGTCGTTGGACTGGCGCTGGGCGGTCGCGACTTCAAGGGTTTGTTCTACGCCCTGGACGGCAATGAGTATGCGACCATTGATGCCGCGAAAGAGGCCGGTGTGGGCACGCTCAACTACGGCAACTTTATCCAGAACACCGTGGATTTTGCGATTGTCGCGTTCACGCTGTTCATGGTGGTGAAGCTGCTCAACCGCTTGCGCCGCGAAAAGAAAGCCGACGCTGCGGCCTAAAGCGATTCCAGCTCTACCAACACGGCACCCTTGTTCACGGCCGTTCCCGCTTCGGCGCGAACGGCCGTGACACGTCCGGCCGCTGAAGCACGCAGCTCGTTTTCCATCTTCATTGCTTCAATCACCACCAGCCCCTGACCCGCGGCTACTTCGGCGCCCACTTCGGTGAGAATACGCACCACCAGACCCGGCATTGGAGCAACCAGCGGCGCCGGTCCAGACGCCGTCGCACTCTGAGCGGCCAGATCGCGGATTGCGCGCGTGCGCTCATCGAGCGCATCGGCCACAAACTGCCAGCCGTCCACATCGACGGCGTAGCGGCCGCGCGGACCATCGCGACGCGCGACCACACGATGCACCGAGTTGCCCACACGCAACAGACGCACAGGCGTACCGTCAATGTGTTCGAGTGTTGCCGCCATGCGCTCGCCGTTCACCAGCACGTGTGTGCCATCGAGTTCAACGGTGATGCGCTCTCCACCAACATCCACGATGTACTTCATGCAATCTCCGGTCGCAGTACGCACACGATTTCGACGTGTGACGTTTGCGGAAACATGTCAAAACAGGTAACCGATTCAATGCGCCAGCCCGACAGTCGCGCGACATCGCGGGCGAGTGTGGCCGGATCACAGCTCACGTACACCAGGAGTTGCGGTGAGGCGACGTGGTCAGTCGGCGTCGCTCCGGCTTCGCGTCCGGCAATAGAAAGCGCGGTCGTCACGGCGGCGTCAACGCCTGCACGCGGCGGATTGAGTACCACCACATCGGCGGGCAATCCACCCGCAATGGTGTCTTCAACTCTACCGGATATGGCGCGTGAACCGGCCGGCAGCTGCGACGCCGTGAACGCGACCGCGCGTGTGTCCGATTCAATGGTTGTCACGCGCACACCAGCCTGGGCCAGCGCGATCGATAGCCGACCCGTACCGGCGTAGGCATCGAGCACGGTGCGCGGCTTGGCCAAGAGCACCGTGTCGTGCACGTAGCTATGCATCGCTGCAGCGATGCTTCGGTTGACCTGCACGAAACTGGCCGCGAGCTGCAGAGCTTCATCGCGAGATGCGGCGGATGTTGTGGAGGCGGTTGTGGAAGCTGTTGTTGGTGTCGATGCCGCTGCGGTTGCTGCGGTTGATGCCGACACCGCCGCCGCCGTAGCGGGAACAGACCGCGTTGCATCACGGTCCCACACCAACCGCGTCTCACGTCCAGCCGGCTGCCACCACACTGCGCTGCAGGCGGGCACACCCTCGGCCAGCAAAGCCACATCATTGCCATGCCATTTGGTACCACCCTGCACCATGAGCGCGACATCACCGGAGTCGAGGGCACGCACCGAAACGCGCAGGTCGTCGCGCACCTCGCCGCGCCCTGGCGTACCGCGCACCTCGCCGCGCTCTGTGCGTCCTGACTTGCTATTCACCTGAACCTGCGAGCGCGATTGCGGCGCCGAGCGCACCTGCGACTGCACCTGCGACTGCACCTGCGACGCCGCGTGCTTTCCGCGACGCGAAATGATGTGCGACGTGTCGCGCGCAACCGATGGGGACGCCTTACCCGTGCTGTTGTCCGGGCGCGGCGCGGGCAACCGCGCAAGGTTGTGCCGGATCGCGTCCCACGCGGCTTGCAGCACCGGTTCCGCAATCAGACAGCGCTCAATCGGCACAATCACATCTGCGTCGTGCATTGAATGAAAACCGCCCACACGCTGCGCACCGTGTCCGCGCACCGTGAGGCTGATCGTACGTCGGTAGGCCAGCGTGCGATCATCTCCGTGCACCTGCGGTTTCGGAATCTCCCGTTTCGCAATGCGTGCGAACGCATCAACCACCAGCTGTGCCTTGGCCTCGCGCTGCGCGTTGATACTGAGGTGCTGCCACTGGCATCCACCACAGTGGTCACGCACAAAGTGCACGCAGGGCGCGTCCACACGCTCAGGCGCCGCGTGCTGCATTGCGCGCACTGTACCACGCGCAAACCGACCGTGCACACGCACCGCGGCACTCACAACATCTCCCGGCGCCGTACGCGGCACAAACACGGCCATGCCATCAAGGCGTCCGACACCGTCACCGCCAGCGGCCAGACTGGTGATGGTGACTTCCTGCACTGCTGTTCGCGCGGGCTTGGTCACGTCAGTCCCGTCGCAGCGCTTCACGACGCGCCGCGGCGCGCCATGCATCTCGGTGTACCAACGCGTCAGACGTTGCAACGGCACCACCGGTTGTTTCTGCTGACGACACACCACGCACGCTGCGATCCTGATCGGCCGCCAGCGCCGCCGCGATGGCCGCCAACTGCAACGTGGCCGGTGCTGCGGGTGCACTGGTGAGCTCATCAAGGTGTGCTTCCAACCACTGAATGGTGAGATCACCCGATTGAACATCGGGATGTTCGAGCAAACGCAAGTGGAATCCGCGCGACGTCTCGACGCCGTCAACTACCAACTCACGCAGCGCACGCTGCATGCGCGAAATCGCCAGCGCACGCGTTGGCGCATGCACAATAAGTTTGGCCAGCATGGGATCGTAGTTGAGTCCGATCTCGCTGCCGGCCTCAATTCCACCATCCCAGCGAACTCCGGGTCCACTGGGCACATGCAAGTGTGTGATACGACCAGTGCTCGGCAAAAACCCGTTGGCCGGATCTTCACTGGTGATACGACATTCAATTGCCCATCCGCGCGGCGTAAACGATTTCTGATCGAACGGAAGCTTTTCGCCCGCCGCAATGCGCAGCTGCCACTGCACCAGATCAAGCCCCATCACCAACTCGGTGACCGGGTGCTCCACCTGAATGCGCGTGTTCATTTCGAGAAAGTAAAACTGCCCATCGCGATCGAGCAGGAACTCACATGTACCGGCGTTCACATAGCCAGCGGCACGCGCTGCTGCTGCCGCGGTTTCGCCCATGCGCGCCCGTAGCTCCGGTGACACCGCCGGACTTGGCGCTTCTTCGAGCATTTTCTGATGACGACGTTGCAGCGAACATTCACGTTCGCCGAGGTGCAGCACGGTGCCGTGCATGTCAGCCAGCACCTGAATCTCAACGTGACGTGGACCCTGAATGTATTTCTCTACATAGACCGCGTCGTCACCAAACGCGTTCAACGCTTCACGCTGCGCAGACGCCAGTGCGTTGGCCAGCTCGGACGCTTTGTGCACCACGCGCATACCCTTGCCACCACCACCTGCGGCGGCCTTGAGCAACACCGGGTAGCCAAACGTATCTGCGATTGCTTCGGCTTCCTTGGCGTCACGCAACGCTTCGGTGGTACCTGGCACCACGGGCACACCTGCGGCGATCACCAGCTGGCGCGCCGCGGTCTTGCTGCCCATGGCTTCAATGGCTTCGGCTGGCGGTCCGACAAACACCAAGCCGGCGTCGCGTACGGCGCGTGCAAACCACGCGCGCTCCGACAAAAAGCCGTAGCCCGGATGGATGGCCTCCGCGCCAGTTTGCTTCGCGACTTCGATGAGCTTGTCGCCCAGCAGGTAACTCTGGTTTGATGGCGGCGGTCCAATGCACACCGCCTCGTCGGCTTCGCGCACATGCGGCGCGCGCGCGTCGGCCTCGGAGTACACCGCCACCGAACGCACGCCCAACTCCTGGCAGGCCCGCACCACACGCAGCGCAATCTCGCCACGATTTGCTATGAGTACTTTGTTGAACATGCGCGGCTCAGAGCGGAAGATTGCCGTGCTTGCGCGGCGGATTCCGGTCCCGCTTGGCACGCAACGTCGACAGTGCATCGATGAGTCGCGGACGCGTGTCGCGCGGATCAATTACATCGTCTACATAACCACGCGCCGCAGCGTTGTACGGATTCGCAAACTTTTGTGTGTACTCCGCTACGCGCGCATCGAGCGCAGCCGCTGGATCACTCGCCGACGCGATTTCCTTCTTGTACAGAATCTCCACCGCTCCCTTGGGCCCCATCACCGCAATCTCGGCGGTTGGCCACGCCAGGTTCACGTCACCACGAATGTGCTTGGAGCTCATCACGTCGTACGCACCGCCGTACGCCTTGCGCGTAATGACGGTAAGCTTGGGCACCGTGGCCTCGCAGTATGCATACAACAGCTTGGCGCCGTGCTTGATGATGCCACCATGTTCCTGTGCCGTTCCAGGGAGAAATCCTGGCACGTCTTCGAACGTGACAATGGGAATGTTGAAGCAATCGCAGAACCGCACAAAACGCGCGGCCTTGAGCGACGCATCAATATCGAGAACGCCGGCCAGTACGGCTGGCTGGTTGGCCACAATGCCAACGCTCTGTCCGCCGAGATGCGCAAAGCCAACCAGAATGTTGGCCGCGTAATCGGGCTGCACTTCATAGAACTCGCCGTCATCCACAATGCGTCGCAGCACTTCGTGCATGTCGTACGGCTGATTGGGATGATCAGGTACGAGATCAATCAATGCTTCATCACGACGCGACGCGGGATCGGTGCCCGCTCCGCGAGGTGGTTCGTCCACGTTGTTGGATGGCACAAAGCGAAAGAGTTCGCGGATCGCCTGCAGCGCTTCGAGCTCGGAGTCGTGCGCGAAGTGCGCCACGCCACTGGTAGAAGCATGTGTGTCGGCGCCGCCGAGTTGCTCCATCGTGACGTCTTCGTGCGTGACGGTCTTCACTACGTTGGGACCGGTCACAAACATGTAGCTTGTTTTCCGCACCATGTAGATGAAGTCGGTGATGGCCGGCGAGTATACAGCGCCGCCAGCACACGGACCGAGGATCGCCGAAATCTGCGGAATAACACCCGACGCCATGGTGTTGCGCAAAAAGATGTCGGCGTAGCCACCCAGCGATACGACACCTTCCTGAATGCGCGCGCCACCGGAGTCGTTGAG
>JBBSPO010000017.1:0-24329 GCA_038258695.1 Gemmatimonadales bacterium | reverse complement strand
GCTGGAGCGCTCGGGGCACATCATGACGGCGGACGTCGAAAAGCAGACCGTCTTTGACGAGACCGCGCGCTGGCTGTCGGAACACGCCGGATCGCCCGGGTGACTCGGGCCTTCGTGGCCGGAGCAACCGGCTACGTGGGCCGGTCTGTAGTGGCTGAGCTCAGACGGCGCGGCGTGGACACGGTGGCACATGTAAGGCCTGATTCTTCACGGCTGGATGAGTGGACCAAGCGCTTTGCCGCGCAGGGTGCAACCGTAGACAGCACACCGTGGCAGCTTGAGCCAATGTCTGGACGTCTGGCGCAACTCAATGTCAGTCTTGTGTTTGCGCTGTTGGGTACAACGCGTGCCCGGGCGCAAACGGCGGAACAGGCCGGGGCCGCGGCGGCCGACTACGAGGCAGTAGACTACGGCCTGTCGTCCCTGCTGCTGCAGGCGGCCGGCACGGTGCAACCGCCCCCGCGCTTTGTGTATCTGTCCTCGGCTGGTGTGCAGGACAATGCACGCAACCCGTACCTGGCCGTACGGGCCCGGGTGGAGCGCGAACTTCGCGAGTCCGGTCTGCATTACGTCATCGCGCGGCCAGCCTTCATTACAGGCGCTGATCGTGAGGAAGACCGCCCGGTTGAACGGTGGAGCGCCCGCGTGGGCGACGCCGTGCTGGGGGTGCTGGGGCTGATCGGCGCGTCGTCACTGCAAGCGAAATGGGCGTCAATGACAGGCGACGAGCTGGCCCGCGGGCTGGTGCGTCTGGCCCTCGACCCAGCAGTTTCCCCCACTATCGTACACGGTGACGCGCTGCGAGAATAAGCGGGACCAATGCATCAACCGATTTTTTCGCCGCTGTCTTTATGAGCGGCGTTCACTGATGGACTGACGGGCACCGCACGTTTGAGACGCGGTCACTCACTCATTGCACTGATCGCTATGCGTATAGGAGTTCCCAGGGAAACAGAAGAGCATGAGCGTCGCGTGGCGCTCGTGCCGGACAGCATCGTCAAGCTGATCAAGGCGGGCCATGAAATACTGGTCGAGCGTGGCGCTGGCAGTGCGGCCTATTTTCCCGACGAGCAGTATGAAAAGGCCGGCGCCACACTGGTGGACGGTTTCTCCGGTGCCGTGACCGGGGTGGATATCGTCGCCAAGGTGCAGCGACCGTCGAGCGCCGAAGCCGCTGCCTTGCCCGAAGGGGTGGCCGTTGCGTGCATGTTGCAACCGTCCAGCGCCAAAGAGCTGGTGGAACAGCTCAACGGCCGTCGCGTGAGCGTGCTGGCCATGGAGCTGGTGCCGCGCATCACGCGCGCGCAGAGCATGGACGTATTGTCGTCGCAGGCCACCGTGTCGGGCTACAAGGCAGTGCTCATGGCGGCGGTGTCATTGCCGCGCTTTCTTCCGTCGCTCACCACGGCCGCCGGTTCCATTCAGCCGGCCAAGGCGTTTGTCATTGGTGCAGGCGTGGCTGGACTGCAGGCCATCGCCACAGCACGTCGGTTGGGCGCACAGGTGAGTGCGTTTGACGTGCGTGCTGCGGCGCGCGAACAGGTGCAGTCGCTGGGCGCGAAGTTTGTGGCTACCGACCTGGTAACGGCCGGCGCCGAAGACAAAGGCGGTTACGCCAAAGCGCAAAGTGATGATGAGCAGGAACGCACACTGGCCGCTATTGGCCGGCACATTGTTGAACAGGACCTGGTCATTACCACGGCGCAGATTCCGGGTCGTGCAGCACCACGCCTGGTCACCGCTGACATGGTGCGCAGCATGAAACCCGGTTCAGTGATTGTGGACCTGGCCGCCGAAACGGGCGGTAACTGCGAGCTCACCGTGCTTGGTGAAACGGTGATGGAGGGCGGCGTGTCGGTAATCGGGCCACGCAACCTTCCCGCGTCGCAACCGTTGCACGCCAGTCAGATGTACAGCCGGAACATGCTCACCCTGTTGCAACACCTCGAGAAAGAGGGCGCGCTGAACGTGGACCTCGATGATGAAATCACAGGCGCCATGACTGTTGCGCACGCTGGTGTTGTGCGGCGCTGATCGTCGTACAGAACTCTTTACTGGACCGTTGCCATGACTGCGACTCAAATCATTCAAGTATACGTGTTCATCCTGGCCGGTTTTGTCGGCTTTCTGGTGATCACCAAGGTTCCACCGTTGTTGCACACGCCGCTTATGGCTGCCACCAATGCGATCAGCGGCATCTCGCTGGTTGGCAGCATTGTGCTGGCCGGCGGACAGTACGGAAAAGTTGCCACGATTCTCGGCTTCATTGCCGTGGTGTGTGCCATGACAAACGTTGTGGGTGGTTTCATTATCACCGACCGCATGCTGAGCATGTTCAAGCGCGCTGACTCCAAGTCCAACGCACCGCAGGATACGACAGGCGGGAAAGCGTGAGCGTGCTTCTGCTTTTGGCCGGCCTGCCCACGGCTGCCGCGGCCGCATATTTGCTGATCACCAGCCCCACCGGTGCGGCGCTCGACGCGCTCGCTGGTCGCGATCTGCTGGTGCAGATCACGTATCTCGTGTCGTCAGTGCTGTTTGTGCTCGGTTTGCGTTCGCTCACCAAGCCCGATCAGGCACGGCGTGGTATGCAGCTGGCCGCACTGGGCATGATGTTCGCGATTATCGGCACGATGCTCAACGAGGGGATCCTCTCGTACTCGTGGATCATTGGCGGACTCATTCTGGGCACCGTGCTGGGTTATCCGCTCGGCAAGTTTGTACCCATGACCGCGATGCCACAGCGCATTGCGTTTTCGCACATGTTTGGTGCGCTGGCGGCTACGCTCGTGGGTGTTGGTGAGTACTACCATGATGTGCAGCTCCCGGGTGCGCCTGGTATTGAGCGATTCAAGATGGCCGCCATCGGCTTTGAAGTGCTGTTCGGATCACTGACGGTGACCGGAAGCTTCATGGCGTTTGGCAAGCTGCAGGAGTTCATTACCGGTCGCCCCATCACGTTCAAGGGGCAGAACCTGTTCAACATGGCGCTGTTCGCGTCGGCGCTGGGCTGTTTTATCTGGTTGATTTTCAATCCGTTCGACGTGCGCGTGTTCTACGTCATGCTCGCGGTCGGGTTTGCGATTGGTGTGCTCATGGTACTGCCCATTGGCGGTGCTGACATGCCCGTCGTGGTGTCGTTGCTCAACTCCTACGCCGGCCTCGCGGCTTCGGCCACCGGGTTTGCGATTGACAACAACGTGCTGATCATTGCCGGTGCGTTGGACGGCGCGTCAGGATTCATTCTGTCAATCATCATGTCCAAGGCCATGAACCGTTCGTTTGGCAACGTGCTCTTTGGTGCGTTTGGCAGCGCGGTGACGGCCAGCGGTAAAACGTCAGAAGGGCTGGTAGCCAAGAGCATCAGCGCCGAAGACGCCGCGGTGCAGCTGGCGTACGCGGGGCGCGTGGTGTTTGTCCCCGGATATGGTATGGCCGTAGCACAGGCACAGCATCAGGTGCGCGAGCTGGCCGAACTCATTGAGAAGAATGGTGGCGAAGTGAAGTACGCCATTCATCCGGTGGCCGGTCGCATGCCGGGACACATGAACGTGCTGTTGGCCGAAGCCAATGTGCCGTACGACAAAATGTACGACATGGATGAGATCAACGCGTCGTTTGCCGAAACCGATGTGACCGTGGTGATTGGTGCCAACGACGTGGTGAATCCGGCGGCCAAGAACGACAAGACGTCGCCCATTTACGGCATGCCGATTCTGAACGTGAGTGAGTCACGCAATATCATCGTGCTCAAGCGCGGTATGAATCCGGGCTTTGCGGGCATCGAGAACGAGCTGTTCTTTGACGAAAAAACCAACATGCTCTTTGGCGACGCCAAGTCGTCGCTCACCAAGTTGGTATCCGAGGTGAAGTCCCTGTAGCAGGGCGCGGTGCTCGCGCTGGCCGACCTGCAATGGGAGCACTCCTTGATGTGTATCGGCGCTGCGCGTCAGAACTTTAGCGATTCCCCAACCGGCTCTCCCATTGTGGATCGCCGGGAGGGGAGTGAGCGGTCACTCAAGCGCGTACTGCCGCATCGCGTGCTTCCTGCTAAACTTCAGGTTCGCACTTAAACGCGATTCTCTGAGGAGTTTACATCCATGCCCGACATCACTTGCCAGCGCTGCGGAGAAACGCGCGCCGGATTCGAAAAGCCACCAGTTGGAGTCGCTGGCGAAACCGCCACGCGACTCGTTAACGGCATTTGTCAGACCTGCTGGGCCGACTGGCTCAAGCAGCAAACCATGCTGATCAATCACTACGGTCTCAATCTCATGGACGCGCAGGCGCGCACATTCCTGAGCCGCAACCGCGAAGGGTTTCTCTTCAAGACCGGCGATGCGGAAGGTGTTGATACCAGCAAGCAGGGCACGATCAACTGGTAGCGGTACGGCCTGGTGCGCGCATGTTTATGAACAACGCCCCGGCCATCTGTTGTGATGACCGGGGCGTATTGTTGTTCAGCCGCGCAACGATACTGCTGTCGCAAGAAGCGGCGCCTGTTGTGGTGCGATCAACCGTTGCCGGCGATATAGCGGGCGAAACGTCCACACACGGCACATTTCAACGTGACGTGCGAATTGGTCGGCGGTGGATACAGCGCAGGTTCGCGCGTGATCTCACCGGAGCATGATGGGCATGCCAGTGGCAAGCCGCTCCGATCGCTGGCGATCAGATGCAATGCTTGCGCAGGGTTGTAGGTGTTCGGCCTCGGCTTCCGCATTACCGCCCCTCCTCGGGTTTGCGAGGCGCAGTGCGACTGTCGCACCAGCGCATCCTTAAAGTATAATCATTCCAGGTCCGTCTCTCTACTGAGGCAACGCAGAATAACCGTTGTTCCCGTTTTCGACGGTTTCCGGGTAGGTCTGCAGGTCCGAACCCGGGGCGAGGTAAGGTGTGCCCTTGCGCGAAAGCGTGCACGGGCTGAGGATTGCTAGGTATGTCCTTCCGCCGCAAGCTTGACGATATGGCGACAGGGCGTGAGCCGCTGCCTGGAACCGCTCACGCTCTCACCGTCGCCCCTGAAACGGCCGCAGCGCTCAAGTTGTGGGTGGTGCTGTCACGGGCGCAGGCCGCCGTGAGCGCCCACGTATCGGCCGATGTGGCGCGGCACGGACTCACGCTCACCGAGTTCGGGATCCTGGAGGCACTCTACCACCGCGGCGCCATGCTGCTGGGTGAGGTGCAGCGCCGCATTCTCGTCTCCAGTGGTGGTATCACCTTCCTTGTGGACCGACTCGTCGCCAAGGGGCTCGTGGAGCGTCAGGCGTGCCCATCAGACCGGCGCGCACGCTACGCCGCGCTCACCGACGAAGGCTCCGCCCTGCTCGAGCAGATTTTCCCGGCGCATGCGGCCGTGATTGAGCGCGTGGTCGGAGCACTGGATCAGGCGGAACAGGAAGAGATGACCGCCATGCTCAAGCGGCTGGGACACGGCGCGGCCGCCGCTGATATCACGGCCACCGAGCTCTCCAACGCCTGACGGCAACGGCTGGACTTGCGCTTTTCTCGGTTAACTATATCTTAGCACTGAGAAAGCGTGCGGTGAGCTAAATCATCCGCCAAATCGAACAACACACATCAACTCAAGGACGCCACAACCATGAAATGGGACATCGATCCAGCACACAGTCAGATCACGTTCGCCGTCAAACACCTGGGCATTTCCACCGTGCGCGGGTCGTTCAAGGACATGAGCGGCACCATCGAAGAGCAGGATGGGGTGGTAGCAGGAGCCGATGTCACCGTTGACGTGGCGTCGCTCTCCACTGGCAGCGAACAGCGCGATGCGCACTTGCGTTCGGCCGATTTCTTTGATTGCGAGAACCACCCCACGGCCACGTTCAAGGTCACCAAAACCGTACGCACCGGTGAAGCGCTCGAAGCGCACGGCGATCTGACGCTGCGCGGCGTCACCAAGCCAGTCGTGCTCAAGGGTGAAGTCGGCGGTCCGGCCAAGGATCCCTGGGGCAACACCAAGGTGAGCGCCACGCTCGCCACCAAAATCTCCCGCACGGAGTGGGGACTGGTATGGAACGCGGCCCTTGAATCAGGCGGCGTGCTGGTGAGCGACGAAGTGAAGCTTGAGCTCGAAGTGCAGGCGGCAGAGGCTGCGGTCGCGGCCTGATCAGCGTAGATAACGCCGAGTGCATCGCGAAGCGACGATGCACTCGGCGTTGCTACGATTTTTCGGTACTAGCATTGGGGACGACGCTACCGCGATCAGCAGTGATCGTGGGAATCACCCGCTCATCAGGCAGGCTCGAATCGCGCATGATCAACCGCACGCCCCGCTGGTACGTGGCGTAGGCATACGACCACTGCAGGAACACCGAGAGCCGGTTGCGATAGCCTACCAGGTACATGAGGTGCACGAACACCCACAGGAGCCACGAAAGGTAGCCTGTAACGTGGAACCGCCCGAACGCCGACACCGCCTTATGGCGTCCAATGGTGGCGAGGTCCCCCTTGTGGAAGTAGCGAAACGGGCGCCGTGGCTGCCCGCGGATGCTCGCCAGTACCATGCGGCCAGCGTGCGTGCCCGTCTGGTTGGCGGTCGGGGCTACAGCCGGCGCAGCTGAACCATCCGGGCGCGCCGCCCAGCAGAGGTCGCCGGCCACAAACACCTCCGGATGCGCAGGGATGGACAGGTCGTCGCTCACCTTTACCCGGCCGGCCCGATCAGTATCCGCGCCCAACATGGCGCCGAGCGGAGAGGCCTGATTACCAGCGGCCCAGAACACGGCGCGCGATGGGATGACTTCGTCACCTATTGTGACCGACTCCGCGGAAATGTCCGACACCGGTGTGCCAAGGCGAACCTCAACGCCCAGCTCTTCCAGATCGCGCTGCGCCGTTGCTGAGAGCGCCTCCGGAAAGCCCGACAGCACCCGCTGGCCGGCTTCCACCAGTAGCACTCGCGTCTCGCGCGTGTCGATGTGCCGGAATTCCTTGCGCAGTGCGCCGCGCACAATCTCGGCGAGTGTGCCGGCCAGCTCCACACCGGTTGGACCAGCGCCAACGATCACAAAGGTGAGTAAAGCGCGACGCTGAGAAGGGTCGGTGGTGCGTTCGGCCTGCTCGAACGCCAGCAGGAAGCGCTGACGCATGGCATAGGCGTCTTCAAGTGACTTGAGCCCGGGGGCGTGCTGCTCCCAGTGATCGTTGCCGAAATACGCGTGGCGGGCGCCTGTAGCCACGATCAGGTAATCGTACGTGAGCATCTGCACACCATTGTCCAGCTCAATGCGTCGGGCGTCGGGGTCAATGCGGGTGGCCTCACCCAGGAGCACGGTAGTGTTGCGCTGCGCCCGAAGTCGCCACCGAATCGGAACACTGATGTCGCTGGGGGCAAGGCCAGCGGTGGCCACCTGGTACAACAGCGGCTGGAAGACGTGGTGGTTGGCGCGGTCAATCACCGTGAGGCGAACGGGTGCCTTGGCCAGCTCGCGCGCCGCCGACAGACCGGCGAACCCACCGCCCAGAATCACCACGTGCGGAGTCGCGCCGCGAGCGTCGGCGTGCGGAGACGATAGCATCCGTTCAAGTTAGTATGCAACGCACCTCCTTTTCCCCTCGGATCCCCGCCGTTATGCAACGTCGTGATTTCCTCGCTTCGTCTCTTATCGGACTCGCCGCTGCCGCCGTGAACTCACATCCAGCTCTCTCTCAGACCACCGGCGTGTCCGGGGCCACCTCCGGCAACCCCCTGCGCAAGATTCTCATTGCTGGCGGAGGCTTCAACACGCCGTTTATCCGCTACATGGCCGAACTCACCGGTAAGGCGCGCCCAAAAATCTGCTACCTGCCCACCGCGTCGGCCGACTCGGAGAGTGGCACGCTCGCGTTCTTCCGCAACTGCGCCCCGCTCAATGTCGAGCCGTCAATGCAGGAAAGCTTTATTGCGAGCACGCGTCAGTTGTTGAGCTGGGAGGAGGTCTTTCTTTCGGTAGACGCGATCGTCGTGTCCGGCGGCAACACGCTCAACCAGCAGGCGATCTGGAAGGCGCAGGGCATTGACGTTGTGCTGCGCGAGGCATGGGATCGCGGCATTGTGCTCGGCGGTGCAAGCGCGGGCTCGCTGTGCTGGTTTGAGGAGGGCACGACCGACTCACGTCCCCAGGAGCTGTCGGTGGTGCAATGCCTCGGCTTCCTCAAGGGCAGCCACGCCCCGCATTACGACGCCGAGCCCGGTCGTCGCCCGCAGTACGAGAAGCTCATCGGGTCCGGTGCGCTGAAGCCTGGGTACGCCTGCGACAACAACGCCGGCATTTATTTCCAGGACAATGAAGTCCGTCGCGTCGTGTCGGCCCGAGAGGGCGCCAAATGCTATTACGTGAGCCTGGTTGGCGGGAAGCTTGTCGAGAAGGTGTTGGAGCCGGAGATGATCGGGTGACGCGCGTTCCCTGCTCGCCCGTACGTTATGAACGCGACGACTCTACTGTCCGAGCGCATGCTTGAGCGGTGTGTATCAGCGTTGGCGCTTACGTGTTTGCTCACCGCTTGCTCCGGCAGCGAGCCTGAGGCGGCTGCGTCGAATGAGTTAAATCGGTTCGTCCGGGTCCCGATCGAGTTGGAGCGACCGCAGCAACTCTCTTCTCAGCGGCTTTTTGCCGTAGCATCTGATAGCCTCACCGCGCTCGTGCCCACAAAGCCTCACATTATTCGTCGACGCGATGGCACATACGTGGTCGGGTCGAGCGGCGACGGGTTGCTTGCGGTCCACTTGGATTCTCTTGGTAGCCTTTTGCGTGTTATCGGCGGGCTTGGCGACGGTCCTGGAAAATATCGGAGTATCTCGGACTTGGCCGTGTTATCAGGCGACACGCTTGGAGTGTCTGGCGCGCAGCGTCTTTCCCACTTTGCACCCGATGGAGCGTACGTCAGGCGCGTGCAATCCCAATCCGTTGTAGTGCTGCGTGGAGGTCGGTACAATCCGCACGGTCCACAGTCCGCACTTAGTCAACGCTCGCTACTAGCGTTTGATCAACTGCACACCGTACCATCAATCGCTGCCTGATATTCCAGCCAGCTTGGCTCAACTAAAACGGGGCAAGTCCATCCAGAATGGTGCCTTCCGCCATCAGCGAGATTGCAACTGGATGGCGCGGCTGTCGGCCACTTATCGCACGTGGCGCTTAGTGTTGACTTTTCCGCATGTGGGAACCGCAATAAGTGGTGCATTCGCGAGCACTGCATGCCAAACTACCTGAGAGTTACCCTTGACGAGTGCATCTCGAAATGAGTGCGAGACTTAGGTTGTCAATAGGGTATTGGCCCTATATCGCAATTGCCGCTGACAGTGTATCGTCCGGTTCCGTTTGAACACAACTCTGCAAAATGGAGAACAACGTGACTCGCGGAATCATCCTAGGTTTAGTCGCAGTATTCGCTACTGCTTGCAGTAGTCCAAGCAGTCTCGCGGGACCCGATATTCCGCCAGTAAATCCCCACTCCGTCACCGCTGCCGTAGATTTTCGTGGGGCGACCCACGAAATGTCTGTAATCGTCGACAGTATTGGGAATATTCTTCGAGCTGATGTTGTTCGCCTGAGAAGTCGGCGGCCGGCATTTGGCCGCGAGTACTCCCCGCTGGCGGGCAGTCGCGTCGTTGCGCTCAAGGAGAGTCACCAGCAACTGGCGAAACAAGTTGCCGATATGACCGGCAACCTTGTCGTCCGCTTCTATGAAGCGGCGCCGACGAGTCCGCCTGCGGCTGACGCGCCGAGTGCGCCGCGCGGAAGCGCGCGCATCGTTAGCGCGTTTTCTGCTCTCACCGAAGTCGAAGAAGCTGAGATGGCCATCGATGCTGCGATTAATGATCTCATGCTAGAGCAAGAATATTTCATGCTCGAGAGTGAGGAAGACACTTGGGAAGGAATGCGCGCAGGTTTAGCTGCGTCGTCTGAGGACTGCACCCTAGAAGGAGCTGGAAGCGTTGGTGCCGCCGTTGCGCCAGACTGCACCGGGAAGAGATCATGGTACAACTTGGGTAAGTCTGCCTTAGTGTTCGCAGGCGCGGTGGCGGTTGCTGGCGTGTTAACTGTTGGCGTTCCAGCCGTTGGCAGCACCGCGTTGGCGTATACCACGTTTTATGTCGCGCTGGGTGGTAAGACAGCTCTCGGTTTAGGTGAAATAGCATTTGCGGGATGGGCGGCTATAAACTTCAAAAATGACTTGGAAGCGTGCAAGCGAGGAGAAGTGGTTTAAGTGGAGACAGAGACCACGGTTCTTGGCTTCAGGGTTTTGGCAATATCCTTGTTCGTTGTGGCTCTTTTGCTTTGGTGGAAGTTGCCTAAGGGTACGTCGCCCAGGGATGTCCTACGAATCATGTTTACCAGCGCGCTCGCAGCTGTAGCTTCAACTGAGTGGGGGCTGCGCAACTTGGGAGCACTTCTAGCTGTAATGCTGTTTGTTGGAGTTGTCGACCTGATCGCGACGTGGACGATTCGGATTAATCGCCGTTCAAAGCGCGAGCCTTAGCTGCGAAAAAAACTGTACGACCGTCAGCGCACGCGCACTCGGTGAACTGTCTTGCCACCGCGTGCGTTGATCTCTTCGGTTGTGTGGATCCAGTGGAAAGCGAATGTGCGCTTAGGAGCAACACGGTCCATTTTGGCGGACGAGTCCCGTGACCACGTTTTCTTGGCGTGATGGCGCACGATGAATGTGGTCGCGACGGTAATCCCCCCGATGTCAAGGGCGCCAATCGTAGAGCAGAAAAGCCAGGCAACCCAATCGTCTCACACGTACGCTAGCCTACTTTCGCAACACCGCCCTCAGGGTCGACACCCAACTCCTCCTGCAAGCCACAGGTGAGCGCGGCAGTCCGCACCACGCCGAGTGCATCGCGCACCGATGATGCACTCGGCATACTTGCTACTTGGCGGTAGGAATATTCGCGAGACCCTCGGCCCGAGTGCGCACGAGCGACGTCCGGATTTGCTCCATCCAGCCACGTTATTGTGCTTGCCTTTCTTGCCCGATAGTGAGGCTGCCGCCCGATGCACTTGCTGGGTGGTGGGTTGATTGCTGCCCCGCGCGTTGACTGAATACGAAAGCAGGATCGACGCAGGGCCGCGCAACACGCGAAGTTGTGGAAGGCGTTCAGGCAATCGCTCTTTGTCGATCGTTACCTGCTGTTGAACCATCACATGACGGCCTTAGGTATTAGTGGGCCGTGCACGCCGCAGGCATCCGGACGCGCACTCGCTTGCGGGAGGCCGGTCTTGCGCGTAGGATCTGGCGTATGCGCTCCGTGTCAGACGAACGGTCCGATCCCACCGATGACAGCTGACTCTACGTACTGGGGTGTGTGCCGATTCGGGAGGACGTGAAGCTAACCTGGAAACTTACTGCGCTATCGTTGCTCGGCGACTCGTATTATGCACCGCGAACCGCGAACCGCGAACCGCGAACCGCGACCAACGCCGACCGTCCAACTGATCACGTTCCACGTCGACCCTTTAGCCCTGCTATCGCTGTTTGAATACCGAGCGCACTGCATTTTGATTCTGTCGGTCGAGGAGGTCGCACGCGTCGGGCTCCCCACACCTGCGCGTCTGCTGCGGCAGCGCCAATGAGCGGGAACCGAGGTTACATGGCACGGTGCCGACAGACGGCAGGCAATGTAAGACCTGCTGAGGGCTACTCGCAACTTTACCTCGCGTTACGCATCCACAAATACACGTCGACGCAAGCCTGTCGCAAGCCTGTCGCACTTGGCGGTTGCGCTCCTTCTCGCTGAAACGCAGCGTAGATGAAGAGTGTAAACAGCTCACGCGCACAAACTGTAATCTGCTGCGAAATTGTAGCGATCCACGTGTTTGGTAGAATCACGAACGACGTCAGATCCGTGCATGTCTAAGCAGCGAACTAATGCAGAACCCTCTCCGATAGAACGGTCGTGCTCATGCTTCATGCGCGTTCCCTGATCGCCCGAATGTTGGAAGCCTTTCCTTTGGCGTGCCTGCTGATGTCGTGCTCACAAGGCGCAGCTGACCGTAAGGAATGGCCATCCTGGGCCGTGGTGCCGTCGGCGGAACAGCTCTATCTGGTCGAGCGGAACGACGGGACCTGTCAGGAATGCGTGCGACTGGTTGAACGCATCCGGATCAGCGACACGACGCGAGAGGGCATGGTAGACGAAACGGGCGCCGTTGCGATTGACCAGCAGGGAAGAGTCCGGACTGGCAGCGGAGATGCGATCAAAGTCTATTCAGCGACTGGCCGCTTCCTGACAAGGGTCGGTCGTGGAGGAAGAGGTCCCGCTGAGTTTCAGGCGGTGGGAACGCTGTTCGTGGATGAAGCCGGCCAGGTACACGCACTGGATCAACTGGGCTTCCGGGAGACCGTGCTCAACGCGCGCCTGGAAGCAACGCTGATGCGTTCGCTACCGACGGGGCCGATCTATGAAGCGGTGCCTCTGGACAGCGTTGGAGATCAACTGCTGGTCAACGCGCAGTTTCTCGGGCCGGAGCAGGTTGGACATCCCCTTCACTTGCTTGTGAACGGACGCGTCGCACGTTCATTCGGCATGCCAAACGATACGGCGTTTGTCGCAACGACTGGTCATCTCAGTCGACAGGTGGCAACCTCTCCTGACGGGCTGCTCGCCGCCGCGCATCGATACCGGTACGAGGTCGAGATCTATTCGCCAACACTCGAGAAGTTGCTTCGTTTCGAGCGGCCAAACGCCTGGCATTATGCCCCTGGAGGCTCGCCGGTCCCCCTGCAGGAAGGGATGCAACTTTGGGGCTTTGCGCAGGCGGTGCGGTTTGACAGCATGGGCCGATTGTGGACGCTATCGTGGGAACCGCGAGCCGACTGGCGCGATCGTGTGATGACTGCGAACGGTCCGGGCGGGTTGAAGCTCTTGCGGCAACGAGATGACGATCAAGGACTATACGTCTCACGTTTGGAAGTGATCGACTTGTCCACAGGGGCGCTGCTCGGCAGCACAACTGACAGTACCATGGTTTGGGGATTTCTGTCGCCGGACCGTCTGTATGGATTTGACTATTCCGAGCAAGGCGATCCACAGTTGGTCATCAAGCAGTTCTCTTTTCACGAGAAGCCGCAGTGACGCTCGGTCGATTGAGCGCGGTGGCCGTTGTTGGCGTTGCGATCGCGTGCAATTCGGGAACGGAGCACGACTCGTTCCTGCTGCGGGATGTGCCTGCTCCCGCACGCATCGATGCATGGAACGATGAGTATAGCAGCGTCTCTTTTGAGCTCGTCGAGCAGATTGGTGATCATCCTGACGAGCCAGAGTTCGGCACAGTAGAGGCGATCGACGCGGACGAAAGCGGTCGGTTGCTGGTCTACGATCGGTCCGACTGTTCCATGACCGTACTATCCGCCGCACGTTCCGTTGAGGCTCGCTTCGGAAGGTGCGGATCTGCACCTGGTGAGTTCTTCAATATTTCCAGGGTGGTCCTGCGTGCTGACACAGTCATGGCATTCGAGCTACCAACGTCAATGCTGACATGGACCACAGTTGCCGGCGAGGAAATCCGACGAGTGCGTCTGGCGACTTCGCTCGACGGACAGGCACTGGCAATCACCGTACGGGACGACTCCTCGGTAGTTGCGGGATTCAACAGTGCGCCCAGGAAGCCAGACGGCTCGGATGCTCGCTTTCTACGCACGATGAGCACTCTCACGGGGGAAGTCTCTGAGGAGCGTGTCCTGGCGAGTACAGCGGCGATGGCCGAAGCAGATCGCCGCAATGAGAGCCTGACAATTTGTGCAACGAGCGAGCAGTCACCGTACTTCGTGGCCGCCCAGCTATGGCTGTTGCAGACGGTCGTGTTCGAACGGAGCACATTGCGGGCGATTGCGAGCTACGCCACTGCCGGCTCGGCTACTGGCAGCACGCGTGGCATGCTTCCAAATGGGCAGTTGGGTGGCGTCGAGCCGAAGCTTGGCAGCGTGAATGCTGTGTGTGGCCGCGACTGGTACGCGGTGACAGTACGGCTCGCGGACAAGACGGTCTATCCACTTGTTGAGCTCCCCGTTCGCCTCGAGATTCGGCGCTACACCGGCGAACTACTCTACCGAGGTTCCAATCCGCCAGGCCTTCATCCGGAGGCAAGAGTCAGAGCAGCCTGGGGGAACAACCTTGTTTTCGTGACAAACGAAACCGTGCCACAGATTTCTGTCCTGCGAGTCGGAACTGACGCACGATGATGCGACTTGAATCATGGTGACGTTCCGGGGGATTGTTCGCTCTCCTCACCTTTGCTCCTCCCGCCCAGTGTCCTCTCATTTGTCGTTATCCCACGCGCTGACGCATTTCATCCGAAGCCGCGACGGACTCTTTCGTAGGCCACTCGCGTGGGTCCTCGGTAGTTCACTCTTGATCGTTACTGCGTCATGTCGCAGCCCCGAAGCGACTGAGCCGCAAGGTCCAGCACTTACGCTGATCCGATCAACGAAGCTGGCTGAGTCAGATTCTTTTTTCGTAGGTCGTCCGCTTGGGTTCGCCATTGGTTCGGAATCATTCAGGTACTTGGTCTCGGACCTGGCAGCGGGACGCGTACTCGCGTGGGACAATGCTGGGCAAGCCGCTACCGCTTGGGGGCGGGTGGGACGAGGCCCGGGAGAGTTTCTCGGACCGGCCGCAGTCGTGCGGCAAGCCGATCTTCTGTGGGTTGCAGATTTCGGCTCTATCTCCTGGAAGGCGGTGCGAATCAGCGACGGTACTGAGGTTGCTCGCTACACCGTATCCGGGACGATCTCTCATGCCAGCCCGAACTTCTTTGCCGACACCCTCTTCTTTGGGTTGAATGATCCCGTGAATAAGTCCGCTCTCGGGCTGCTCATTCCGAAAGACTCGGCGATTGTGCAAGCAGTATCTATCCCTGCGGAGTACACGCGATTGGCTGATGCAGGCATCGGGCGGTTTTCAGCGGTCTTCCCAGCTATGACAGATAAATGGCGTGTTGTGGGATTTGGTGCGCTTGATGGACTCTATCTGCTCGACAAACAGTTTTCGGTAGTCGATAGCATCGTCTTGCCGAGGGTGAGCAGAAGAGGAGTTTCTGCAACGCGATACAGGATGGCAAATGGTGGCTTCGCGAGCGCTATGAACTCCGTTTCTGTGCTCTCTCTACTTCGGCCGTTGGCGAACAGTGACCGGTTACTCGCGGTGCACTACGACAACGAGGTTCAGTCTGACGATCTGCCCCTGATCACGGCCGTGCTCTACGTGACTGTCGTGGACCTGGCCTCGCGAACGGCGTGCGTCGAAACCCGAGTCCCTCGCGTCGGCATTGCTCGCCCTACCATTCAAGTGAGCGGGGATACGCTGTTTGTCCTGAGGCAGGAAGCAGGGGAGCGCGTCGAAACATTCGTCGATCAATACATCATCGAGACTTCGCAGTGCCGCTGGATTAAAATGAAAACGGGCGCGATGCTTCTTGAAGCCGACTGACAGTGCCAGGGCAACTCTTCAAAACTCTGTTTTTTTTGAGGGACGACAAATGAAGCACCAGACCATGCGCGTAGTTCTCGCGGCGCTCACGCCGTCGTTGGTCAGTGCGCAACCGATGTGGCGTGTGTCACCCGCGCCCACTCTCGCGCTCGGCAATGAACAGTCAAACGAGTTCATCTTCTCGCGCGCCGTGTCGGCTCGGCTCGCATCCGGGCACATTGTTGTTGTTGACGGCAGTCTCAACGAAGTGCGGGTATTTGGCGCCAGCGGCAACTTTATTGCGACGCGCAGCAGACGCGGTCGAGGCCCGGGAGAGTTCGAAGCGCGCAACTTTGCGGTCACCACAGTGGATGACAGTGTCTTTGTTCTGGAACAGCCGCCCGGCACCGCGCACGTTCACGTGTTCACACTGGACCAGGGCACAGAACGCACCGCGCTGCGGGGTGCACCGGGAGCGCCGGCTGCGCTCAATCCCTGGCATCGGACGGAGAGCGGACATGTACTCGCCGCCGTTGGTGGGTTGCGCCTCGTCAAACCGCTCGGCGCTGGTCAGGCGCGTGTCGACTCGTTGCGGATTGGTGTGTACTCCACCGGTGCACCCCACCAATGGATGTCCATCGGCACCGTCCCGTCGCTTGAAGTATTCGGGTATGTGACGTCCGATGGCGGCACTGGAATTGTGGGATCGGCCTTTGGCAGTGTGCTCGTGACCGGAGTGTCGCGTGAGCTATTCTGGATTGGCAACGCGCGAACGGGAGCTGTTCAACTGGTGAACACGAGTGGAGCCGTAGAGCGAACGTTGCGGCTACCGATCACGCCGGCAGCGATAACGCGGGCCGCCATCGAAACCCGCCGCGCCGCCGCGCTCGAAAATGCGTCCAGCGATGCCGAACAAGAGCGTGTGCGCGCCATGTATGCGAACAGGAATCTGCCCAAAACACTTCCGCACTTCACTCGTTTTGTTGGTGGGCCAAACGGCGAAATGTGGGTGCAAGTGACGGAAGCGCGTGAAACTGACAGCACACAATTTCTCGTGGTGGATGCTCTTGGTGCGATCAAAGCGAGAGTGATTGTTCCGCGTCGCTTGCGTGTGGACCAGGTAGGTCCGGATTGGATACTCGGTGTGGCCAGGGACGATCTCGGGCGAGAGACTGTCCTGCGTTACGCGCTCACCCGGAATGTGCGATAGTTGTTGTAGACGCTGTGGTCTACTGCACACAGACTCTTCGGCCAACTACGGCTGAGCTATGTTCGAGATCCTTCCGGTGTTCCGCTCCTCGTGACACGTGCACATCGCAGGCACCTGTCTACACAGCAGGAGCGGGCGACGTTGATGTCTATTCCGCTCACACTCATATCGACTTGAGGGCACATTGAGCACGCGCTTTACGTTGCGGTTCCTGAGCTGGACGGTGGTCGCTACCTCGCTTTCCCAAGTCTCAGATGCCTGAAAAGAACTGGAGAGTTGAGCTGCGACCTGTACTGCTTATCGTTGCTGCGGTCCATTTTTTTTAATCGCTGCAAGCGACGTGGTTGCGCAGGATAGCTCGTATCTCGAACGCGAAGATTCTCGCTTCGGCGTTAGTCTAATTGGGGGTACCGCGCACTATGACCTTTCCGGAACCGGAAAAAGCGCGCTCGTGGGAGTGCATTTGGAGCGAACGTGCATGTCTTGGATAGTGGTAGATGCTTCCTTGCGCCTCATGCGACAGGAAGCAAATCGCGCGCGCGTCAAAGTTCCAGAACTGCAGGTCCAGGCGCAGTGGCCCCGAGGTCGCTTTCGCCCCTATCTCGGCGTGGGGGGAGGATGGTTCGTTCGCGGTGGTGAGCAACAAACCCAAGGGACCGGAAGCGGCTCTATTGGCCTGCGTTTCGTCGGCAGGATGATTCCTTTGGGTGCTCGAGCTGAGTTACGCGTCCGCGGAATTGGACGGTCGTTTAGCGGGTCAACCGTAGAGCCGACGTTCGGAGCGACAATTCAGTTCTAGGCATAGGCTCACACCGCAATGACTCATACATCTTGCCATCCGCGCCCTTGGATAGAACAGGAGAGTCCGGCGACAGGACATGAACAAACATGGCTCGCTAGTAGGCGCATAATGAGCCTGCCCCGAGAAAGTGGACGCCAACGTGAAAGTGTCTATGAACTTTAACGAAAAGCCATGATGCCAAAGCGATTCGGACTGACCTTATTGACAACCCTCGGTTTGCTGGCTGCCTGCGCTGGCGATCCGCAAGGGCTGAACGACTGCGATGACTGCGTAACCACCGCTTTCGTCACGGTTTCTCTCCGTGACTCGACCGGTGCCCGTGTCGACCGCGCGCCTGTTCAGGTAGTGAGCTTCCTTGGTGCGTGCGGTGGCGTGATGCGAGGGGCCGGTGGCGCCACCATAACGGCCGCAGCCGGTGAGGTCGCTATAGAGCTGGTATCGCCAAACAGTCCGCACGTTGCAGAATGTGTGGAGGTCACGATAAATCCGGATGCGGGAGATGAGCTACCCGTTGTCCGAAGGACATTCGCCGGACCGCTGGAGTTCAGAGCGGCAAATGGATCACCGCGTGACAGTCTACGTGTTGAAGTAGTGATGCCCTGGGCGCCGTAGTGCGACGCGCCGATGTGCTGTCGGCGCCCGTTGGTAATCCCCCCGTCTTCGATCCCGAGATCAGATCCCCCTCCCAGTGGCCCACCAGCGCTTGCTCTTCAACACACGCTGGTCGCGTAGTGATAGAAACCGCATCGACGATTCCTCCCCGACAGACTTCAGCACGACGCGCACGCTTGCTCCGGCGTATTTACCGACGCGTGCGGAGACGCGCGGTCAGCTCGCGCTTCGCCGGTCTGCGCATCTGGACAAACACGCCGCCGTAGATCGTCTCGTGCGACACCTGCATGTCCACTGTCAGCGGGTATTCGCGCGCCAACCAGCCGCTGATCTACACCGGCGACCAGTGTTGCCAACGCTTTTCATGCACCACCGAACGCAACTGTGGTTGCTGTATCACGCGCGCCTGTTTCGGCCGTTTGGCGCGGTGTCAACACCAATAGGAATTGCGCACTTTCACCAACAAGAATTGCACACACTGGGCGGGGGATGAGCCCGGGTGGGATCAGGTCTCCTGGCGTCGGGGTGGACGGCCACGGGTCGGGCCAGCCGGTGGCTCTGACGCGGTGGATGGGGCCAAGCGAGACGCGAGGGCGCGGTGCTCGCGCATCCGGTAGCTGTTGCCGCGGATGTTGACGATGTGGCAGTGGTGGACCAGCCGATCAATCAGGGCGGCCGCCATGACCTCGTCCCCAAAGACGTCGCCCCACTCCTCGAACGACTTGTTGCTGGTGAGCACGGTCGACGCGTGTTCGTAGCGACGGCTCATCAACTGGAAGAACAACTGCGCGCCCGTGCGCGAGATGGGCAGGTAGCCGATCTCGTCGACCACCATCAGACTGGGCGACACCAGCGTGCGGAGGCGACGCGTCAGATGGCCGGCTTGCTGGGCGTCTTCGAGCCACGTGATCAAGTCGGCCAGCGTCGCGTAGTAGACGCGCCGGCCGCGTTCGGCGGCGATCACCGCCAGGCTGATCGCCAGGTGCGTCTTGCCCACACCGGGCGGCCCGAGAAACACCACATTTTCCTTGCGCTCGAGGAACTGCAGCGTGTGCAGACTCTCCAGTTGATCGCGCTTCACGGAGGGCTGGAAGCTGAAGTCAAAGTCGTCCAGTGTCTTCACGGTCGGCAGTCGGGCACAGCGCATCGCCGTCTGCAATCGGCGCTGATTGCGCAGCGCGATATGGCTGCCGAGCAGCGTTTCCATCGCCGGTCCCGCCGTCAGCTCGCCGGCATCAATCCGGCGCAAGATATCATCGACCGCTTCCAGCGCGCCGGGCATCTTGCAGTCCGCCAACTGAGCGCGGAGCCGGTCGCGGAGCGAGCCGCCGCTCATGACGCCTCCTCGGCGAGCAACGCGTCATAGTGCGCCAGCGCTCGCCGCTCCACAGGGACGTGCGGCACGGCGCGTGTCGCCGTGACGTCGTCCCGTGGCGGCACCAGAACCAGCGAGCGATACGACCGCGCGGGCAGCGGCTGCAGCACCGACTGCTCGTCGCGCTGGAAACGCTCGTCCGGTCGCTCGCCGGTCGTGCCATGGATCCGCGCATTCGCGACCTCCGTGAGCCAGCGCGCACACTGATCGGCGAGATCAGCATCGCCGAGAAACTCGCGGCCGTAGAGAAAACTCGAACGCAGATAGCTGACGGGGCGCTCGACTTTTCCTTTCGTCTGGGCCCGATATGGGCGGCACGCGCGGATACGAAACCCCGCGTGTGCCGCGAAGCGGCTGAACTCGGCGTTTTCGAGCAGCGTGCCACCCGCCGGGCGCTGATCACCGATGATCACGGCCTTGAGCTGGTCGAACAAGATCTCCAGCGGCACGCCCCCGAAATCGGCGAAGGCGCGCTCCAGACTCTGCATCACCGCCAGGGCGGTCTGCCGAGGGACGAACTCCACGTACAGCTTGCGTGAATAGCCAAGCACGACGAGCACCGCATACCGCTTGCCCCACGGCAACTGTACCTCCGCGAAATCGAACTGGGCTTGCAGCCCTGGCGGCGTTTCAAAGCGGATGATCGGCTCCGGCGTCGGGCGCGGGCGCACACTGGCCACGTAGTCGCGCAGCCGGGTCACGCCCCCGCGGTAGCCGCCCGCCCGACACTCGGCGAACAATCGCTCCGCCGATAGGGCGGGATAGGCAAGGAGCCGCTCATGAATCAGCGGCTTGAACCGGTCCAGCTTCTGCGGACGGGGGACGGTCGTCCGAGCCGCTTTAGTCTCCACGACACGCGTGAGCTGCCCCGTCGCGATCCAATGATGGACCGTCCGGCGACTGACGCCCAACTGCGTGGCGATGGCTCGTTTCCCGAGCCCCTGCTCCAATAAGTGCTGTAGCAACACAAGAGTATCTCTGCTGTACACCAGTCTCCTCCCTCAAAGGAAGAGACCAAGGTCGCGTCAAGACGAGGCCGGTGGAGGGCCTCGTGGGGAGGCTCCCGTGTGTGCAATTCATCTTGGTGATTCTGGGCAATCTCACTTTGGTGCTGACACGCGGCGCAACGCGTTCGCGTCTTGTTCTCCTGCATGAGTTGCAACAAATGCATGTGTCTAGCTTTCGACGAAGCTTGGCGATATCCCGCTGACTCGGGACGTGTCAGGAATAAGCGGGGGTTGGCCGAGTGGTTCGTGAAGCGGTCGCCGTGCATAAAGGTGAAATGGTGCAAGGCTTCGTGCTCACCGCGAGCGGCTGCGCCTCCCCCAATCGACGGCTGCGGCGCTCAACGGTGTCAGCGCGGACGGTGGTCCGAGCGCCAAACGGGAAGGAACCACGTCACTTTTCAGACCGTCAGTTGAATGCTTAACGCGGGGGGCATCGATCTGGCGGTTACTCTAGGACGTAACGCGATCGCGGAGTAAGCCGATGGCCCAAAAAAGTCGCAGCTTACCCGGGCGGTCGCAGAAAGTCCCGATCATGTCACGAGTACGAGATTGACATTAGTCGGCCTAGCGCCGCACGATGTAACCGCCTAGCCTCCCTCTCGCTCCAGGCACCACACGCGTATATGCCACGATGCTAGTTTCCTCGAACAGAATGGGAGCGATGAGAACTCCGCGGCTTTACACGAGATCGACATTGATGGTCCTCGCAGGAGTTCTCATGCTGGCCATCAGCGCGTGTTCGGACGACCTTATCCCGACCGCGGCACCTGAACCGTCGTCGGCACAAATCACGCGGACGAATGTGTCCCTCCAACCAGAGCATCTTCTGGCTGAGAAACGATTTGCAGTGGAGATCACGGCTACGGGCGAGTTCCGCCCCGGCGTACCCACCACGGTACGCGCACATACTCGCGCGACGTTTGGTAGTCGTAGAGCAACACTGCGCATCGCGCTCCCGGACGTGGAGATCGCCCGCATAAATAGCTGGCGCCCCAGCAAGGCTCCTCTCAACAGGCCGCTACCAATACCACCGTGCGCGAGTTGCCGATGGTCGATGGTCAGGCCGCAGTGATCGAGGCGACCATTTCCGTGCCGGTTGCCGGGTACTACCGCGTAGTGGCCAGCGCTTTCAGTGACAGCGCGGATTCTGTACTTGAGAACGGCCACGCAGTGATCGATCAGACGCATGAAGAAATCTGGCTATACATCGCAGAAGAGGGCGGCGGCTTCAGCGATACGTTTGAGGCGGCAACTGTTCCAGATTCGCTGGTGGCGCTTCCGGGACTTGCTCGCCGGAAACCTGCCGTGCGCCGCGACAAAATGTGGAATGAGCAAAAGCAGGCTGGCCCAGCTTCATTGTCTCGCTTCGCAGCGGTCGATGCGCAGACAAGCGCTGCGTCCACCCCGAAACGGCAGGTGATCTACTTCGACTACACTGTTCCATCAAGCGTGATCGCCCGTCCGCTCGCCGGTGTGCAGGTCTGGCAAGAGGAGTTTGACGAGTACGAGCACCGGTCCTATGGCGGATCCCACACGTCTACGGATGAGAATGGTGAGTACGCACCTCTGTGCGCGCCTACAGAAAACTATGCTGTCTTGGTTCAGCGTGAATGTGACACGTGGGTGGATGCACAATGGAATGTTGTGTACGGCCTGCTGTGATCTTACCCGGCGACGGCATGATGCGCGAATCGCCGCGCGGCACGTGCCGCCTCGAGTCGCTGATCCCGCGTCGCCCAAATCGCCGCGGACCGGCCGGCGAGCCGATCGGCGGGCGTGATGTAACCGATCGCACGGTGCAGCCGCTCGGTATTGTACGGCGTGACGAACGTGATGACGTGACGGCGTGCGTCCTCGATCGACGTGGGCGCCTCCGGGCGAATGGTGGTGGTTTTGAGGGTCTGATTGAACCGTTCGATTGTGCCGTTCGACTGCGGATAGTACGGTGCGGTGCGCACGTGCGTCATACCCGACACGCGAATGACGTCGCGGAAGTCCCGCGCGATTAACTGTGGCCCGTTGTCCGAGATCATGCGCGGCCGCGCGTCTGGAAACTGTTCCTGCGCGCGTTGCAGAATCGTGGTGACGTCGGCGGTCGTCATCGATTCGCGGAGCTCCCAGTGCACCGGAAAGCGCGACCACCCATCGAGCATGGCGCAGAGATAGTAGAAGGTGCCCGCGATATTGACATACGTGAAATGAATGTGCCAGTGCGCGTGCGCGTACGTGGGTTGCTCGAAGCCCGTACCTTTTTGGGACGGTGTGCGCGTCCACCGGTCGAGCACGCCGGCCGCTTTCAACACGCGATACACGGTGTGTTGGTTCAGCGGAAATGTGACTCGGTGGTTGTGATACTTTAGACAGCGACGTCCAATCGATCAGTGGTCTCGCGTTCGTGCTGGCGTCGTGCCCGGCGCCGGTCCCGCGCGGCGTCGAGCTGGGCATCGCGTGCGGCCCAGATCGCCTCTTCTCGGCCCGCCAGCTTGTCGGCCGGCGTCACGTAACCGATCGCGCTGTGGAGCCGCTGCGTATTGTAGTGCGTGACGAAGGCGGCGACCAGCCGCCGGGCTTCGTCGAGGGAGGCCGGCGCGTTGGGCCGAATCGTGGTGACTTTCACCGTTTGGTTCCAGCGCTCCATTTTCCCGTTCGATTGCGGATAATACGGAGACGTGCGCACATGCGTCATCCCCGCGATCCGGACGTACTCCTTGAAATCCTTGGCAATAAACTGCGGCCCGTTGTCCGAGATGATGCGGGGCGTCGCCGTCGGATACTGTTCGTGCGCGCGTTGCAGGATCGTTTCCACGTCGGCTTCGGTCATCTGCTCGCGGATCTCCTAGTGCACCAACACGCGGCTGTAGCCATCGAGCACCGCGCAGAGATAGTAAAACGTCCCGGCAATATTCAGGTACGTGATATCGACGTGCCAGTGTTCGTGCGGTTGCAGCGGTTGCTGAAAACCCGTGCCCTTCTTCGACGGTTTCCCTCCGAAGCGGTCCAGCCGTCCTGCCTGCGTGAGCACCCGATACACCGTCGACGGACTCACTGCCACCGTCTGGGCGTCGAGCATCATGAACGACAGGCGCCGATACCCCTCGAGGGGATGCGCCGCATGAAAAGTGAGGATTGCCTCGCGCTCCCAGTCGTCCAGCCAGTGCTCGCGCGGGATCTGGCCGTTGTGCTGGTTCGCCACCCCGTAGCGCTGCACCCAGCGATAGTACTGCGGCGGCTGGATCGCGAGCTTGCACGCGACCCACCACGCCGGCAGTCCCGTCACGCGCGTGAAGCCCTGCACGAAGTCGACGACCTCGTCGCGCACATCCGGCGGGACCCATCGCGATGTCAACTCTCCCCACGTTTTTTTTTCAGCGCCAGGTGTTCTTCCGAGACGAACGCAATGACCGCGTCCTTCTGCTGGAGCTGGGCCTGCAGTGTCGCGATCGTCCGCTGCTGATCCGTGGCCTGCGTGGTGTCCACGGCGCGCGTCCGACGATCGGCCAAGGCTGCGGCCATGTTCTCCATCAGCTGCTTCTGCCAGACGTAGAACAGGCTGGGCTGAATCTTGTACTCGTCACAGAGATCGGAGACGGCAATCTTGTCGGCGAGATGCCGACGGAGAATGGTGGCGCGCTCCTCGGCGGTAAAGCGGCGGTGTGTCGTTCGGGGCATAGACTCCTCCTGTGCTCCAAAGATGGAGCGGGTGGGAGTCACATTTCAACTGAGGCAGGACAACGGAGGCGGGACTCACGGCCACCTCGCCCGCATCCAGCATCATGTACGTCAACTCGCGATACCCGTGGAGGGGATGCCGCGCCTGGAAGGCCAGGATGCCATCGCGCTCGGCCGGGGTGAGGTGATGCGCGCGCGGCAGGGGCCCGTGCGGCGTGGGCAGCGCGCCGTACGAGGCG
>JBBSPO010000016.1:0-25001 GCA_038258695.1 Gemmatimonadales bacterium | reverse complement strand
TGCCGTTGCAACTCGGCACTCAGCTCTGCACAATCGTCCCACGCATCAAGCACGTCGCTCAATAATCCAGCATCGCGCTGACCCGCAGTTGCGCTGTCTTGCACATCGCGTACAACGGTGCGGACAGCAGGCAGTCGTGATAGCGAGTCACCCAGCGCCCGTAGCTCACGCGGTGACGCACGACCAGCCGCCGCTTTGCTGGCCAGACGCTCCACATCACGCACACCATCAAGCGCGTCGCGCAGCGAAGCACGTGACATGGGCGCCTGCACAAATGCGTCAACACCATTCAGCCGGCGCTCAATCGCACCGCGCTCCACCAGCGGCGCCAGCACCCATTGCCGAAGCAGTCGCGCACCCATGGGTGTGGTGGTGTCATCCAGCACCGACAGCAGCGTACCATCGGTACCACCACGCAGCGATTCCACCAACTCGAGATTGCGGCGTGTCATTTCATCAAGCGGCATCGTACCACCGGCGTGCTCCATCACCGGCCGCGCCAGATGCGGCAGTCCGCCCGGCTGCAAATCACGCAAGTAGCGTACAAGCGCGCCCAGTGCACCAACGGCTTCACTATCATCAAGCCCGAAGCCAAACCCCTCCAGCGAGGCCACCTTGAACTGGCGTGGCAGCTCTTCGTGTGCCAGCGCACCGTCAAACTCCCACGCATCACGTTCCGTGCGCAGTACACCATCCAGTGTGCTCAACAGCCGCGTGAGCACGCCACCGTATGGCCCAAGCTCGCCGCCACGCGAGAGTACCAGTTCGCGAGGCGACAAGCGCGCGAGATGTGCCGGTGCGTCGGCCGCCTGCACGCGCGTGACACGCAGCTCGCCGGTTGACAGATCAGCCGCTGCAATGCCAACCGACACGGTATCGTTGGAGACCGGATGCTTGCCGCTCACCTGTGGCGGAATGTGCAGCGCCACCACGTAGTTGGCGCGATTGCCGTCGAGCAGATCATCGGCAAATGCGGCGCCGGGAGTGATCGTCTCCACTACTTCGCGACGCACAATGCCCTTGGCGAGTTTCGGATCTTCCACCTGCTCGCACACGGCCACGCGAAAGCCCTGCGCAACCAGTTTGCGCAAATAGTCAGCGGCCGCTTTCACCGGCACACCGGCCAGCGGGACTTCCGCCGCACCGCCGTTGTTGCGGGACGTGAGGGTGAGGCCGAGTGCACGTGACGCCAGTTCGGCGTCTTCGTAAAACATTTCGTAAAAGTCACCCATCCGGAAAAACAGAATCGCATCCTGATGGCGTGACTTGATATCGCGGTACTGCTGCATGAGCGGAGTGCTCGATCCGCTCACGGCGTCAGCTCCGCCACAAAGCCGTCGTGCCCCTGTTTCTTGAGTTCGGCCAGACGGGCCGCCGCCTGCGCGCGCGTAGCGTAATAGCCGGTGCGCACACGAAACGGATTGCTGGTGCCATCCACACGAGCGTCCACATTACGTTGGGCCAGTGTGCGCACCAGCGCCTGCGCCTGATCAAGCCGTGTGTAGGCCGCCAGCTGCACGCTGAAGCGGGCGTTGGCAGGACGTGTAGTGCTGCCGCCTGAAGCGGCGGCTGTGCGCGCTGCAGCAGTCGGCGGGGCGGACACCGGCGGTTGTGCCGCCGGAGGTGCAGCGGTGATCGGGATTTGCACAGCGCGTGTCGGCGGGGTGTCTACAACCCGAACCGGCGCTACGGTGACCACCGAGTCCCGCGCTGCAGCAACGCGTGGCGGCAACGTCACCGCAGCGGCCACAGCAGGAGCAACAACTGTGGGTGCGATCGCGGTCACACCACGACACTGCGCGCGCAACGCATCACTCTGTGTTCGCAACTCCACTGCGTTGTCGGGCGCATTGGCCTGCACCACAGTCAATGCGCCGCAGCCGCGTGCGCGATCGTTCTCGTCAAACCACGTGCGCGCCAGCCAGTAGTGCGCGCGCGCCTGACTCGATCGATCGGCGTAGCCTCCAATCATCTGTTCCAGCAGGGCACGTGACGCCGCAGGCTTACCGCGCAACAGCTCCAGCTGCGCCAATCGCAACAGCGCATCTTCAGCGCGAGGTGACATGGGCACCTCGAGCAGCAGACGGCGCCAATCGCGTTCGGCGTCGATGCTGGCTTCGGAGAGCAGTCCGCGCCAGTACAACAGCTCGCCCAGTGCGGGCGTCCCAACTGATGCCTGCTGCACCAGTGAATCGAGCATCAGTCGGCCAGCGCGGCCGTTGCCGCCTTCTACCATCAAGCGCGCCTGATTGATGGCTTGCTCAAGATTGATTGTCTGCTGCGCACCAAGTGTCCCCACACTCGAGACACTCGCCACACTGCAAACCACCGCACACACGATCGTGCGCGCCACGCGGCCCGTATTACCGCGCATCATGCCGCCCGTCGCCGAGTGGCTGGTACCATTGCCATGACCAGCGTCATCATGATTTGCTCCTCATTGGAAACGCGTGTGTCTTTGAGTGCCACGTCGGCGTCGAACAACAGTCGGAGTGCGCGGCGCAGTTCGTCGTGCTGCCACTTTTCCACGGCGCGTGTCCACAGCGATCCCGCTTCACCCCACGGACGTCCCACAAAGCCGCCTGTTTCACGCATATACGTCATGTATTCGCGGGCCAGCTGCGACGACGACCAGCCTGCGTCCCGCTTGGCGCGCCCCCACGCCATGGCCAGCATTTGCGTGCCCAGCATCATCACCAGGCTTACCGCACTGACCTTGGGTTGCGTGAGCACAAACGGCACCAGCGACACACTGCGGGCCACATCACGCAGCACAATCGCGTCAATGAGATCGGTGACAGTTTCACCGCGCCGCACGCCAACCACGGCGCTGACCGCCGCATCATCGATAATCACAACCGCTTCGTCCGACACGGCGGCACCTGTGCCGGTAGCATGCTCGCCATCAGTGGTGACGCCGTGCGATGAACCCGCCTGCACTGTACCCGTGCCGCCACGCTGCGCGCCACGCGCGTAGCTCGAACATTTGTCCAGCTCCGACGCCAGCTGCTGCAGATTGTCGCCCACGGACTGTTGCAGCAAGATCGCCGCTTCGGTGGTGACCGTGACACCCAATACCGTGCTGGCGTGATGCGCAATCCATTTGCGCACGCGCTCGGGGGTGAGCGGATCGAACACGCAGGCCAGACAGGTGCTGGCCAACGACGCATCGGTTGTCTGACCGGCGGGCGTGATCAGAATGGCGAGCGTATCGCTGGCCGGTGACTTGAGATATCGATCCAGTTCTGCACGCGCCGCTTTCTTGAGCAAATGCACGTCCCGCACCACCACTGCACGTCGTTCGGCGAGCATAGGCGGCGTGGCCAGCAGGCTACCGAGTGTTTCGGCGTCGAGGGTCGCGCCATCGCGTATTTCGCAGTTGAAGTCGCGCGTGGCGCCATCAATGGCGATGTCCAGCAGCGCGTGCAGCGACGCGTCCTTCAGGAAGTCGTCATCGCCGTGCAGGTAGTACACCGGGGCAAACGTCCGTGCATCGATAGCCGCGCGCAGGGTTTTATATCCGTCAGCAGACGGTGGCGCGGCGCGACGCGGCGCAGCAGATGATCGACTTCGCGAAGAGGGGCGCGGCGGCATGTCTCTAAACTAATGGCCCCGCGACGATCATCGTCCCGGGGCCACGGCAAATTTCAATCGTTTGGTGACGTGCGCCAGACAGCTGCGCTTATCGCTCGAGCTCGACTCCATCCTGCATCACCACAACATTGGACGCAGCCAGAAACTGCGCGGGTGCCTGGTCAATGAGTGTGGCCATGGAGAACATCGGGTTGCCGGTGGCCATGGCCTGCAACAGCTCCGGCGAAATGATGGGGGCCGGAGGTTGCACCGGCTGGGGCGCTGCGGCCATTACGGGCTGCAACTGCATGTCTTCCATCAGCTCACTGTCCGCGTTGTACGCCATGGTACCAACCACCGTGACACACGCCGCCACCGCAAACCATGTGCGCGTGCTGCGCCATGTGCGCTGCATGGGGTGACCGGGCGACGCGGTCAGAAACGCGTCGTCGCACGCCATGTCGCTCATCTCGTCATGCATGCTGTCGTGCTTGCAGCTGGCCAGCCGCTGCTGCAACCGCTGCGCAAACGCGTCGGACGGTTCTATTTCTGGCAGGTTGCGCACCATCATGATGGAGCGACGCACCAACGTGTCATGCGCGGCGCAGGCATCACACTGCATGATGTGCTGTTGGGCCTGTGTCATCACATCGCCGGCGAGCGTATCGTCGAGATATGCGAAATGATTTTTGCGAAATGTCCGGCAGTCCATCAGAGCAATGTCCTTGCACACGTTAATACGGGTCACGTAAGGGGTGTGCGTTCGATACCCATGGCAGGCGGATCCGTTCCGGGATTTCCCCCGACAATGGGCTTTTTCCCATCCTCAGGGGTCATCAGCGCCTCTCTCTCAGGGGCCAGACGGACAAACAGCCGGGGTTGCCGCACGACCTCTGCGACGACCCCGGCTATTTCCTGCTGCGGTGAGCCTGAAGGCCCAATCTTTGGCGTCCAATAGCACGCTATCGACGCAACCCCGATAACGGACGCTTAACGAACCATCGGTTCAATAATCTCAGCGAATGCCGTACGCGCCCGGTTCAAGCGAGACTTCACCGTACCAAGGTTCACGCCCGTAATCTCGGCGATTTCCTCGTACGACTTGCCTTCCAGCTCCCGCAGCACAAACACCTCGCGGTGATGCGTTGGCAGCTGCGAGACCGACTTGTCTACCATTTCGCGCAGGTGGCGCTTGCGGAAAAGATCATCGGGCTTGTACTGCGTATCTTCGAACTGCAACGGACGATCTTCGTCTTCGAAGCGAGCCCGGATGGCCTGAAACAGCACGAGCGGATTACGCGAACGGTTGCGCAGCTCGTTCTTGGCCAGATTTGAAGCAATCGTATAGATCCACGTAGAGAACTTCTTGGACCGGTCGAATCGGCCAATATGCCGATACACGCGAATGAAGACTTCCTGCACCAGATCTTCCGCGCGATCACGGTCACCGATTGTCCGGTAGACAAAGTTTAGCAGGCGTCCCTGGTAGCGATCAACCAGCTCCTGAAACGCGCGTTCTTCTCCACCCAGAAACGCACCCACGACTCCGCCGTCATCCAGAGCGCGTAGCTGTTCGCGAACGCTGCTCTGCTGAAGGGGAGCGGTTTTAAGGGCGATTTGTGCCATGGTGGATCTCCTGTTCAAGGGTCGCCAGCGTGATGTTCGCTGGCGGCGGGGCCCCGAGGCGCCGTCGGTGTCTTTTTAGACATACGACGGGTAGACCGCTTTCGGTTCCGCTGTTGCCCTATAACAGTGCATGACTCGTGCCGCGTTTGCCGCGACGGAAGTCACATCGCAAACGCTTAATTTCCAACAGGTTAGCAATTCATCAGTCAAACTGACCGAAGTGTCTTTGAGATACACTGTCCTCTTTCGAGGTCTCGAATAGTGGACAGCCGCTGTCAACCCAGACGAAACCCTGCCGTAAACAGCAGCGCCAGTGCCGTCTTGGCATCCTGGATTTCACCGCGCTCTATCATGGAAAGCGCCCGGGAAAGGCGAGTAGGCACCAGTTCCATAAACTCATCGGCCTCTCGCTGGTGCTCACCGGCGGTCAGCCCACTGGCCATGAACAGGTGGATTTTTTCGTCGGTGAAGCCGGGTGTGGTATACATCGTGAACAGCTTCGTGACCTCTGCTGCCCGATAACCCGTCTCCTCCAGCAGCTCCCGCGAGGCGCACGCCACCGGGGTTTCCCCCGGATCCAGCCGTCCCGCCGGAATCTCGTACAGATACTGTTCGGCCGCGTAGCGGTACTGGCGAATGAGCACCAGCTCCGGGTCCGGGTCGTCGAGCGCACCCAGCACCGGCACAATCGCGCTGGCCCCCGGATGGCGCACCATTTCCAGCGAGCCGATTGATCCATCCGGAAAACGAACTTCGTCTACGTCGAGCGAGATCACTCGCCCATTGTATACCCGCTTGGTGGAAACCTGCCCCACGTCTTTTTTATCCACGTTTGTTTGCCTTCAGACCTTCTGAACAGACTTCTTGCCAACGCGCTTGGCGGCCTTTTTTACAGCCCTTTTCACAGTCTTTTTCGCCGACTTCTTGGCAACTTTTTTGACCGCTTTCAGCGCTGATTTTTTCGCTGGCTTTCGCGGTCTCTTGACATCGTTGCCCGCCAGCCACTCACGAATCGTCTTTCTCAGATACACCGGAATGCGCAAAATCGTGCCACGACATTTCCTGCTGCCACAGCGACACGCGTAGTAGCGCACATCTTCCGGGTCGTAGGAATCGTCCCATTCAAACCGGTAGTCATACACCAGCTCCGTTTCCGCGGCGATCGGCTTGATGGACTGAATCCAGACGCGATCGTCATCAATCACCGACTCACAGTTCGGTTCACACGAGTGATTGATGTACTTCGCATCATTCCCGTGACGCCGCGCATCGAGTACAACATCATCGTTCACCACAAACAAAAACGTGTGGTGTCGGCCGTTGCTGTCGTCATAGCGCCGATCGGCCTCTTCGTGCGAGATCTCTTCACCGATGTACTCGGTGATGACTTGTCCCTCACGGATGCGCCGTGTGGCAAACACACCGCGTCCCTGAATCTTTGAACGCCGCACTTCAAAGGGCGGTAAGCGCTTGGGCTTGGCCGCGGTGGCGGACTTCGTTGCAGCAGTTTTCGCCGCTTTTTTTGCGGGCGACGTGGAGCGGGATTTGGACGGGGACTTGGAAAGTGGCACAGAACAAAGAAGGAGGGGAGAACGAGCAGGTATCGAGACACGTGGTGCCTGCACAATACACGCAACGCGCGGTGTGACGGGAAGTATGGCGCGTGCTCACCCGTGAGGCGAGGGCTAGTGCACGATCTTGCCCGGTGGTGCACCGGTGTCTGATTCGTTGCGGCGACCAGTATCACTGCGTGCCGAGCGCGGGTTTCAGGTAGCGGGTGAAGCAGCGCCCTCGTCAGGCACTGGGCGCACGTACTGCAACGCCCCGGACGGGCACCGCTTCACCTGCGCCTCGACGGCATCGGCTGAGTCGGCGGTGGGATCAATCCACGGGCGACGCTTCACGTCAAACACGGCCGGCAGTTCCTTGACGCAGCGGGCCGCGTGCGTACACACCGCCGGATCAAAGGTGACAGTAATGTCTTTTGATGAATAGCTCTGCACCTTACCAGCCATGGTCAACCTATGCGTGACAGTGTAAACGATCTTAACGAAACCAGACGTCTTCATACTCTGGAATGCGTTCAATCAGCGCGCGGGCAAACGGACACAACGGCATGATCTTTTGATCGTTCTCGCGCGCCCACGCCACGCCATGTTCAACCAGCTGTTTGCCCAGACCCGTTCCCTCAAACTCGTTGAGCACACCGGTGTGGTCAACGATGATCGCGTGTGCATTCATGCGACTGTAGGTCATCTCGCCAGCGCGCTTTCCGGCAGCGGTGGCCACGAAAGCGCCCTTGGAGCCATTGACCTCATGCGTGAACTCGAACTGTGACATGCAATCCGTCCGTGAGACAGTGAATGGTGCGGTGATGCTCGCGGCAACACACAATGGCTGAGGTGTCTGATGTTACACCGTCAGATCAGCCGGTCAGAGTTACGACGCCGAACGCCGCGCCCGGAGACTGCTGCTCGTCAGTTCATCCATCATGTCCGCGAACCGTGTCCAGCTGATCCGTTTTGCATCCTGCTGATAGCGTCCTTTCCAGTACAACGCGCCGCGTCCGATCTCAAGCTCGCCCAGCTTGCCCTCTTTCCCGCTGATATCAAGCGTGAGTGCAGTTCCGGCCCGCGTAAGTTCAACCACGCTCAACTGCGCGCTCACAGAGTGCACACGGCGGCTACTCGGTTTTTTGGCCGCGGTTCGTTTCTTGGCTGGCATCGTCAGTGGCTCCGGTATGTAGGTGTGCGATGAAAATATGCCGCAAAGGTGTGTTTTTGCGTCCCAGTATGCAGATGGCGAACTGCTTGATCGAAAAGCACCAGATACGATATAAATGTTAGCCGTTGGAACACCAGATCGCCGGTCTGTGGCCCACCACGGTTGCGCGGAGCGCCTGGCGCCCATTCGCCTTGAGCGCGTTCGTGCTGCACACTTCAGGCAGGTGCATCTCCACCCCGCCCACCATCCTCTGCATCATTATCACGCCCATGCCACTCCACACCTTGCTGCTCGCGCTGGGCCTCGCTGGCTGCGCCGTCACCTCCGTTGCGCACGCCCAGCCGCCGCTGACCGCAAGCGACCTGCTCGATGTCGCAAACGCCTCAACCGCCGACCTGAGCGACGATGGCAACTGGATTGCCCTCACCGTGAGCACGCGCCGCAACAACCTGGGCGTTGACGCCTCGCGCGACGGTGACCCGAGCTACCTGCGCGTCGCGGCCGTCATGCTGCACGCGGTCAACACGCGCACGCTCGAACGTACCTCGGTGTTTCCCGGCGAACGCCCGGTGCGCAACGCCAGCTGGTCGCCCGACGGCACACGTCTCGCATTTCTCGAACTTGTAAACGGCGAGCTCCGGCCCACCGTCTGGGAGCGCCGCTCGAAATCATTCACGGTGGCGCGCATTCCCAATGGACAATACGTCGCCGAAAACAGCGAGCTGCGATGGAATGGCGATGGTACCCAGCTCTACTTCGCCCTGCGCAGCACTGCGTGGCGCACGCGCGTGCAGGAACGCTTTGCCACGCTCGTGCGGGGCCCCATCACGCACCTGGGATCGCCCAAGGCCGAGCCTGTTCTTCCGTGGGAAGCCCTGCGACACGAGGCGTTCCAACGCAGTGTGGTGGCGTGGACCGTGTCGCGTCAGCAGATCACCACGCTGATTCCCGAAACAATGGTCAGCAGCTGGGAGGTGTCGCCCGATGGCGTCGTACGGGTGTGGGCCGATGATCAGACCAAGCGGACCGACTATCAAACCATCATGGGGCGCACGGAGCGATTGGTCGCGCGTGTAGGCAACGACACAACGTTGCGACTGATCGCGCCACGCGTGCAGGGCACCACGGTGCAGTGGAGCGAAGACCGCCGTCGGTTTTTTGTCGCGCGCGAAGGCACGATTTTCATGGGCCACATCAGTTCGACGAGCGCGGCGCCCATCAACGCAGTGAGCAGCGATTCAGCTGGCAACACACGAAGCAACGCTGCGGCCCTCGACAGCACGCGCCGTCGCATCCTCGCCCCCGATTCCATTCCGGCCAGCGATACCTCTGCCACGGCACGCGCACGTCGCGCCGCTACACGTTGGTCGCTCGTGCGTACGAGTGCGCGCGGTGACGCCTTTATCGCCAGTCGGCAGGACGGCGTGTACCTCTCCGATACACTCGGCGTGCTCACACGCATTGCATCATTGCCCGACTCCACCGATCAAAGCTCGCCGCGCGCCAGTGTGCTCGAGTGGTCACACGACGGACGTCATGTCTATCTCGCACTCAACGCGCGCGACCGGTACGACCGCGCGATTGTACGCTGGGACGCACAAACCGGCACTACCGACACGCTCGCACGTGATGCGCTGTATCGCACCGGGCTGCGACTGGCCAAGCAGGGTGGCACGCTGGTGCTCAATGTCGCATCTGCCAATCGTCCCGCCGACCCGCATGTGGCGAACGCATCACTGGGCGACCTGCGCAAGGTGTACGACGCCAATCCACAACTCACTGCCAGCCAGCTCGCACGCACTGAGCTCGTGCGTTATCTCGACGCCGACGGGACGCCGCAGTGGGGCGTGCTCTACCATCCGATTGGTGGTGTGCGTCCCGCGCCCACTGTGTTTCTTGTCTACGAAACGTTCTTTGACGATACGTTCGATGCCACCGCGAACTATCTCGCCTCGCGTGGTTACGCCGTGATGAAACCCAGTGTGAGCCTTGAGACTGGCTATCCTGGTGAAGCATGGCTCAAGGGAGTGACCGCTGCGGCCAACCACCTCATCACTACTGGTGTTGCCGACTCGGCGCGCCTGGGAGTACACGGCACGAGCTACGGCGGCTACGCCACCAACCTGCTCATCACGCAGACCAAGCGCTTCAAGGCGGCGATCAACATCTCCGGCAAGGTGGATTTCATTTCGTTCTACACCGACTCACCGCGCATTGGGAACCGCAACACACACGCGGCCGAACTCAGCCAGGACCGCATTGGCGCCACACTGTGGGAAGCGCCGCTCAAGTACATGCAGCATTCGGCGGTGATGTTTGCGGATCGCATTACCACGCCGCTGTTGCTTATGACCGGCGGTGAGGATCACAATGTGCCCGCCATAAACACGCGCGAGATGTACTACGCGTTGCGTCGGTTGAACAAGGAAGTGGAATGGGTGAACTACGTGAACGGTGGGCACGGTACACCAATGACCAGCGCCACCGAGTTCACGCACTTTCACGACACGCTGGCGGCGTGGTATGACCGGTGGCTCAAGAGCGGGAAGGCCGCGATGTAGACCATGCTGTCATGCGGTATCTCACGGCACCGGCGTCACCAGCCGGTCATCGTGCAGCTCGGCCAGCTCGCCCACCGCGTCCACCTGATATCCCACCTCGCGCAGTTGCTCCAGGTCAGCTGTCATGCCGTCGGCTGCAATCTGTCCCGCGCGCAACTTGAGCAGATCAAGGCGCAGCGTTTCAAGCGCCATGATCGCATCAACCCGCTGTGCGTCAGCGTGGTCGAGTGCGCGGGCGGAGAGCCGGTCAATCAGTGCCGGTACGTACGCGAGCAGCTGACGCTCCTGGGTGGGCAGCGTGTTGTACAACGTGTGAACCGCGTCTCCCAGCACCATCGCGGTGGGTTCGCCTGAACTGGGCGCCGAACGGACTCTATTGAGTCCCAAAGTGGCGAGCTTCCACACACGGTGTCCAATCCGGCTGCGAAACAGCCGGCCCCACCACGAACCTTTTGCGCCGTGCAGCTCCATCAGGCGTCGCACCGTGACCACGGGCATGCTCAACGCGGCGAGAATGCACACAATGGCGAGCGGGCTGTCGATATTGGCCGCGCCAAAGATGCTGGCCGCGGTGATCGAGACACCAATCCCGTTCACAGCCACACGGCGATCCCACAGTCCGCCCAGCCGTCCTGATGGCGGTGGTGCCACTGCCTCGTCTTCAGCGTCGAGGTGTTGCACGGCACGCAGCGCGGCGTCGCGTGTATAGCCGCGACTGCCAATAGCACGAACGGATCGGAGCTGACCGGCCAGCAACATGAGCGTAAGTCCTGCACCAAGTGCGGCGACCAGCATGAACAGCGCGCTCTCGAAGCCGAAAAAGCTGTCTCTCGCAAACATGTCAATCAGCGCCGCAGCGGCCGCAGCGCTGGCGGTACCACCCGCCACCGTGCTCAACTGTTTGCTGTTCTCCAGCGCGTCGCGCACCAGCTTGCGGAGCGGAAGAGGCAGCGGCGGCGCGAGAGAACGTGCGCTTTGCAGCGCGGATGCAAACTCTTCGACACTGGCCCAACGTGCATCCGGTTCGCGCGCGAGCGCCCGGTCTACAACCGCGGCTGCCGAAGGTGAAAGCGCGGGCACCAATGTTCGTATCGCCGGTGCGTCGCTACCGGCTTGCTGCGCGATTACCGCCATGCCCTCGGCGCCCTCATACGGTCGGCGGCCAGCCAGCGCAGCGAAGGATGTAACACCAAGTGCGTAGACGTCGCCGCGCACGTTGGGCGGTGCACCGAACGCTTGCTCGGGGCTCATGTAGTGCATGGTTCCCATGGCTGCGCCCGATGGCGCATTGACTTCACCAAACGCCGCGATGCCGAAGTCGGTGACCAACGCGCGATCGCTGCCGGCTTCGAGCAGAATGTTGTCGGGCTTGATGTCGCGGTGTACCACGCCGCGCGCGTGCGCATGGGCGATTGCCCAACTCACCTCCTGCATTACGCGCAGCGCTTCGTTGAGCGGCAGCGCACCGAGTCTGCGAATGCGTTCGCCGAGTGTCTCGCCCGGTACGTACTCCATGACAAAGAACACCAGCTGGTCGAGCGACTCCACCGCGTAAATGGACACGATGTGCGGGTGCGAGAGCTGCGCGGCTGTGCGTGCTTCGCGCAGGAATCGGTCGCGCAGCCGGGCATCAGCGGCGAGCGCCGGTGGCAGCAGTTTGATCGCGACCAAGCGGTCGAGTGCGACTTCGCGCGCCAAGTAGACAATGCCCATCCCACCGCGTCCGAGCTCGCGATCCAGCGAGTAGCGGCCGGCCACCTGCGCTTGCAGGGCCAGAAACTCGGGGGTGGGTGTTTGGTCGTGCAGCGGCATTCAGGGCCGTACGGCGAAGGTGGAATGGGGTTTCGTCTTGACTTGCCAGTCTGTGCATGTATCTATGTGTGTATGGCCTCCAAGACGATTTCCATTGACATTGAGGCGTACGAGCGTCTGCGGCGCGCCCGACGGGAACGTGGCGAATCGTTTTCCATGGTGATCAAGCGGGCCTTCTGGCCCGAGCCGCCACGAACCGCTGGTGCGTTGCTCGAGGCCATCGGTGCGCTTCCGCCTCTGGATGAGTCGGTGATCAACCGGCTGGAGCAGGCCCAGCGCAGTGACTTGCCGCCGGAGGATCCGTGGCCGGACGCGTCGCGCTCGACACCTCGTTCCTGATCGACCTGCAACGCGAGCGGCTGCGCGGCGAGTCTGACGGCGCGGCACATGGATTTCTTCGCGTCGCACCCTCCCGTGAACTCGTGTTGCCGGTTACGGTGCTTGGTGAGTTCGCCGAGGGATTCGATGGGGCGGACCATCCAGTGCTGCGCGCCGTGCGCGAACTGCATACGGTGCTCGATGTAGACGAGGCCTCGGCGCTGCTCTACGGCCGCATCACGCGCGAGCTGCGCGAACGCGGCGAACTGATCGGAACGAACGACCTGTGGATTGCCGCAACGTGCGTGACGCATGACGTGCCGCTGGTGACAGCGAACGTTGCGCACTTTCGTCGTGTGCGGGATCTCGAGGTGATTGGGTACCGCTGATCACGCCTGATGGACATGCACGAGCAGTTCTGACGCTTCTTTGTCTTGTCGATGAGGGCAGCAGAGCTCGCCGAAACCGCGAACGCCAGCGCGCGTAGGGGTGACACCGCCCCCCTTTCTCCCTCGCGATCCCCGCCCATGCCGAATCAGACCGTCACGCGCGCCTACGGGTTATGCGCCTACGGAGTTCTCGTCAGCGCCGCACTGTTTGCTGCCGCTACACCGACCGCTCTCTCCGCACAAACCCCAGCGCCTGCCTTCGCTTCGCGCCTGGACTCACTCATCACAGCGGAGATGGCGCGCACTCTCACGCCGGGCGTGCAGGTGGCTGTTGTGGTTGACGGCAAGCTGGCCTATGCGCGGGGCTATGGCGTCGCCGACATTGAAACCGGCCGACCCGTTAGCGCCACCACGCTCTTCCGCGTTGGCTCGGTCACGAAAATGGTGACCGCCGCCACGCTGGTGCAACTCGAGGCGGACGGCAAGCTGGACCTGCAGGCGCCGATCGGCACCTACGTCACGGAGATCTCAGGAAAGCAGGTTGCCAACGTCAGCACACATCAGTTGCTCACGCACAGTGCGGGGTGGCTCGACAACGCGATACCGTATGGTCGTATGGGCGAATCCGCGCTTGGCGAAGTGTTTCGTGCAGTCTCCGACACACTCTTTTTCACGCAGCCCGGTCGCGTGATTTCGTATTCCAATCCTGGTTACTCGATGGCCGGATATGTCGCTGAACGCGCGGGCGGAGCGCGGTTTGCTTCGCTGGTGGAGCAACTCGTGCTTCGCAAGGCGGGCATGAGTCTGTCCACGTTCAAGCCACTCGTGGCCATGACCACAGACTTTGCACAGGGTCATGTTGGAGCGCCGGCGAATGCGGGCAGCATCGTGCGACCGTTCACTGAAAACACGGCGCAGTGGGCGGCCGGTTTTCTGTTTGCCAACACCACGGAATTCGCGCGCTTTACCATGATGCTCATGAACGACGGCATGCTCGACGGCGAACGGGTGTTGTCCGCCAGCGCGGTGCAAAAAATGACCACCGGTTACGCCACCATGCCGGGCAACACCACAGCGAAATACGGATACGGACTCACGGTTGGAACACGTGGCGGCGATCGCATCTGGCAGCACGGCGGATCGATTAATGGATTTGATGCCAGCGTGGTCATGTTTCCCGATCGCAAACTGTCGGTGATCCTGTTTGACAATCGCAGCGGTAGTGCGATTAACGGCGTGGTGGACTTGATCGCCCGGGACGTTGCAGGGATCACACCAGTGGCGCCCCCCGCCGTGCCCGCCGAACGGATTCCGACCGCCGCCGAACGTGCGCTTGTTGTCGGCACCTTCAAGCAGGGCAACATCGTGATCACGCTGTTCGAAGAGAACGGTGCGCTCAAGTTTCGTCAGGGTGCGGCGGTGCTGCCCGTCGCACTCGCCGGTGAAGAGCGCATCGTCATGACCCCACCGGTGGGCGACAAGGTCTCACTGCTCGTCGTGCGCGGAGCTGATGGGCGTGTGGAGTATTTGCACCAGAGCCTGCGCTCGCTGGCGCGTCAGCCGTAAATACGCGTACGACGGCTCGCGGTGCAAAGCGAAACTGATCGACAGCGATCGACAGTGATCGACAGTGATCGACAGCGAGAAAAAGTTAGTGCGAGGTTCCGCCGCGGCACTGTCAGCCGGCGAGCACCCGGCTGAACACCGCTCTGTCCACGTTGCCGCCGCACAACACAAAGCCCACGCGATCGGTAGCGCTGCGTGTGGTATCGTGCATGATCGCGGCGAGTCCGGCCGCACCGGCCCCTTCGGCTGCGTTGTGTGTAGCCGAAAACAACAGGCGCATGGCATCAGCCACCTGTTCGTCGGTTACGAGTTGCATAGGCACCTGTGCGGCGCGAATGATCTCAAGCGCATTCGCGTCCGGTGTGCGACAGGCCATGCCGTCCGCAAGCGTTGTAGTGACAGCATGCGAGACACTTGTGTCGCCAGCCAACGACAGCGCGTACGCAGGCGCGCCCGACGACACCACACCAATAAGCTGCACCTTGTGTGCGAGCGCCGCCTTGGCGGCAAGCGCACCGCACAATCCGCTGCCCAGCCCCACCGGCACGTACAACCGATCGAGATCCGGTACGGCTTCGAGCAACTCCACCGCCCACGTGCCCACGCCTGCGACCAGATCCTCATGAAAGCTCGGCACGCGCAACCAGCCGCGTTCAGCCGCAACCTCCACCGAGGCCTCCATCGACGCCTGAAAATCGTCACCCACTTCGAGCAGCTCGGCGCCCAGTGCACGCATCGCAGCGTTTTTCTCCTGACTGTTTCCGTGCGGCACGACTATCGCCACCGGAATGCCATGTCGCGCAGCAGCATAGGCCAATGATTGTCCGTGATTGCCGCGCGTTGCTGATACGAGTCCCTTCACCACAGCTCCTGCCGCGCGCAAGCGCTCCACAAATACCAATCCGCCGCGCACCTTGAACGCACCAACCGGCGTATGATTTTCGTGCTTGACCCAGCACTCGGCGCCAATCGCTGCGTTGAGCAGTGGCCACTGGTATTGTGGTGTTGGGCCAAACGATGTGTATACCACGTGCTGTGCAGCGCGCAGTGTGGAGAGATCAGGGAGTGTACCGGGCATGCGGATGTCGGGTTGCATGAGTGGTTTGGGACTGGTGGATGACAGACAATGTACGGCGGGGTACGTGCAGTCCCGATGGTCATGGTGCGCCATGCTTCTGAAAGCGCTAATTTTTCCACACCAAGAAGAACTGAGAGGATCGCACGTATGCCAAAGCGCTTCACTGCTGTCCGTGGCCTGATTGAGGTCGATGACTCGCTGGTGATCGTGCATGACGTGCCTGACCGAAGTATCTGGATGGTGAACTTCAACAGTGGATCACGCACTCCGTTTAGCCGCGAGCGTGGCGAGGCGCGTGCGCCGCAGACGGTGGCTCACGATGCACGTGTATTGGCGCCAGCGGAATGGCAGCAGTTTGTGGATTCCTCGCGATGCGCGCTGTTGAAAATGTTCAACAGCGGGCCAAGCATGGTTGGTGCACTTACCAGCTTGCAGGTGCGCGTACCCGAGGCACCGACGTTGTTCCCGCCTGTCGCCGCCGATCGCACGCGTCGTGTGCTGACGGACGGCGACATGTTGTGGATCCCTGTGAACCGTGACGTCGCGAACGCACATCAACAGTGGGATGTACTGCGCGCTGACGGCACGGTGTTCGCGCGTTACGAGATGCCGCCCAATCTTCGACTGGTGGCGGTGTCGGCGCGCTATGTGTACACGGTTGAGACGCTGGAAGACGCGCTGCAGGTTTTGATGCGATGGCGGCGAGCGGAGGGGCTGGTGGCGGGTGAGGGGGCAGAGTAGCGGAGCGATGTTACCAAGGGGTCGGCCAGCGCATGCTGGCGCTCGACGATGCGCACCGAACACGCGGTTACGCCGCTGACGCGTACCACTGCACACCTGCGACACAAACATGACTGACCCGTGACAATGCACCGGGGAGTCCGTGACGTGTGTCTGAGATCTTCGGCCGTTCGGCCCCGGGTATTTGTCAGCACACTTCTCACCTTCTGTACCCTATGCTCATTCGCATTGCTCCAACCATCCGAAGGATGGCCTTAGCCTTTGCTCTCGGCGTCACGCTGCCGACGCTTGTGAAGGCTCAAGCCACCGAGGGATACGTCAGCGGTTTCGTGCGCGATTCTACGGGTGCGCCGCTGTCAGCAGTCACCATTATCGCTCGCAACAACAGCACTGGCTTTCAGGAAACACGCCGTTCCGACAACTCCGGTCGGTATGTGTTTGCCCAGCTCCCCATAGGTGGCCCCTACACCGTCACGGTGCGTCAGCTCGGTTTTCAGGCGCAGTCGCGTACCGGAATCACGCTCAACCTGGGTGATCGCGTTGCGCTCGATTTCACACTGAGTTCCGCGCGACAGGAACTCGCTGCAGTTGAAGTGCGTGGTGATCGCGAGGCCAAGCGTAACGAACGCGTGGGCGCCAGCTTTGTAGTGGATCAGGAGAAGATCCGCGAACTACCCATTGCGGACCGCAGCTTTGCTGATCTGTCGATCATCGCTCCGACCACATCGCGAGCGGGTACAGGCGGCATCATTACATCGTCTTCGTCCATTTCGGGAAGCCGGGTGTCGAGCACTGACATTCGTGTAGATGGTGTACAACAGAAAAACACCTTGTGGGGAACGGGATCTGGCCGCGGTCCATACTCCTTGTCTGTAGAGGCGATTCAGGAGTTTGAGATCGTGACCAACGTCTACGATGTGACGCAAGGACGGCAGGGTGCGGGCGCGGTAAACGTAGCCACTCGCAGCGGCACGAACACGCGCAGTGGCTCGCTGTTCCTCTACAATCGCAACCAGGCCCTCACCAGCAACACCAACTTTCTCGGCCAGCCAATCACCGACTTCAGCAACTTTCAGTGGGGCGGAACCCTTGCTGGTCCAGTTATCCAGGACAAGCTGCACTACACCGTAGCGTTTGACCGGCAGGATGTTACCGAACCGTTTATCGCACTGAACGTCGCCAACGAAGGCGACTGGGCGCGGTTGCAGGTGAGCCCGGATTCTGTGACGCGCTTTCTGAACATTCTGCGCAATCAGTATGGGTTGCCAGAAGGTGATCAGACGGGTGTATTTGATCGTGGTAACACGCTCAATACGGTGTTCGCGCGCTTGGACTGGTCCATTAATGATCAGCATCGCCTGACGTTGCGCCACAACTTCAGCAACTTTCAGTATGGTAACTCCATTCCCGACCGCGAACTCTCGGTGCTGGAAAGCCGAGGCAACCAGTCGTCACGTGAAAACCAGCTTATGGCGTCGCTGAAGTCGAGCCTCGGCACCAGCGGTACAAACGACCTGCGCATTGCTGTCACCGATCGTATCCTCGAGAATCAGGCCAACACGCGCTTGCCACGCGCATGGGTAGCGGTTGCCTCCACGCTGCCCGACGGACGCACCGGGAACCCGCAGATTTTGCAGTTTGGCGGACAGCGCACCAGCCCCGAACTGCAGACCGAGCGCTCGTTGCAGTTGGTAAACGTCACGCGTTTTGAGCGTGGCAACGCAGCGTGGACATTTGGCACCGACAACTCGATCAACGACTTGTCCATGTTCGTCTCCATTGAAACTGACGGACTGTTCCAGTTCCCGAACCTGGCAGCGCTCGAAGCGCGTCGCCCGTCATCGTTTGCGCGACTCGTGCCGCTGCAGGAGCTCGAGCCACGCATGACGCAGCGCGTGTTCGATGGTGGCGTGTTTGCACAAGGTGAGTATCGTCCAACGCCTTCATTGGTAGTGGCCGGTGGACTGCGCTACGATGTTACGGCGTTCCTCACAGCCGCCAACTTCAATCAGTCGGCGTTTGATGCGTTTGGACTTCGCACGGATCGCAAGCCTGTGAGCGGACAGCTGCAGCCACGTGCACAGCTGACGTGGAACATTGGTGCAAACGGAACGGACGTCGTGCGCGTTGGTGGTGGTTTGTTCACGGCGCAGCCCCACTACATGTCGCATATCAACCATCTGCTCAACGACGGCTCGCAGCTGGGTGATTTGCTGCTCACTGGCGCGGCGGTGCCAACACCTGATTTCGTGAGCTATCGCGAGAGTTTCGCAAACGTGCCTGGTATTCCGGCGGGAAGTGCCACGCGTCCGCAATATCTGAATGCCTTCGCCGAAGATTTCCGCGTACCGCAAACGTGGAAGACAGATGTCTCGTATCAGAAGCGCATGCTGGACGGACGACTGACCCTGGGCGTGACCGGTCAATACGGTGACACGCGCAACAACTACCGCTACGTAGACCGCAACCTTCCCGAGCCGGCGTTCCGTCTCTCCAATGAAAACAACCGTCCGGTATTCGCGCCGGTGTCGGTAGTCACGAATCCGGCACTGGCCGGCGCAGCAGGGCGCGCAGCGATTCGTCCCAACCAGCAGTTCCAGCGCGTGCTCGAGTTCCGTTCGGACGCCGCCACTGTGCAGCGCGCGTTGGTGCTGGACGGCAGCCTGATCCTTCCGCGTGGTGGCAACATTGGTGGTTCGTTCACGTTCAATGAGACGCGCGATAACCATTCGTTCAACTGCTGCATTGCCATCAGCTCCGTGTTCATTCCGGTGCCCGGTGATACGCGTGAGATGTCATGGGGACCGAGCAGCACGGACTTCCGTCACAAGCTGGTGCTCTTTGGATCTACACCGGAGCTGTTTGGTGGTCGGCTCAGCGCGCGTGTGATTGGTCAGTCGGGAAGCCCGTGGTCCGCCACGGTGGCACAGGACATCAACTATGATGACGTGGGCCAGGGTGGATCGTTTGCCAACGCCAACGATCTGGCGTTCCTGTTCAATCCATCCACCACCGGACTTGATCCGGCACTGGCCACCGCCATGCAATCGGTGCTCGACAACCCGCGCAATCTGGCGCGCGACTACATGCGCGAAAACCTCGGCAACATTGCAGGACGCAACGCAGTACGCAATCCATTCGTCACGCAAATTGACTTGCGCTATTCACAGCGGCTTCCATCGGTGCGTGGCCAGCAGGCTGAGTTCACGCTCGATGTGTTCAACTTTGCCAGTCTCGTGAACCATGGCTGGGGTGGTGTACGGATTGTTCCAGGTGCAAACCAGACGCTGCTGCGCGTGGCCGGCTTTGACGCAGAGGCGGAGAACTACCGCTACACGGTGAACCAGAACTTTGGGCAGAGCGTGCTGGCCGGCAACCGTTATCAGGTGCAAGCAGGCGTTCGCTATAACTTCTAACGCGTCGTGTTAGTTCGGGCGACCGTCGGGTTTCCTGGCCGACGGTCGCCACGATGATTTTCGCATGTACTTCTATTGTCGCAGGCCAATCAGCGAATTAACAGCGTCGCCACAACCGGGAGATGGTCACTCGCGACGGCCATGGCCTCAGCCGAAAGCGGGCTGACCACGCGCACACCATCAGGAATGAGCCGCGCCGCAAGGCGACGGTCCACAAGGATGTGGTCGAGTTGGCGCGTGGGATTCGTGGCGGGATGCGTGAGAATACCGCGACCGGCGAGTGGATCAACGAGTGGGACACCAGCGGTGGCACCGGCGATGAGTTCGTTCAGTTCGCGGCTGCCAGGTGTTGCGTTGAGATCACCCAACACCATAATGCCCATGCCGTCGCTCTCCACGCGTCCGAGTTCACCCTGGAGAAACCGCACCTGTCCCGATCGCATGGCCGTATCGCGCGCTGTGCGTCCGGCTTTGAGATGCAAGCCGGCCACGTGCATCGTTGCATTCTCGCGCGCCAGGAGCTCCATCACCCACATGCGATTGTTGATGTGCGACTGCACTTCGGTGCGTCCGGTGGAATCGAGAATACCAGGCACGGGTGTAAAAACGCTGGCGTAGTTGCGCACCACACCGAGCGGCAAGCGGCTCATGACCACCACGTTTTGATACCAGCTTGAACTTTCCACGCCGGCAAAAAAACGATAGCCGAGTTCGGGGAAGTGTTCGTTGGCTAGCGCGAGCAGGAATCGCGAGTGCTCAAACTCCTGCAGTACAACAACGTCGGCGTTGAGCGCTCGAAGCACTTCCACCACACGCTGCAGTTTGATCTCGCGCTCTCGTCCGCCGTTGTTCTCATACGCAGCGTCAACATACGGATCGTCAAAGCCGTCCACCATGTTCTCAACGTTCCACGTCGCAATGCGCACGGTGTCGTGTGCGGGATATGCAAAGTCCAACGGGAGCGCGATCCCGCGGCTGGCGAGGGAGCGGGGTGCGGTTGTTGCAGCCACTGGTGCGCTGGCTGATTCCATAGCTGGTCGAGCAGGGGTACAGCCAGCAACCAGCGAGCTGGTCAGGCAGGCAACACACGCGAGCATTGTAGTACGCATATTTTTGGGAGCAAAGACAGAGTCATACACACGGCGGTCAAGCGCGCAGTGGCGCACCACCGGACAGTTGGCAAAAGCTAGCCCCTGACGGTGTCTGTGATTGCACTTCGATACGCTGATGTGACGTACGCTTGCTCAGCGTGTACGCACAAACGTTAGCGCACCAAACCCGACGCCAGGTAGTCGAGTGCCAGGCCGGCCATCGTGCGCACACCAACGGGCAGTGCACCCTCGTCGGCGAAGAACAGCGGTGAATGGTTGCTGGGCGCGAGGCGTGGGTCTGTTCCCTCGGGCACGATGCCCAGAAACATAAAGAGTCCCGGGACAACCTTCTGAAACTCCGAGAAGTCCTCGGCCGCTGTGGTGGGGTTCATGAGCGCAACGTTGCCGCGCGCCGCGCGTTGCAGCGACGGCAGCATCTGTTGAGTGAGATCCGGATCATTCCCATGGCAGAGCGCCGTGCGTCTGCCGGCCACGCACCACAATGCGCAGCAGATCCGCTGCTGCCATGACACCGCGCGGCCGGTAGCCGATTTGGCCAACCGGCAACGGAAACACGTGCAATCCGAACACCACATCAGGTTTGGGCTCGTCGAACACACCCTCCGCCAGCATGAGTGATGCGCCGCCCTCTTCTCCTTCGGGCGGACCCTCTTCGGCCGGCTGAAAAACGAAGATTACCGTGCCTGCCAGCGTGGCACGCATCCCCGACAGCACCTCGGCGGCGCCCATCAGAATGGCTACATGGTTGTCGTGTCCGCAGGCGTGCATGACGCCCACTTCTTGGCCGTTGTACGTGGTGCGCACTTTCGATGCGAACGGTACACGCTCCGTCTAAGATCAGCTGAAATCACATGAGCCCGCTGGCGCGTCGTTCGGAGACTCGGGCCGGAAATGTTTTCTTGGCGGCGAGTACATGAGTGGTGGCGTTTGTCGCGTGGTACAACCATCAACACCAGCATAACGCGATTCAATTTGTCACGCCCAGTGATCGGCACGCCGGACGGGACATCGACATTGTTGCGCAGCGCGGGGCAGTGTATCAGGCCGCTCATGCTCACCAGCCCGAACGCTGACGCGGCAACGCGTTCTTCCAGCTCGAGCGAAGCATCCCTCGCGCGGATTCATGTAGCGCGACAATCGGTAGTCTTACACATCAGATACTGCAATAGGGCGTTTGCCCTATATCGCAATCTCTGTCGTACACGTACTGTCAGCGACACGCGTTTGATGAACTTGAACTCCCCCAGTTCAGAAGAGCCAAGTTGGTTGGGATATCAGGAGGAAACTGATGGTATGGCGTGCAGGTGCTCAAACGCTGGTAGTAAGCGTTGACCAAGTGCGAAGTGGCGGCGATGCATAGTGTACCACTCACTCGATGTTGCACAGGCGCACCAAGGGCGCGCTCGCGTGCGACGTGAAGCGATGCTTATCAAAAGACTCGCATTTGAACGTGGAGCAAATGTTTTCCGCCTTCGCAGTGCCGCCGCTATTTGTCATGACCTCAGTTTTCAGCGCTACGCAGCGTCCCGTAACGCCACGGTCGCAGCGTGATCCTGCAAGAGCGCCGCTAGAAACAGTTGCATGATCACCGGAAATGAGTGGGCACACTGTTGTCCGTCCCAAGCTCAACGGAGGAAACCAAACTAAGTGACGGCCAGCACAGGGGCGGGCCCTCAAATAGGCCGCTCCACCTCTCCTTTCGACTATCCCCTGAAAATGATTAAAGCATTGCGCATCATCTGTGTGGCCGGACTCATAGCGGTTTCCGCTTGCGGTGAACAATCCGTAACTGACTCCGTAGCGGCCTCTCTGGCGCTTCCCACTCCGACGTACGACCTTCCACGCATCGCCGTCGTTCCGGAGAACGTAAACGTCTGCGACGATGGCGTAGCGAAACGGAAACCTGACGGATCCTTCGTAAAGTGGGAGACGCGGCGCAAAGGCGTACGCAAAAACGAAAGCGTGGCGGGGAAAGCCGTACGTCAGTTTCGCGCAATACAGTTTGACGAAAAGGGACGTCAGACACGTGATGTTTCGTGTAGCCTTGCAGTGGATGAGGGCGCGACTTCGTTCATGCGTTCGTATTTCAAGCAATCAGATTCCGACAAGTCTGATCAGCCCGACGTGGGTAGCAGCCTACTCGCGAGCGCTAGCTCTACGAGTGGTGGTGGTCAAGATTGCTCGGCTATAGACATCGCGACTTGGTTCTGCTCTTTCAGTAATGGCGACTACCATGTGTGCTTTTTTGACTATGCGATAGGTCACCAGGAGTGTTTCAGGTTCTACGCGGGTAGTACGCCGCCGACATCGCCACCAAACACGGGCGCCACTGGCGGACACATCGTCTACACGCCGCCGCCTGCGGGAGCAGGGAGTGGTGGGTACTACACGTACTACGCGCCCGGCACTCACCCGAACGCCTGCCCCGACACGCAAGAAGCGCCGGATCCTAACGATGAATGCGTATTCACGCCACCACTGCCTCCGCCTCTTACCCCCGCGGAACAGATCTCCAACCTTGTCGATCTGGATCCGTATGCCCTGTTGGATGTCCCATGCGGTGACATTTCCAAGTGGCAAGCGCTCGCTACGATGCCGTTTCCGCTGAGCGTCGCGAATCGTCTATTGACGGATCCTGTCCTTAGCGCCGGGCTCGGCTCTTGGATCCAGACGCTGCAGAGTGCCAAGGGTCCGATCGTAAACATGGACTACTATGCAGTCACGGTCCCGATCACCAGCATTCCGAATAACCTCTCGGTCAATGGTTACCTGAACCACGTACGAACGAACATCAACAACTACGTGGACTCCCCGACGCAGTTCAATTACTACCCTGGGCTCATTGGCGAGGACCAGCGGTGGACGGGCAGCAGTCCACTCGGGACGGTGTTTAGTATCACGCTCCAGCCGGGCATTGAGGATGGCTCCGTTATTACGACAGCTTACAGCAGTAGCCGTTGGACTTTTTCGACCGTTCGGACCCCGGAGGACTGGGTACATCCTGTCAGCGGTAACCGCGAGTTCGGGGCGGTCGAAAATGGAAATGGGACGGCGACATTCTATACGAAGGCCACTGACCGTATTTCAACGCTCAGCCTCGCATTTGCGAATGCCCTCCCCCTCATTGACATCTTTGGGAGCGGTGGCGCTGTTTGGGACGGGTTTCAAAACAATCTGAAGGCCGAGCTCGGGAATTTGGCGGTTAAAGAAGATTCGGTGGTAAAAAGGGTGGACTACGTCCAACTCAATAAGGTGCTAACTGGCCAAGCCGATGTGTCCACGCTGAAGTGCAAGCAATAGGAGTGACCATGACCCGGAATGCGGGCCCGACCGACAACCGACCAATCAAGGACGGCACTCCGACGACTGGAGCGAAGGCAATGACGCACGAGACGGAGGCACGGAGAAGGGAGCTGTACCGATTGGCGGTCGGCCTCTCGGTCGCATATGTTGCAGATGGCATTTTCATGATCTGGGCCCTGTTAGACGAGACCTACAGGGGGTTGACATACGGGATGTGGAGCTTCCTTCCGGTCTTCTTTCCGACCTGCATCGCCGGACTGATCGTCAGTCGAATGTACTGGCAGGGGTTCACTCGACACGGCTGGACGGTGCGCAAGGCGGAATGGCTCTTCTTCTTCCTCCTGTACAACGCAGTGGCGGGCAAGGCCATTGTCTTTATCCGTGATTGGGTTCGCTAGGGGTTCGGCAGTTGCAGCACATGTCCATGGTGCCCGCTCTCTGGTTCGGAAACGAAGGCCGCTCGCGCGGCCTTCGTCGTGTAGGGACTAGATTGCATCCACCTACATGTCAGCGATCATGACACTCCTGCTGATACTCGCCGGCCTCGGACAGCTTGCGCTCGCGGTGGGCAGTCTCGCACTGCCGCGGATCCTTCGCTGGGGCGACGACACGGCGAAGCTGCGCCCGCTCACGCGGCAGGTCTTCTGGACTTACGCGGCCTATATCTGGGTCACCAACATCTGCTTCGGCGTGCTGTCGACGTTCGCGCCCGAATGGCTGCTCGACCGCTCGCCGCTGGCGCGCGCCGTGACCGGATACATCGCCGTTTATTGGGGAAGCCG
>JBBSPO010000015.1:0-25062 GCA_038258695.1 Gemmatimonadales bacterium | reverse complement strand
TGTCGGATGGAAACGGCGGGATCAGTCATGCAGATTGATTGAGGGGATCAGCATAGTGCAAACTATACTCAGTCAAGGCGGCACAATGCCAAGCAAAGCCACAACAGTGGCGCAATATCTCGACGAGCTGCCAGACGACCGACGAGCGGCGCTCGAAACGGTCCGCGCCATCATCCTCGCCAATCTTGATAGCGATTTCGAGGAGGGCATGCAGTACGGTATGATCGGGTATTACGTGCCGCACCGCGTGTTTCCGGCCGGCTATCACTGTGATCCCAAACAGCCGGTTCCGTTTGCCGCACTGGCATCACAGAAAAACCATATGTCACTCTACCTCATGACGGTGTACGCGTCGGGTGAGGAAGAGGCGTGGTTCCGCGAGCAGTGGGAGAAGTCGGGCAAGAAGCTTGATATGGGCAAAAGCTGCGTGCGCTTTCGCAAACTGGACGATGTGCCGCTGGACGTGATCGGGCAGGCGTTCAAACGGATCACGGCCAGGCAGCACATTGCACACTACGCTGCGGCTATCGCTGCCCCTCGTCCCGCGCCGAAGAAACGTCCGCGTAAGGCTTGACCCACAAGCGCACAATGCCACACGCGTTCTGTATCTGAAATTGCAGCGGAAGTGGTGTGCCGACGTTTGAACGGAAGAACTCGATCGCCTCAATCTCGTCTACCGAAAAGGCGTCCACATCGATGCCGAGTTGCGGGTAGCCGGCGTTCACCGAGATGGCGGGCAGGCAAACCTGGCGAAAACGATCAGGCAGCCCAAAGGCCTGATTCTGCGTTGTGGTAATGCGCTGCTGGTCGGCCAGCGCACGGTGCGCTGTCTGCACATCAAATGGATAGTTGGGGATGTACTGACGCATGAGGATGCTCACCGACGGCGCTTGTGTGGCGGCAATTCGATCGCGCGTAATCAGACGGCCCCACGCCTTCACATCCTGCGTGAACCACGGCGCCGAGCCAACGCCGTCTCCAAAACCGCTCTCGGCGGTGATTTCAACCTGCGAGAGCGTCACCGGCAGCATTTCCATGGCGAATTCCACGGGACGTGGATCGTTCTGGTATTGCACGGTGATGGTCTGTCGAGCCGGTTCGTATCCGAGGCGGCGCACATACAGCCAGTAGTCGCCCCAGCGCACATCGCGGATGCGGAACACACCGCTGGAATCGGTGCGAACGGGCGTCTCACGCTGACTGATGTACACCTCGGCGTTGGCCAGCGGAAATCCACCGGCGTCGCGCACGGTACCGGTGACAATCTGCGTTGACCCGTCGGGGGCCTGCGCCTGCAGCGCCGAGGGAGACACAGCAGCGCTGGTGATCGCCAACGCCGCGGCAAACAATGGGGCGAGCATCGTGGCACGCAGGGCCCGCATGCATGCGGTGCGGGATGTGGAGCGCTTCACACGAACCTCCGGAAGGGATCTTGAAGTGTATACCTCGCGCGCGCTGGCTGGTTCCGTGGGCCGGGGGCGAACTGTGTGGCGACTGGCTTCGGTGCAGGCCAGACCGCCGGCTCGGCGTTGGCACCCACTGCCGGCCCGGGCGCGCCGGGAGCGACGGGGCCGCCCGGCGCTGGCCGACAGAAGGCGCCGCTGCCGAGCCGGCGGTCCGGCTGGAGCGGGGGGCGGGGCTATCCGACCATGTGACCATGCGATGACGATAGAGCCTGGCTGGTCGTGCGCCTCACGGTAAAACCAGGCAACTTCAGCAGCCTTCAGCAGGGCATATCCGCCCTGTCTTCATCGTGCGCAAACTTGCGGACCAATAGCAGAACTACTAACATGCCGGAAGCTGGTGTCGACGTGATTGAATGCAAGCCTCTCTTCTGGATTGCGGGCTCCATGAAGGACATGACTAACATGCCGGAGGATGTGAAGGACGTCTTCGGCCGAGCCTTGCTCGACGCCCAGTTTGGTGACGTACCTGCTGGCGCCCGTCCATTTGGTGAGGGTGTGCGCAAGGAAGTTTGGAAGCTCATTGATGATCACGACTCGGACACCTATCGCGCTGCATATACGACGCATTTCGAGAAAGCGGTTTATGTGCTAGACGTATTCATGAAAAAGTCCGAGAAAGGCATTGCCACCCCCTCTCAGACGCGTGATCGGATTGAAAGACGCTTCAGGCTCGCAGAACAGCACTATCGGCAGACATTCACCCAAACCGACCCATGACCAGCAAGAAGTCCGTAGCTCCGCACGTTGAAGCGAGCAGTGGCAACGTGTACGCCGATGTCGCGCTTCCAAATCCAGAAGAAAGGTTGGCGAAAGCGCTACTGTCCCGGACGATCGCGCAAATCATTCAGCAGCGTGGCTGGTCGCAGGCCAAAGCCGCTGTGTCCACAGGAGTGGCGGCGTCGGACATGAGCGACATCGTCCGCGGAAAGCTGGCCAAGTTCAGTCTGTCCCGACTGGAAACCATCATTCTGGACCTCGACATGGACATCCACATGCGGATCTCTCCCAAACAGCCCGGTTCGCTGCGTGGGCATGTGACGGTGGAGCTGACAGGCGCGTAGTCGTCGCAGCGTGCAGAGATGCAAACTGCGTCGCTGGCTTGTCCGTGCCCCGCCTCACCCTTCCTGATTGCGCATGTGGTCGGCCACCACACGCAGCTTGGCCCTGAGTTCCGCTTTGAGCGCGTCCGGCATGCTATGTTCGGCGATGGCGCGCTCCATGCACCACAACCACTCATCGCGCTCGCGCGCGCCAATGGCAAACGGGAAGTGACGCATGCGCAACCGGGGATGACCAAACTTCTCCACGTACACTGGCGGACCGCCCAGCCAACCGGTGAGATACATCTCCAGCTTGTCGCGCGACACCTTCAGGCTTTTGGCATGCAACGCCCGTACGTTCACCGCTTCGGGCGCCGTGTCCATCAGATCGTAAAAGCGGTCTACGAGTGCCCGCACCGCCGTGGCACCGCCAACCATCTCAAAGTGTGTAGTCACCGCATCACTCATGCTGCCTCCCCGCATTGGTAAACTGCTTGAACCACGAAGTCGCGGTCATTCAGCAGTTGCAGTTGCCGTTGCTCTTCCCCCCCCAACATCAACCTCTGCGTCCTCCTTCACCCGCAACCCCAGCGCCTCCCGCACCGCCTCCGCCCCAAACTTCTGGATGGCCCACGAGAACAACAGCAGTCGTACCGTGCGCGCCGCGGCCAGCGATCCCATGAACACCGCATACGGCATGCCGAACGCACCCGCAGACACGGCCAGCAACTTGGTGCTGATAGGCGAAAACGCGCTGCCGATCACCAACAACCATCCCCACTTGGCCAACAGCGCCTCGGCTTGCTGCAAGCCGCTGGCGTTGATCCCCGTCCAGCGGCCGATTGTATCGGTGACGGCCGCCAGGGCGTTTCCGCCGAGATAGAACAGCAGCGTGGCACCCACCACCGTGCCAGCCACAGCAAACGCCGCCAGATGATACGCTCGGCGAGGTCGCGCCAGCGCCAACGGCAAGTAGAGCGCGTCTGAAAACCCGGGTACGATCAAACTTTGCAGCAACCCGTACAAAAATAGCGCCGACCCACTCCAACCGCGGTCGGCGATGTCGCGCAGTTTATCAAATCCACGTTGCAAGCGGCCAGCGGGTGCCGCGGCAACCGGTGACCTCACGGCTGTCGCGCAGCGCGCCTGCGTTCGGCCAACTTCACCGCTTCAAACGCATTAATAATGCCGCCGGTGACCGAGAGCGAACCAAACGTCACGCGTGCATTGGGCTCGCCACCGGGTGGCACCACCTGCACGTCCTTGAACGGCGTCACCGACTCCAGCAAAATCTCGCGCACGTCAGAGGCCGTCAGCTCGGGATAATACGCCATGAGCAGCGCCGCGACACCGCTGACAACGGGCGCTGCCATGCTGGTGCCGCTCTGACGCTTGAACTCATTGCCCGGAGCGGCGGAATAAATGTCGACACCCGGCGCAAACAAATCGACGCGCGTCTGACCGAAGTTCGAGAACGCTGCCGCCAGCTCATTGCCACCCTTCCACGACGACGCACCCACCTCAATCCAGTTGCGCGCCTTTTCGGTCGTGCTCAGCATGGCGTTGGGAAAGTTGGGTGTGACATCAATGTCTTCGCCGTCATTTCCGGCCGCGTGCACCAGTAGCACACCCTTGCTGTCGGCATAACGTACCGCCTCATCAACCAGCGCCTTGTTGGGCGAATAGCCTTTGCCAAAGCTCATGTTGATAATGTGCGCACCGTTGTCTACCGCGTAGCGAATGGCGTTGGCCACATCCTTGTCGCGCTCATCGCCATCGGGGACCGCGCGCACACCCATGATGCGCACACCATCGGTAATGCCGTCCAGTCCAATGGCATTGCCACGCACCGCCGCAATAATTCCAGCGACGTGCGAGCCGTGCGATGCATCGGGTCCGGTGATGTCACTGTTGCCGTAACCGATCTCGCGCCCGTTGCTGTAGTCATCGTTCACAATGTTGCGCGGGTCAAACGCTGTATCGAGCGCGTATTTGGCCTGACCCTCGTAGGCCGCACGCGCCTCGGTCAGCTCACTGGGTGTGAGACCGGCGCCAGCCAACTGCAAATACATCTGACGCGCTTGCGTGATCGTGGGTGACGTGGGCTGCAGTGCCTGCACCTTGGCCGTGGTGAGCTCACCGGTGACCTCTGGTCGCAGCATGGCCACTGCGCCGTCAAGAGCGCGCGCGATGTTCTGAATCTGTATGAGCGTTTGTGTGACTTCGGTTTTGCGCTCGTCGTAATCCTGCGCAATGCGCTCACACGCACTCACGCGCTGCGACGTTTGTGCCGACGTGCTGCCACTTTCCCGCTGACACGCCGTATACAGTCGCGTCATTTCAAACGTGTCATGATGCACGTTCCGGCCGTCAGGATTGCCAATGAAGTTCCAGCCGCGCATGTCGTCGGCGTAGCCGTTTTTGTCGTCGTCGGCCTTGGTGCCCGCACGCTCATTTGGATTCTGCCATAGCACATCGCGCAGGTCCACGTGCGCCGTGTCTACACCACCATCAATGACCGCCACCACCACCGTGCGGCCCGGTGTACGACCGGGCAGCAATTCCTTGAATGCGCGTTCCGAACCCACGCCGGCAATGCCATCGGTGGCCAGGTCACGCAGCTGCCAGTTCACGGGCGACTCGGCAAGCGTCACCGCGGGCGGTGGGGCAAGGGGGGCGGTTGGTGCACTGGGTGCGGGCGCCGGTGCCGCAATCGGAACCGGAGCGGTGCTGGGCGTTGACGCCGGAGCACACGCGGCCGCCGTCGCCAGCAGCAGAAGCCAGATGTGATGTGCTGACTTTTTCGCGACAGACGGGGCCGAAGAATGCACAGGCCACTCGGCGACGGAATGGGCCGCAGGGCCAACTGACGACGCCGGGGTAGAGAACACAGTACGCATGGGCTGACTCAGGTTGAGATCAAACAACGGTTACAGGGCAATGGAACCGGGAACACCAGTGACTACAGCCGGTCGAGGTCTTCCTGGCCGATTACCACATTCCACGGCAGCAGCTCGTAGTTCACCAATGCCAGGGTGGTAAACGGATCGCCGTCGCGCACAGCATCGAGCGCGGCGTGCGGATTGTCATCCGACAGGCGCAGCAGCATCGCACCGCCCACCCGCGGGTCGAACGGGCCGGAGGCTAGCAACACGCCTGATTCCTTGAGACCCCGCAGGTAGGCACGGTGTGCCTCGAGGTGCGGGAGCACGTGGTCGAGCGGGTAGCGGTAGCGGAGGATGGCTAAGGCGTACATTTGCGCGGGTATGGGGGTAAGGCTGCCCTGCTTGCAGGGCAGACCGGGAAGTGCGAGACGCTGGGCAGACGTGGGTGCTCGGTTCGGCTTACGAAATTTGCGAGGCTTTAAGGCCATAAGGCCCCAGGGCACTACGTAGCCGTAAGACCGAATCAAAACATATCGCTTCGCCGCCGCGAATCTCATCCGTTCACGGTTAACGGTAAACGCCGTTGCTGTACTGATTCGTCGCTACGGCCAAATTGTGGCCTGAGGCCTTATGGCCTTAAAGCCTCGAACCACTTCGTACAATGGCACCGAGCGCACATGGCAGCCCACGGTGTTGTAGGCAGGGCAACCTCGGCTGCTCGGTTCGGCTTACGAAATTCGCGAGGCTTTAAGGCCATAGGGCCTCAGGGCACTGTGTAGCCATAAGACCGAATCAGAACTTATCGCATAGCCGCCACGAATCTCATCCGTTCACGGTAAACGCCGTTGCTGTGCTGATTCGTCGCTACGGCCAAACTGTGGCCTGAGGCCATAAGGCGCCTTAAGGCCTCGAACAGCTTCGTACGCTGGCACCGAGCTCAGATGGCAGCCCCACGGGACCCATCACCCAACCCATCAGCCCCTAGCGCCTCCCCCAACCCCACCCAAGCCAACCGCGCGCACCCAACCCGCTGCGGATACGCCGCAACCCCCGACAACGCCAGCAGATCAGGACACCGCGCCAAACCGCTCACCATCTCCCCACGCAGCAAACCGTCCACCCGCTCCATTAGCCCGCGCACCTCGCCCACCGTGGCCCCGCGCACCGCATCCGTCATCATGGACGCCGATGCCACCGCGACTGAGCAGCCCCGGCCATCAAACCCCACATCAGCAATCACACCATCACGCACCACCACTCCAATCCGCAGCTCATCGCCACACAGCGGATTTTTCCGCATCGCCTCCCCCGTGCAGTCATCCGGCACCCCGCGTCCGTGCGGTGCCCGGTAATGCTGCAAAATCACATCCTGATACATCGCCGAGAGCATCGCGCTGTCCCGGCGCTCACCAGTCATTCCGGGGTGTGCGCAAACATGCGCTGCGCCTCAGTGAGGGCGTACACGAGTGCGTCGACGTCTGAACCGTCGCTGTACACATAAAAACTGGCACGCGCCGTTGAGTTGGTGCCAAGCCGGCGCATGAGCGGCTGCGCGCAGTGATGACCGGCGCGAATACACACACCGTGCTGATCGAGAATGGTGGCCAGATCGTGCGGATGTACATCGGGCAGCGAGAAGCTGATCACGCCGCTTCGCTGCTGTGCGGGCGGCCCGTATATGTGCAACCCTTCAATGTCAGACAATCGCGCGTGCGCCGCTTCAAGCAGTGCCAGTTCATGGGCCCGCACTGCCGTCATATCGAGCTGTTGCAAATATCGTACGGCCGCCGCGAGCCCCACGGCGTCGGCCGCGTTGGGCGTACCGGCTTCGAACTTGTGCGGCAAGGTATTCCACGTGCTGTCGTGGTCGTTGACCCACTCAATCATGTCACCGCCAAACTGCCATGGCTCGCACTCCAGCCAACGCGCGCGTGCACCAATCACGCCGCCAATGCCCATGGGCCCGAGCAGTTTGTGTCCGCTGAAAGCATAAAAATCGACCCCCAGTGCATCGAACTCCACCGGCAAATGCGGCGCACCCTGGGCACCGTCAAGCACGATGATGGCCGGGCTCATTTCGCGCACCATGCGCACCACTTCAGCCACCGGCGTGATTGAACCCACGGCGTTGGACACCTGCGTAATGGCCACTACTCGCGTGCGCGGTGTGAGCAGCGACTGCAAATGATCAAGATCAATGCGCTGATCACTCGTCAGCTCCACGATGCGTAAATGCGCACCCTGCGCTAACGCGAGTTGCTGCCACGGCACAAAGTTGGCGTGATGTTCGAGCGCGGTGATCACGATCTCATCACCCGGCTGCACATGTGTGCGGCCCCAGGCGTTGGCCACCAGATTCATGCTTTCGGTGGTGCCGCGCGTGAACACGAGTGTGTCGGTATCGGCTACACCGAGAAAGCGGGCAATGGTAACACGCGCATCGTGATACGCATCGGTGGCTTTGGCCGAAAGCTCGTACGCCCCGCGGTGCGGATTGGCGTTGGCTGAACTGTAGAACCCGGTAATGGCGTCGAGCACCGCCTGCGGTTTTTGCGATGTGGCGGCCGAGTCGAGATAGTGCAGCGACGGCTGGGCCGCGAGCAACGGAAAGTCAGCGCGTGGTGCAAGTGGCGCGAGAGAAACCGGCTGTGGGGCCATAGTGGTAGCGTTACTCATACTGCCTCCGATGTTGGATCCACGTGCGGATCCGGGTTTACCGCTTGCTATCGTTCAATGTTCGTGCAGTGATGCATCGGCCCGCGCATCTGTTGAAGGCTCGGATCGTGGGCCAATAAATACGTCGCCATCAATGAGTTGCACGGGGAAGGTGGCAATGGCATCTGTGGCCGGCCCTCGCAACACCGCACCGCTGATGCACGAAAAGCGCGCGCCGTGCCACGGACATTCGATCACTGGTGTGCCGTCTGAATGCTCAGCCGATTCGCCACCCGACAATCCGAACGCGCGATGCGGACACACATCATGCACAGCGTAGACTTTCTCACCCTGCCGCAATACACACACGCGCTCACCGTTGCTGAGCACCACACCAACAGGCAGTCCATCCTCAAGATCTTCCAACCTGCCGGCGCGAATGAACGGTGTGTCGCTCTGAACCGGAGTGCCCACGGTTACTCCGTAGACACAGGCACAGGCACGCCCGCCGCATCGTTTTCCAATGCCGCGCGCAGTGTATGCCACGCCAGTGAGGCGCACTTCACGCGAATGGGAAAGCGCGACACACTCGAAAACACCACCAGCTGTCCCAGCGCTTCACGCGTGATGTCTGCCTGTTCGGCGCGACCCGTGACCAACGCATGAAACTTGTCAAACAGTGCGTCTACCTCGGCGCGCGTTTTGCCCTGTACGGCCGCCGTCATGAGCGAGGCTGAGGCCTTGGAAATCGCACATCCGTGCCCGGTGAACATCACCCGGGACACGGTGTCACCATCGAGCTGCACCGCCACCTCAACCTGATCACCGCACAGTGGATTCTTTCCTTCCGCTGTGCCGGTGGCACCATCAAGTGCCCCGAAGTTGCGCGGCTTGCGATTGTGGTCGAGAATGACCGATTGATACAGCTCCTGCAGGTCCGACATCGCGTGCTCAGTCGTCGGTCGACGTGAATCGACGCCGGGAGACACGTTCGAGCTCGTCACGAATGGTTTCATTCTCCAGCGTTTCGAGCACTTCTGCGGCAAACGCGTACGTGAGCAGCTGACGCGAGATGTCGCCATCGATGCCGCGGCTCTTCATGTAAAACAGCGCCGTCTGATCGATCTGTCCAACGGTTGCGCCGTGCGTGCACTTCACATCGTCGGCAAAAATTTCCAGCTGCGGCTTGGCGTCCACCTGTGCCGTCTTTGACAAGAGCAACGTGTTGTTGGTCTGCTTGCCGTCTGTCTGCTGCGCAATGGCCTGGACAAACACCTTGCCGTTAAAAACACCGTGCGACGTTTCGTCGAGCACGCTCTTGTAGATCTGGCGGCTGAAACACTGCGGCCGGGCATGCTCAATGCGCGTTTGCACATCGCCGTGCTGATTGCCATCGAGCATGGTGAGGCCGTTGAGCGTTGTGCCGCAGCCTTCGCCGTCGAGCACCGTGTAGATGTTGGTGCGTGACAGCTGTGCGCCGGTGGTAAAGCAGAACGACACGTAGTGCGAATCACGTCCCTGACGGGCTTCGATGGTGCTGATGTGGTACGCGTTGCGTCCTTCACGCTGAATCTTGAGATGATTGAGCGTGGCGCCGTCTTCTACCATCACTTCCGACACGGTGTTGGAGAAGTACTCACCGTCGGTGAGTCCCACCCAGCTTTCAATGACCGTGGCCTTGGCATGCCGTTCGGCGTACAGCAACACGCGCGGATGCTGCATGCCGCCCACGCCGTTATCTGTGGTGACAAACAGCAAATGCACTGGAGTATCGATGACCATTTCCTTGGCCACGTGCACCACGGCACCTTCGCCGAGGAACGACGCGTTGAGCGCCGTGAAGCCGTCGCGATCGGCCGGTGCGGCGGTACCCAGCTGACGTGCCACCTGATCACCAAGCGTGGTCATGGCCTGCGCCATGGGCAATACACGAATGCCGTCGGGCAGCTCACCAATGGAGCTGAGCGACGGTGCATGCACACCATTCACAAACACCAGCGTTGGCCACGACGTGGAAAACAGATATGGTGCCAACTGCTCCTGCGTGACACCGCTGGCGTCACCATTCATGGGCACAAACGACGCATCGGCCAATGAGGCGACGCTGGTGTAGTGCCAATCTTCTACCTTGGTGGTGGGCAACCCAAGCTGCTCAAAGGCACGCGCACCAGCCTCACGCTGTGCACGCAGCGCGTCGGGCGCCTGCGCCTGTGCTGCCGCAGTGGCCTGACTGAGCAGCGCCGGAGCGAGAAGAGTCGTACTCACGCGACCGCCTCCACCAACCAGTCGTAACCGCGCGCCTCAAGTTCAAGCGCCAACTCCTTGCCACCCGACTTCACAATGCGGCCGCCGGCCAGCACGTGCACATGATCGGGCACGATGTAGTTGAGCAACCGCTGATAGTGCGTCACGAGAATGGTGGCGCTGTCAGGGCGCTTGAGTGCGTTCACACCGTTGGCCACAATGCGCAGTGCGTCGATGTCGAGCCCCGAGTCGGTTTCGTCGAGAATCGCCAACGCCGGTGCGAGCACGGCCATTTGCAAAATCTCGTTGCGCTTCTTCTCGCCGCCGGAAAAACCGGCGTTCACCGAGCGGTGCAGCATGGCCGGATCCATATCCACCAGCTTGAGCTGCTCTTCAACGAGGTCGAGGAACTCCATGGGATCGACTTCTTCCTTGCCCTGTGCCTTGAGCTTGGCGTTGTACGCCGCGCGCAAAAAATACGCGTTGCTCACGCCCGGAATTTCCACCGGATACTGAAACGCCAGAAACACACCCTGCTGGGCGCGCACTTCGGCGTCCATTTCGGCCAGGTTCTCACCCTTGTAGAGCATTTCGCCGCCGGTGATTTCATACGCCGGATGTCCGGCCAACACCTGGGCGAGCGTGCTCTTGCCAGACCCATTGGGGCCCATGACAGCGTGCACCTCACCAGCGTTCACGGTGAGCGTAATGCCCTTGAGAATGGGCGTGCCATCTACGGAGGCGTGCAGATCACGAATTTCGAGCATATGCATTCTATGTGCGATGGGACAACAGTCCCGGTTCTAGTCAGTGAGTGATGACGTACGATGTAGCGCAGACAAACAGTGGTGCGTGCTGCCGGACCAACAGAAAATCAGCCCACACTGCCTTCGAGCGTAATGCCCAGCAGCTGCTGTGCCTCAAGAGCAAACTCCATGGGCAGCTCCTTGAACACTTCCTTGCAGAACCCGCTCACAATCATGGACACGGCCTGTTCGGCGTCCAGTCCACGCTGCTTGAGATAGAAGATCTGATCTTCACCGATCTTGCTGGTGGAGGCTTCGTGCTCAAGGATGGCCGAGTTGTTCTGCACTTCGATGTACGGGAACGTGTGCGCGCCACATTCATTGCCCACCAGCATGGAGTCGCACTGCGTGTAGTTGCGCGCGCCCTCCGCCTTGGGCAAAATGTGCACCTTGCCGCGATACGAGTTCTGTCCCTTCATCGCACTGATGCCTTTGCTCACGATGTTGGACTTCGTATTGCGACCAATGTGAATCATCTTGGTGCCCGTATCCGCCTGCTGCATTTTGGACGCCACGGCCACCGAGTAAAACTCGCCCACCGAGTTGTCGCCCTGCAGGATCACGCTCGGATACTTCCACGTAATGGCGGAGCCGGTTTCCACCTGCGTCCACGAAATCTTTGAGTTCTTCATCGCCTTGCCACGCTTGGTGACAAAGTTGTAAATGCCACCCAACCCGTTCTCATCGCCGGCGTACCAGTTCTGCACGGTGGAATACTTCACCGTGGCATTATCAAGCGCGACGATTTCAACAACGGCCGCGTGTAACTGGTTGGTGTCGCGCTTGGGCGCGGTGCAGCCCTCCAGATAGCTCACGTACGAGCCTTCGTCGGCCACAATGAGCGTGCGCTCAAACTGGCCGGTGGTAGCCTGATTGATGCGGAAATATGTGCTCAGCTCCATGGGACAGCGCACGCCCTTGGGGATGTAGCAAAACGACCCGTCCGAAAACACGGCCGAGTTGAGCGCGGCAAAGAAGTTGTCGCTGTAGGGAATGACCGAGCCCAGATACTTGCGCACCAGGTCACCATGTTCGCGCACTGCTTCGCTGAACGAGCAAAAGATGATGCCCTCTTTGGCCAGCTCATCGCGGAACGTGGTACCCACACTCACCGAGTCAAACACCGCGTCAACGGCCACACCGTTCAAACGCTTCTGCTCGTTGAGCGAGATACCCAGCTTGGCGTACGTCTCGAGCAACTTGGGATCGACTTCATCGAGTGAACCCAGCGGATTGACCGACTTGGGCGCCGAATAGTATGACGACGCCTGATAGTCGATGGGCGGGTACGTCACGTTGGGCCAATGCGGCTCTTTCATGGTGAGCCAGCGGCGATAGGCCTTCAGGCGCCATTCGAGCAACCACTCAGGCTCGTTCTTCTTGGCTGAGATAAAACGGACGGTGTCTTCGTTCAGACCAGGCGGCAACGTGTCCGACTCGATGTCTGTGCTGAAGCCGTACTGATATTCCCGGTTGACCAGTTGGTCGATGGTGGCGCTCATACCTGCTCCTCGTCCCACGCGGTGGGTCCGCTCGTCGACGCTGCCGTTGTAGTCATCGCCGACGGAACGTCGTTGTTCAGATCATGTGTGTCAGCGGCCGCATTGCAGCTGACATCGTAGGCACACAAAGCCGACCCACCCAACCGGTGGGCCCGCCGTACAACCGTTGCATCGAGCAGTCGCGACAGCTGTCGCGCCTCGACCTCGCATGCTTCGGGGAACTGCAGCGCGATTTCGCACATCGCGCAGTTATGAATACGCAACGATGCGCATGTCTCACCGGTTGCATCGCCCTCGGCCATGTAACCACGCGCCGAAAGTAGCTCCGCGACCAGCTGCACCCGTTCGGACAAGGGCAGCCCTTCCAGTACTGGCGCCGCGTCAGCCGCCAGCGCGTCCCACTCGCGTGTGAGCACACGCGCTACTGATTTGGCGCCGCGCTCGCTCTGCAGTGCCTCAAGCGCCGATGCGAGCACGGTGGCGTACCGGCGAGGGAACACACCTTCGCCAGCCTCCGTGAGACGGTAGGCGAACACCGGCGCCCCCACTCCCCGCACCTCGCGGGAATACCGCACCACGCCATCCTCTTCCAATACCTTCAAATGCCGCCGCAGCGCGTTGGGCGTGACGCCAAAACGCGATGCCAGCTCGGCGGCTGTGAGCGGCTGCTCTTTTTTGAGCGTGACCAGCAGCTCAGCCCTGACGCCCCGGTACCCGCCCAGCGATCCAATCACGTCGTGCATGACACCTGTCTTTGACCCACGTATCACCCGCCAGCAGCAAATGCAAAGTTCTCAACTATCCAGACAATATACGTCGGGAATGCGAAATCGACAACGAAACTGTTGACGAATCCGTTTTGTTTCCGGGTTCTGCGGCGTGTTGGCGCGGCCGGCGGTCACGGAATCAATGCACGATCGTAGTGTAAGAGGCATTATTGATCAGGGTCTCGTTACATGGCGAGTTCTGAGAACTTCCCTCAGGAGGTCAGGCGTTCGTGCGTGCTACGCTGATTGCTGTGTTGCTGCTGGCTGCAACGGGAGCCATTTCATTGGCCCGCGTGCGCATGCAGGCGCATCGCAAATCGTTTGTTCGGGACGGCCTCGCTCAGTTTTCTGCGGCCTTCGCGGGCCGCGATTTGCCACCGGCCTTGCTGGAGCAGACGTACGCGCACCTTATCGAACGACGGGAAGCGGTGGGCGAAAACGACGCCGCGCACTTTCTGGTTGCTCCAGGCCACGACCTGCGGGTCGTCTATCATCTGGACGGACTGGACATTGAGGACGCGGTCCTGGTGATCGCCGACCGGGCCCGCGCGCGGATACCCAAAGCACATGATCTCGACGAGCTCAAGGGTCGCGTGACCACCGTATCTGATCTGGTGGGATTCCTCGAGCCGTATTTTGAGCCGCAGTTGACGGTGGAGTGAGCGCGTTTGGGATGCTGCTACGGCGCGGGAAACAACCGCGGCACAGGAGTCAGGAGGTGAGAGTGTCGCAGCCACCGCACGCGCCGAGACGGCCCGTGGGCCAGGGCCTGTCCATGGTAACGTTGCTCGCGTTGCTCACGGGCTGCGGCGGAGGCATCACGCCGCTGGCCCCGTCCATCGCACCCACCCCTGAAGCTCGCCGCACGCCGTCCGCCGCCGCAACGCTGGCTGGCAGACCTGCTATAGCGGGCGCATTGAGCCCGGGTGTCACCGAAGCCGATCTGGACGCCCTCTGGGCTCGGCAGCTCATGGTGCCGGTGGAGGGCGCGGAGCCGTCGAGCTTGCGCAACGACTACGACGCCCGGCGTAGCGGGGGGCGCACGCACCGCGCGATTGATGTGATGTCGCCCAAGGGTACGCCGGTACTGGCTGCCGACGACGGGCGGATCGGTCGTGTGGGTACGACGCCCGTTGGAGGCAACATTGTTTACGCCACCGATCCCGATGAACGATTTGTCTACTACTACGCCCATCTGGACCGCCACGCGCGCGGGCTGCAGCCGGGCCAGCGCGTGCAGAAGGGAGACGTGATCGGGTACGTGGGCACGACCGGCAACGCACCGGCCAACGTGCCGCATCTGCATTTTCAGGTCATGCTGCGCGGCTCGGGACGCGCCTGGTGGGACGGACCAGCCGTCAACCCGTGGCTCTTTTTTGTGTACTCCGGATCGGCCAATCAGTAGTTCAGGGGCGTGCCACCGTCACCTCCCGGCTCGCGCGCGATAGATTGTGAGAGTCAGGCGCGCGACTACCTCGGTGGCGCTTCATCATTATCCCGTACCCAATGTTCCATGACCATGCGCGGTAAGGATCGCGCAGCGCTGCGCGCTGAAGCCCATCATCTCAATGTCACCGTGCACGTTGGCCACGGCGGCATCACTGCCACGCTGCGCAAGAGTTGCGATGACGTGTTGCGCACTCGTGAGCTGGTCAAGGGTCAGGTGGCCAAGGCCGGTGACCTGTCGGCGCAGGACGCAGCAACTGAGCTGTCGACCGAGCTCAAAGCCGAGATTATTCAGGTGATCGGCCGTACTTTCACGCTGTTCCGCGAAAACCCCGAACTTGAGCGTGGCGAACTGCCGCCTTGGCGGCGATGAGCGAGCGGCGCGTTCGTGAGGGCCGCTTGGCGTGTCCCAGCGGCGCCGATCGTGCCATTTGCCGGAACGCACCAATGGTGCGCGTTATTATGTTGTCATCAATGGCTGCGACGTCGCGCCGTTTCACTCGTCAGCTTGTGAACACTGGGTCACGCCGCTAACCTCCGCGAGCCCTAAACCACACCGCGTCAGCCTCGAGCCGAATCATCATGCCTTACATCATCACCGAAGCCTGCATCAGCGTCAAAGACAAATCCTGCGTGGACGTCTGCCCGGTCGATTGCATTTACGAGGGCGAGGATCAGCTGTATATCCACCCTGACGAATGCATTGACTGCGGAGCGTGCGAACCGGAGTGTCCGGTCACGGCAATCTTCCCCGAGGAAGACGTGCCAGTGCAGCTCAAGTCGTTTGTGGGCAAGAACAAGGACGTGTTCAACTCACCCACACCGCCAGGCCGTCCTACCCGCTAACTGCGGTAAGGAAATGCAGGCGGCTGTCAGCTGCCAAAATACCGGGCCTTGGCCCAGAATGCCGCAATCAGCACCACGTACTGCATTACCGTACTGCGCTCACTCCAGATCGCCTCACCCCACGCATGTGGTCCACTCGCCGAGTTGTTCGGTGGACGCGGAAACCAGCGTGGGGTTTGCGATTTGTACGACAGGTATGCGGAACCAAAGATGGTTTCCAGCACGCCCTCTTCGTAGCGCACGATGTAGTAGTACTCCACCGCGAAAAGCAGGGTGGCCACTGGCAGGAACCGCAACAGCCCTGACACCACGGTGAATCCCATCCACACCAGCCAGTTGCCTACGTACAGCGGGTTGCGGCACCACGCAAACGCGCCGTAGTCAACCAGTCGCTGCACTTCGCGTGAACGACGGCGCGTGACGGTGCCGGCGGCCGCGACTCCGCTCAATCGTACCAGCTCGCCCAGCGCCACCATGAGCAGTCCCACAATCCACAGCGTGCGTGTCTGCTGTGCCGGCAGCAGCAGCGGGATGGCCAGAAACGGCACCGGAATCCAGCCGCGGTTCTTGAACAACACCGCACCAATGCGTGCTGCGGCTGACGTTTCGGCAGCACTGCGTTTCGCCTCGGCATCGGTAGAGGCAGCGTTTGCAGCAGAGCTCGGGGCAGCGGCAGATGGAGCGGACTTGGATGCGGTCATGAAGATTGAGAGAGAGTATTTGTATGCAGTGCGCTGGTTTCTTGAGCGTTGTGATGCGGTGTGATCAACATACCGGAATGGCCATGGCGCGTGCGCGCTGTCATGTCACTGTCTCTTCACACTCTTGGCGAATGAAGTCCCGCTCCCGTGCATCCTGCCGCGCGGCCATCATGCGAAGCGGTACCAGCACAGCGGCGGTGAGTGGTACCGCAACCATCAAACCGATAAATCCAAACAGCAAGGCCATCAGTGCCTGTGCGATGAGTGTGATGGCCGGCGGCAAATCTATTTCACCGCGCATCAGCGCCGGAATCAGCAGATTGTTTTCGAGAAACTGAATGGCCCAATAGGCGAACAATACGAGCAGTGCTTTTTGCGGGGAATCAATAAATCCCATGGCAATCGCTGGAATCGCGGCGAGCACCGGTCCGACGGTAGGCACAAACTCCAGCAGGCCGGCAATAAGCCCAAGCGCAAAGGGCGCGCGCACATCGAGGACAAGTAGCGCCACCGTAGACACAACGCCGATCACTATCATCGCGATGAGTTGTGTCACCAACCACTTGCGCAGCACTTTGGACATTTCCGCCATCACCACGCGCACGTGCGCCCGGTGCTCGGCTGGTACAACGGCCAGCATCCAGTTGCGGTACACCATTGGCTCCGCGCCAATGTAAATCGCCAGGAACATGACCAGTACAAGTCCACCGAGTGCAGCGATGGTGCCCGTGACAAGTGAAAACAGTTGACGTGATGAACCAGCCAGCCCCGACGACAACCGGCGCTGCAGCATTTCACTGCGCGTGGGCTCGCGCGGTCCCGCGACGACGCCGCTTGAGAGAATCTCTTCGCGAGCCTGCCGTGCAGCGGCTTCGACATTGCGCTGCATGGCGCGCCGCAAACTGTCTCGCATGAACGTGGTGCGTGCTTCCAATTCCGCGTCCAGATCAACTTGCGGCGACAAAACCGCAGTGTCCCCAAGCACGCCGGTGCGTCCGACACTGTCCGTGAACAACGTATCGCGCGTGTCCAGAAACGGCGCGGCGGGTCTGAACAGCCCTGAATCGGGTGATCGTGGGCGCGGTCCGCGTGCGTTGAGTGTATCGGAAATGGCGCGTGAAATTTCAGCCAGCGTGGCCTCGGCCGCCGAATCCAGCATGGGCGGCGGCGCGAGCGGTCTCGGCTCTGACGGGCGCGGACGTGGCGCAGCGGCGGTTGTATCGGGTGTCGAATCGCTCTGCGCCGCCGAATCGGTGAGGCTGTCGGTGGGTGCGCGCAGGAATGGATCGAGAAAACCAAACTCGGACTTATCCACCAGCGCCTGAATCTTGTCTAATGCCGCGGGCAGTTCGCGACGGATCTCTCGGGCCTGCACGCTGAGCGTGGGAAAGAGCAGGCTGAAGACGAGGGCGAACAGCCCAACCGTGCCAAAAACCAGTAGCGCAGACGCGACGCCGCGACGGATGCCAAACCTGGAAATCCAATCCACCCCGCTGGCTACTGCAACGCCAAACAGAATGCCCAGGAAGACCACAAAAACGAGCAGATTTGCTTTCCAAAGCAGGAGCAGCCCGAGCCATACACCAATCACAATCAGAGCAGCGCGCGCCACTTGACCCGAGCGCAAGCGAAGGGCGGTTGAAGAAGTCCCTGAGGAAATCTCGGGAGTCTGGTCGGGATGTGGACCCGTCGGAGGCGGCGTGGTGTCTGGCATTGTGCAGGTAATCCTCAGCGGCCAGCCTCCCGAATCAAGGGCAAACCGCACAATCCACGTTCACCCGTACACTCCGCGCTGCCATATGCGTAGCTTGGAGGCAGGCGCGCACGACGCGCGCCCTTTGCCGAGACCATTGTGCCAGACGCCGCACCGCTCTACCTCGATTCCGCCGAAGCGGTTGACCGATTCCTTGCCGAACTTGGTCAGCCGGCTGCTATCGCTATTGATACCGAAGGCGCCAGCTTCCACAAGTTCGTCGATCGCATCTACCTGCTGCAGCTGTCCACAGAGCAGCGACACGCGGTCATTGATCCGTTGCCCATAGGCACCCCTGAGCGCCTGGGACGGTTGCTGCAGGACCGCAAGGTGGAAGTGGTGCTGCACGACGCAGACTACGATTTGCGCCTGCTGCGACAGGATTACGGCTGGCAGGTCAACGCGCTGTTTGATACGCGCGTGGCGTCACAGCTCATTGGTCTGCGCGCGTTCGGGTTGGCCGCGTTGCTCGAGCAGTACTTTGGTATCAAGCTCGACAAAAAACATCAGCGCGCTGACTGGTCCATGCGTCCGCTGTCGGCGGATATGCTCGAGTACGCGGCGCACGATACGCGGTGGCTGCTCGACCTACGCACCCGACTGCGCGGCGAGCTGGAAAAGCGCGGGCGCTGGCACTGGGCCCAGGAAGAGTTCGCGCGCGCCGAAGGTACACAGTGGACGCCCGACGAAACGGGTCAGGCCTTCATGAAAATGAAAGGGGCCCGCGATTTGAACCGCCGCGAGCTGGCACGGTTGAAGGAGTTGGTGCTGTGGCGCGACTCAATCGCGCGTGAGATCGATCGGGCCACCTTTCGTGTGGTGGGCAACGAGGTGCTGTTGGAGCTCACGAGAACAGACGTGACAGATGCGGGGGAACTCACCCGTGTGAAGGGATTCCCGCGTTCGATGTCCGAGTCTCGCATGGCGGGTGTCCTCGCAGCCTTGCAGCGCGGCAGTGCGGTGCCGGAGGCTGAGCTTCCGCGTTTTCCGAAGGCGGTGCGCTGGGACCGCGATCCGGACTTCGATGATCGTGTGGGGCGACTCAAGGCCGTGCGCGACGCGGCCGCGACTCGGCTGGAGCTCGACCCAGGTGTGCTATGCTCGCGAGACCGCATGGAGACCGTGGCGCGCAAGATGCCGACCACGCTCGAATCGTTCGAGGAGATTCCCGAGCTTCGCAACTGGCAGGTAGAAGTGCTCGGCGAAGGCTTCCTGAAGGCGCTCAAGTCCGGTGGCGGCGGTTCGTCCAAGCCGGTGGCGGCAAGTGGTGCGTCCAAGCCGGTAGCGGCAAGTGGCGCAACCGTTCGATCGGCGGGTGGGAAGGCACCTCAACCGCGTACAGCGAACACTCCTGAAGACGACTCTCCGTACCGTTCGGACAGCTAGAGCCGCCCAGGTGTTGCGTTAACGCAACGACCGCTGTTGTGTGGCGACAGTACTACGGTTCGCGGGAGTCGTTCTGTTATGGATTATCCTGATTCGAGAAAATAGAAGTGTCTGCAGGATATGGGCTTAACGAATGTTGAGTGCGTTGGGCGTGATTGCTCTTGGCGGCACGATCGCTGCACTGAGGTAGTGGCAATCGGTAGCGAGGTCATCCGTTGCCTCCTGACTCCTCTTGCAAGCGAGGATGTGTATCATGAAGCCCATGAGTGTTTCCACCCCGACCTCGCGCGACCGTCATGCCGTCGGATTGCGCTTTGTGGCCTGGGCAACCGTTGCTCTGGTCGCCGATTTGGGCACCAAGTATTGGGCCGTGACGTCGCTCAGCGATCGTACGGTGGTGATGAGCGACTGGTTTTCGCTCATGCTGGTGTTCAACACTGGCGTGGCGGGCGGCGCATCCATCGGGCCGTACACGTGGCTCTTCAACGTGCTCTCCACCTTGGCCACGGTGGCACTTGTGGTCAGCGTGGTGCTTCCGCTGGCCCGTGTGGACAGCCGGGCAGCTCTGGCCATGGGATTGGTCGCTGGCGGCGCATCGGGCAACCTGGCCAGCATCATTGGTGAGCCGCGTGGCGTCCCTGACTTTCTGGCGCAGCGGGTGGGCGACGCAATCATCGTGTACAACGTGGCGGATATCGCGCTCTGGATTGGCGCGGCGATCCTTGTGCCGGTGACATTTGGGCTGGTCAAGGCTGTGCGCGCCGAACGAGCGCAGCGCGCGCTGGCGGCGGACGCGATCAGCGCCTGAGTCACAGCAGGCATTTACCGCAGAGTCGTGTTTGCCGCTGGTGTGGTGTTCTAACGGCTGACCACAGAGTCGCAGGGGCGCGGAGAACTGCAACGGATTTTTGGGGTGTGCGGTTGCTGTTCCACCCTCAAAATCATGTCCGCTGCGCACCATTGGCTGGCAATGAGCGCGCGGTTCTCTGCGTCTCTGTGCCTTCGCGGTCCGCAGTTCTTCCCGGCCCTGCGCAGCCCTTCAGGCTCAGCGTGTGTGCGGCGCGATCAGAAGCCCATGTACGCCCGAACGCGTGGCTCAATGCGCTCTGGGGTCCAAGCGGGGCTCCACACCAGATTCACCACGGCCTCGCCGATGCCAGGCAACGTCTTGAGCTCTTTTTCGGCCTCGCCCATGATTTCGGGACCCGATGGGCAGCCGGGTGATGTCAGCGACATGTCCACCCGCACGTCGTTGCCTACCACGACCACATCGTAGATGAGCCCGAGGTCCACGATATTGAGGTTGAGCTCGGGATCTTTCACGCGGCGCAGCACCAGGCGTGCCTGATCGGGTGTGAAGGCACCGGGCGTCGGGTCGCCCAACTCGGCTGACTGTGTGTTGGGTGACTCGACCGGCGGCGTGCTGAGTGAGTCGACCGGCTGTGCGTTGGGAGACTCAGCCGTCGGTGTGATGACTGACTCGGCCGTCTGCTCGTCTGCGTGCGGCAACTTGGTATCTTGGGTGTTTTCCATATCCGCAAGATAGCACGTGCCGCCAGCCTGCGTGCGCCCGCTGCTGCTACTTGCGGCGAACGGGGCGGCGGGCTGAGCGGAGTGGCGTGTTCCAGTTCACCTGCTTGTCGGCGCGGAAGGCCACTGGCATGGCACGCACACCAACGGGATCGTCCATGATGGCCAGCACGGCGGCGTCGGCGAGATCGTGGCGCACGTCCATGATGACGGTAGCTGCACGACGTGCCTTGGGGGCGTGTACGCGATTGCTCAGCAAGATCACGAACATGTCGTGGTCAGGATCAATCCAGAGGGACGTGCCGGTGTAACCGGTGTGCCCGTAGGCGCGCGAGGTCATGTATTTGCCGCACCCGCCCTCTCCTTCGCAGGTGTCCCAGCCCAGCGCGCGACGACCGGCGGTGCGACGGGTGAAGCGCGCGACCGTGGAGTCGGAAACGAGACGCACATCGCCGTACTGTCCGCCCTGCAGCAGCATTTGCGCGAACACTGACAAATCGGCGGCCGTGCTGAACAACCCAGCGTGTCCGGCCACGCCGCCCAGGCGATACGCGTTTTCGTCGTGCACTTCACCGCGCAGTGGATACCCGCGTGGTGGAGACACCTCGGTGGGCGCGATCCGGCTGGCGAGGTTGGCGGCCGGCCGGAAGCCGGTCTTGCTCATACCCAGCGGTTGAAAAATTCTCGTTGACGCAAAATCCGCAAATGGCTCGCCCGATACCGCTTCGACGATAAAAGAAAGCAGCATCGGACCCAGATCCGAATACTCGTAGACTTTGCCCGGTACGTTGCGCACCGGCGCCGCCAGCACGGCCTCGCGGGCTGCCTTGGGGCTGTTGTATTTGCGCCACAGCTCCAGTCCGGCCGGCAAGCCGGCGCGGTGGGTGAGCAGGTGCGATATGGTGACGGAGTCACGATGCCCGCCGGTGAAGCTGGGCAAGTAGCGCGAGATAGGTGCGTCGAGTTCGAGCTTGCCCTGGTCGTACAGAATCATGATGGACGTGGTCGTTGCCACAACCTTCGTGAGCGACGCCAGATCATACACCGTTTCATCTGCTGACACCGCTGTGCTACCGGTGCGCCAGTCGAGTGTACCAAAGCCGCGGGAGAACACCGCGTAGCCTTTCCGGCCCACCACTACCGAAGCGCCCGGGTAGCCGCCCGCAGTGACACCACGGTTGACAATGCGATCGATGGTCAACATGCGTTCAGCAGACATGCCAACCGCCGCCGGCGCAGCCGACGGAAGCCCATCGTCCAGACGACGGGCGGTTGTGGCAGTGACGTCGGCGACGGCAAACGTCAAGATCGCGGAAAGCAGGACCACCGGGCTTTACTCGGATGGTGAGGAGAGAACGCGTGTACCTACGTTCCTGACAGTGTCGGCGGGGAAAGGTCACAACAAACGTGCTGATGCACACTGGGCCGGGAAGCCCGATTCGTCAAGCCACTGCAACCCCTTCTGCACAATTTAGTTACGGCAGTCGAACCAAAAGACCCCTGAGAGCAACCAAATCAGGCCGATGACGTGACACACGCAGTAGAGCCTATGGAAACCGACGCCGCTATCGTACGCCGAGCGATTGAGGGAGACGAGCGTGCCATGCGTCTGCTGTGGAATCAACACAGCGGGCATGTGGACGCGATCGTGCGCCGTCTCGCGGGCGATCCCGATCTCGCGCAGGATGTTGCCCAGGAAGTCTGGATTCAGATCTTCCGGGCACTGCCGTCGTGGCGTGGTGATTCGAAGTTCAGTACATGGTTGCACCGCGTGGCGGTGAACCGCTCGCTTAACGCGCTTCGCCGAAGCCGGCGGCTGGCCACCATTGAATCACCCATCGAGGAACACTCGGCCGTCGTCAATCACGACGAGGCCGAACGGTCGATGCTGGCCTCCACGATTGACGAAGCGGCGCAACAGCTTGCACCGGGTGCGCGAACCGTGTTCTACCTGCACGATGTGGAAGGGTACACCCACGAAGAAATCGCCAGCGAGTTGGGAATTACCGCTGGCGGTTCCAAATCCCAGCTGTTCAAAGCGCGCGCCAAGCTCCGTCGATTGCTGGCGCCGTTGCTCGATGTCTCCGACGCGGCACCTGAGAATACGTATGCGACACCTTGACCCGGAGCGCCTCGCGGCGCTCGATGATCACACACCAACAGCAGAAGAAGCGGCGCATCTCGCGCGCTGCGCTCCGTGCGCTCAGGAGCGGGCCGCGTTCCGGCACCTACGCACAGTGGCGGCTATGCCGTCGTCGTGGAATGAACCGCCGCTCACCAACTGGGCCACGCTGGCGCCGGCGCTGCACACTGAGGGACTGATCCGGTTGGCGGCTCAGCCGGCACCGTCTGCTCCGGCGCGCTTCCGCACCGGCTGGCTGCGCGTGGCGGCGATGCTGGCACTGGTTGCCGGTGGTGTGGCCATGGGTCGCGTGAGTGCGGGTGAAACGGTCATTCCGGCATCGAGCGTCGCGGCGGCGTTGGAAAACAACGACGGCAGCGGTGAGTTCGCGTCGGTGGCCGATGCCTCAACGGTGCTCGATCGGGCGCAGCGTGATTATCAGCGCGCGTCGCTCTGGCTGGCCTCTCACGACACGACGGTGAATGCGCAGGCGGTGTACAAAGCACGTCTGGCGGCGCTCGATCAAATGATGATCGCCTCCCGGGCCGGACTGTACGCGGCACCGCAGGATCCGCTGCTCAACCAGTACTATCTCGCCGCTTACACCGCGCGTGAGGCCACACTACGTCAACTCGGCGCATCGCTGTCAGTGGATCGTGTCATGGAGCGGTTTTGATTGTGTTTCAACAACAGAGCGTCAGAGTCAGTGCACTGCTGGTGAACATGGCTAGTGCGTTGGCGTGGGGATCGGTGGCGTCGGCGCAGACGATTGCGGGCTCGAGTGATCGGGTTCTTAAAGGCGTGCTGTCACAGCCCACAACCACGTATCGCGTGGTCACCAATGGTATTCCGTGTGGACAGGATCAAACGGAGTACATGACGGTTGGTCGGTTACCCGAAGGGTTGGCGCTGTTGCGCATGCGCAGTGAACTCGAAGCGGCGGCGCGATTGCAGTCGCTGGCGGCCAGCAATCGGTCACTGCGCAGTGGCCCGCCTGTGTCGAGCATGCAGCGTGAGGTGGATTCTCTGGCTGGCGTGCTGCGATCCGTGGTATTGGCGGCGCCGCGTCGTGGCGAGGTGATGGAATCGGAAATGGCCCAGCGACGTGCCGTCACGCTGCGCGTTCGAGCACTGGCGCCGCAGGTTGAGCAAGCGGTGGAATATGCGTTGGCCCGCGTGGCGCGGCCGGTGTCTACCGAACCGGCGGGATACATGGGTGTCACGCTGTCGAGTGTGCCACTCCGTCAGTCGCTGCAGGAGGGATACATCGTCAGTTATTGCGAGTATCCGTTGGTGGTGGCGATTGATCCTGGGTCGCCGGCTGAGCGCGGCGGACTGCAGCCGGGCGACACGATTCTGGCGTTTAACGGTGAAGACGTTCGCAGCGGCATGGTGGACTACACAGCGCTGCTCGTACCCAACGCGGTTGTGCGTGTCCGTGCGCAGCGCAATGGACGTGCCCGTGACTTTTCAGTGCGTGTTGGCACGCGGCCGGGTCCGGCATCCGTGCGCGTCTTTGCGCGCACCACCGTGTCATCCGCCACGCCTGGCTCGTCGGAGCTCCAAGGCACGAATCAGGTCTTTGTATTTGAAAGTCGCGACGCGGGCTTCCCCTTGTCTGTGACGTTACCTGGGCGAGCCCCGACGCCGCCCGCTCCGCCGGCGCTCATGAGTTTGTTCACCAACAGCGATGATGCGATGCTCTTTGGTGCGCAGCTCAAATCGCTGGGCAACGACCTGCGGAATGCCCTGTCGCTGCCCGAAGGCGTGCTGGTGCTTCAGGTTTTGCCTCGCACGCCAGCGGCCGACGCCGGACTTCGTGACGGAGACGTTATTCGTGCGGTGGACGGGCGCGTGGTGCGAGTGGTCGGTGACATTCGTGACGCCTTTGACCGCGTGCGCGGCGCGCGATC
>JBBSPO010000014.1:0-25733 GCA_038258695.1 Gemmatimonadales bacterium | reverse complement strand
CCTTTGGGTACCTCCGCTGGTGCTCTACCTGCTCACGTTCGTCATCGCGTTCCGCAAGGGCGCACAGCGTGCTGGCTCCACGTTGCTCATGTTGCACGCCGGCGTGGTGACGCTGGTTGTGGTGCTGCCCAAGTCGTCGTACATGTCGCTTGACGTGGCAATCCGTCTGGCCGCGCTTTTTGTCGCCGCCCTCGTCTGTCATCTGGCGCTGTCCGCTGCGCGACCGCGCGCCGACCGACTCACGGAGTACTTCAACTTTGTGTCACTGGGCGGAGTGATGGGAGGTGCGAGTGCCGTGCTGCTGGCACCCATGCTCTTCACCGGCATCCTCGAGTTTCCGATCGCGCTGTCCGCCACCATGCTGTTCCGTGCACGGCACGCCATCGCCTGGCCCAAAGCCGCTGATGTATCGCTTGTCGCAGTCAGTGCCGTCATTTTCTCGGCTATTGTTGGGTGGACCACGCTTGAGCAGTTCAGCCTTGGCGTTGCCGGGCTGGCCGTGTTTGTCAATCGTGGACGCCCGCTGGTCACTGTGCCGGTCATCGTGCTGATCATGGCGCTGCTCGACGCAAATCTCAGCAGCGGCGAGCAGTTGCTACGCGACCGGACATTTTTCGGCTCCTATCGTGTCGTTCGCCTGCAGCGCCCCTTTGGTGAAGCCAACATGCTGTTGCACGGCACCACGGTGCACGGTGTTCAGTTCCGTGACAGCGCGCGAGCCACGCAACCGCTGTCGTATTACGCTCAAGGCTCGGCGCTGCACGAAGCCGTCACTGCGGCGCTGCCGGTGTCCCGCGCGGCCAGCGCCGCCTTCATCGGGCTCGGGTCGGGAGCGATGGCGTGCGTGTTGCGCGATGGAGACGCTGCCACGTTCATCGAAATCGACCCTGCAGTCGTGACCATCGCACGCGATCCGCGCTACTTCACCTATCTTGAGGTGTGTCCGCGCAGTACGCAGGTTGTGCTGGGAGACGGGCGTCTCGAGCTGGCGCGGATTGCGCCGGGCTCGCTCGACGTGATTCTGGGCGACGCGTTTTCGTCGGACGCGATCCCTGCGCATCTCATGACGCGCGAAGCGGTGCGGCTGTACATGAACGCGTTGCGGCCGGGTGGTGTACTGGTTCTGCATGTGTCCAATCGACATCTGGCCGTGGTGAACGAAGCCGTGCGGGTGGCTGCCGCCGAAGGGCTGTCGGCGCGGCGCTGGCGTTCGCCCGGCCGAGAAACGTCAACCGTGGGTATTCTTGAGAATCCGTCGGTGTCGGCAGTGGTCATCACCAGGAACGAATCGGCCATGCTCGCGCTCGGGCTGGGGGCGCATTGGACGGTGCCGCCCGCGCTCAACGGGCGTCCGTGGTCCGATGACTTCGTAAACTTCGTGCGGCCGCTGCGTGAAACACCACTCGATGCCCAGGCCACCAGCCGGGTGCGATGAGTCAAGTCCAACGGGTGCCGTGAGCCCGGCGTAATCGTCACTCCACCGACAGACCACGCCGTATCTCCGGCCGCCTCTGGCGGTACGCAACCTTTTCATCTCTCTTTCTCCACATGGCCGTGAACGTTGAGGCGCCGGACGCCTCCCGATATGAACAGAGCAACGCCGATGTACTGCTCTGGCAAACACGCTACCGCGTGGTATTGGCGCTTGTGGCAGGATTGCTGGCAGTGGCGTTGCGCACCATGGGGTGGGTGGATGTGTCGCCGGTGGCCGAATCGCGGCTGGGCAGTCTGCTCGCCGACTGGGTGCTCGGTCTGTCAGCGGTGGCGTATGTGATCACGGTGCTGGCGTTGCACCGCCGCGTGACGCGCTCACGCAAGGCCAGCCGAGAGCTCGCCACGTTCATGATGGTGTGTGACCTGTTGATGGTCTTTGTGCTGGTGTTTGTCCTGTCACCGCCGGTGGACTACGACCGGGCGCTCCTGGTCGCGCTGTTTGCGTTGCAGCTCACACATGTGTACTTCGGACGTGGACCAGCGCTACTCATGCTGGGCGCCACTGCCACCGGTTATCTGGGCATCGTGGATATCGCCATTCGCGACGGGGCAGATATCACGTGGCCGCAGAGCTTTGCCACGCTGGCCATTTTCGCAATCGGGGCCGGACTGGTCACGTTTGTGCAGAGCCACATGCACGAACGCCTTTCGCGTCTGCTCGACATGTTCGCGCGTGCTGAAGACGGTGACTTTGCGTCGGCCTACGACGTGGCTGGCGACGTGCGTCCCGACGCGATCACACACGTGGGTCGCGCCTACAACCGGATGCGTACACATCTGGCCGATATTGTCGAGACTGATCCGCTCAGCGGCTGTCTGAACCGCCGGGGATTCGAGCAGCAGTATCGTCGCGAACTCTCTCGTGCCGCGCGCACGCAAACCGAGCTCGCGATCATTGACATCGACATCGATCACTTCAAGAACATCAACGACACTTACGGGCACCTGGCTGGCGATCGTGTTATCAGCGAAGCTGGCGAGGTGCTGCGTGCCAACGCGCGCGTGGGCGACATCGTGGCCCGTACAGGCGGAGAAGAGTTCTCAATTCTCGCGCCCGGAAGTGGCATGGCTGGTGCGCAGCATCTGGCGCTGCGCATTGTTGAGGCGTTCCGTCGCCGTGAGTTTGGCGGTTCGTTGCGCATCAGCGTGACCGCGTCGGTTGGTGTTGTGGCTGACACCGTCACCGACGAAGCGCTGGCCGAAGACTTGCTCGCGCGTGCGGATGAGGCGCTCTACGCGGCCAAACGTAGTGGACGCAACCGGGTGGTAGTGTGGTCAGCGGGGCTGGCTGCAATACGTGCCGGGCAGCTTGAAAAAGAAGCTGCCGCCGGCTCCTCGAGAAACACGCCGGTGTCGAGTATTGAACCACCTCGGCGCCCGAGCGGCGCCGGTACGTCAGGTCGTTAGCACGCGTCTGGTTTGCAGGCTACGAAAGCCGGAACGTGCCTTCGGAAACAATCACGCTCGACCCACCGATACGCACCGCACGAATGGCGCCCTGGTGCTTCTCCACCTCGAGATCGAGTCGCGACGGACGCTGCATCTCCACGCCCTGCGCGACACGCCAGCGCAGCATGCCATCGCGTGGCGTGCGCCGCGCGAGATAGCCGGCCAGGCAGGCATTGGCTGAACCCGTTGCCGGATCTTCGGGCACCGATAAACCGGGCACGAAGACACGCGCGCGAATGTCGCATTGGGCCAGCGACAACGGCGCGTCTGCACGGTCGGCATCGCCTTGCACGGTGGCAAACACCATCGGCTCCTGCGCCCACGTGCCTCGAAGATGCGCCTCCCACGCGTCCGTGCGCACCCGTGCGCGACGCACCGCATCAACGCTTGACAGCGGAACAACCAGAAATGGCAAACCGCACGACACAGCGGTGGGTGCATGTGTGCCACCCACAAAATCGTCCGTGTTGAGCCCGAGGACGTCAGCCAGCGCGGTGACGTCAGGCACATCGTTGTTTCGTTCTTCCGGCAGCTGCGCCGTCGTCAACTGGGCCCACACCGGTACACCATCTTCACAACGTACTGTTACCGGCACCGGCCCCACATTTTCACCACATACGACGTGCACCGTGTCGCCAGTTGCCGGTACTTCACCGGTGGCGACGAGTACGTGAGCCGTACCGAGTGTGGGATGACCAGCAAATGGTACTTCTCCACCAGGGGTGAAAATGCGCACACGTCGCGTGGTGTCTGCACGCTCCGCGGCAAACACAAACGTGGTTTCGGAATAGTTGAACTCACGCGTAATCGCGAGCAGTGTTTCACTGGGCAAGCCTTCCGCGCCAAACACCACCGCCAGCTGATTGCCGGCCAGCGGGGTGTCGGTGAACACATCACATGTGACAAAGCGCAAAGTGCGCATGCGACTGATTTACTCTTCGCCGAGGAACGGGTAGCGCCAGTCGGTGGGCGGCGAGAAGGTCTCCTTGATGTTCCGCGCGCTCACCCAGCGTACGAGGTTGAGCTTTGAACCGGCCTTGTCGTTGGTGCCCGATCCACGCGCACCACCAAACGGCTGCTGTCCCACCACGGCGCCGGTGGGTTTGTCGTTGAGGTACAGATTGCCGGCGGACTGCCGCAGCACCGTCGCGGCTTCGTGCAACTTCGTGCGATCCTGACTCAGGATTGCGCCGGTGAGCGCGTACGGTGACGTGGTGTCCACAAGCTTGAGCGTTTCTTCCCACTTGCTGTCATCGTAGACATGGCACGTGAGAATCGGGCCAAAGATCTCTTCGCACATCAGCGTGTGCGACGGATCGGTGGCTTCGACCAGCGTGTTCTCTACAAACCAGCCGGTGCTGCGGTCGGCGTTACCACCGGCCAGTACCTTGGCACTCGACTTGGCGAGCGCGAGATACTTCTCGTTGCGCGTAAACGATTTCTCATCAATCACGGCACCCGTGAAGTGACGGAAGTCGCGCACGTCGCCCATGGACATTTCGCCCATCATGGCAACTGCGCGATCGCGTACTTCGGGCCAGATCGACTTGGGGATGTACGCTCGGCTGGCCGCCGAACACTTCTGTCCCTGATACTCGAAGGCGCCGCGAACCATGGCGACCGCGACCACCTGCGGATCGGCCGAGGCGTGCGCAATGATAAAATCTTTGCCGCCCGTTTCGCCAACAATGCGCGGATAGCTGCGATAACGGCCCATGTTCTTGCCCACGGTTTCCCACATGCTGTTGAACACACCGGTGGAGCCGGTAAAGTGCACGCCAGCCAACGCCGGATTGGTGAGCGCCAGCTCGGAGATCATGACCGGATCGCCAGGCAGGAAGTTGATGACACCCGGTGGCAGTCCGGCCGCTTCGAGCAGCTGCATGGTGTACCACGCCGATAGCATGGCCGACGCCGCCGGCTTCCAGAGCACCGTGTTGCCCATGAGCGCGGGCGCTGTGGGCAGGTTGCCACCGATCGCTGTGAAGTTGAACGGTGTCACGGCATAGACAAATCCTTCGAGCGGTCGATAGTCCAGCTGGTTCCAGTTGGTGCTGTTGGAGATTGGCTGTTCGCGGTAGAGATCCTGCGCAAAGCCTACGTTAAACCGCCAGAAATCAATCATCTCGCAGGCCGCGTCAATCTCCGCCTGAAACACCGTCTTGGACTGGCCAAGCATGGTGGATGCGTTGAGCGTATCGCGATGTGTGGTGGCCAGCAGTTCAGCCGCTCGCAAAAACACCGCGGCGCGGTCTTCCCAGCGTGTGTTGGCCCAGTCTGTTGCCACATCAGCTGATGCCTTGATGGCTGCGGTCACATCTTCGGCGCGAGCCTTGTGATACGTGGCCAGCACCTCTTTGTGCGCGCAAGGGTTAGTGGCCTGACCCATGTCGCCGGTGTGAATGCGTTTACCGCCGACCACGACCGGGATCTCCGGGCACTCGTTGGCCATGCTGGCCAGACGCGCCTTGATTGCCGCCTTTTCGGGGGAGCCGGGCGCGTAGCTGCGGATGGGTTCGTTGACGGCGGGCGGCACGCGTCGCGTACCGTCGAAGGCGGCAAAAGACATTGAGTGTCCTCTCAAAAAATCGGTGGGGAGTAGCGAAGCCTGCAACTTACACGGTGGTTCGGGTTCCCCGCACCCGACATGCGCTGTCGCGAAAGCAGTTCACCCAATCGCGATGTTATCAATGAGACGCACACCACCGATGTGCGCCGCGATCAAGGCGCGCAGCGATTGATTGGCAGACAATGGTGGTTGTAACGTAGTGGCGTCTACGATCACCGCGTACTCTGTGGTGAGTGCCGGTTCCTGCGAAAGTCTGGTGCGCAGCAGCAGTTCGATCGTTGGCAGGTGATGCTCACCACCAGCATACGCCGCCTGCGCCGCCGCGAGCGCGCCGGAAATGATACGCGCACCACTGCGCGCTCCGTGGTCAAGTCGGGCATTGCGACTGGACATGGCCACGCCGTCCGGCTCCCGTACCGTCGGCACACCCACAATCTCGACATCAAGCCGCAAATCACGCGCAAGCTGCCTGATCACCAACAACTGCTGCCAGTCTTTCTCACCAAAGTAGGCGCGCTGCGGACGCACCATGTGCAGCAGCAGTGTGACAACGGTGGCCACTCCCCGGAAATGACCGGGGCGGAACGTGCCTTCCAGTACATCGGTGAGCCCTTCTACCGTTACCCACGTGCAAAAACCCGATGGATACATCACGTCGGATGTCGGTGCGAACACCACGTTCACACCGGCGTCGGCAAGCATCGACACATCCCGCGCTTCGTTTCGCGGATAACGCGCGAGATCATCCGCGCTGTTGAACTGCGACGGATTCACAAAGATCGACACAACCGTCACGTCGTTGTGGGCTCGTGATTGGCGCACGAGCTCCAGGTGCCCGTCGTGCAGCGCACCCATGGTTGGCACAAAGCCAATGGACGCGCCCGGTGGCAACGAGAGCACCTCCCGAAGCGCTTCCAGGCTGCGAACAATGTGCGGTTGAGACACCGGTTGCTCCTCCGGAAGGGCCCGCGTTGGTACCGTCATGCAGCAGGCGTGATCCGGGGCACCGAACGCTGCGCACGTCGGTTTTCGTAGGCCTTGAGGTGTGTGTACGCGATGCTCAATACCGACGTGTCAAGATTGTGCTTGCGCGCGAGGTTGAGCATGAAGCCCACAATGTGGTCGCTCTCAATCGCATTGCCGTTTTCGATGTCGCGAAGCGTTGACGTGGTGACATCGGTCGGTTGCATGAGCTGTGACTTGCAAAACGCCACCGCGCTCGCCTTCAACGGAAATCCCTCGCGTTCGGCGACCTGCATATTGCACTGCAGTATGGACTCCACCGCTTCCGGCCCGCCGGGAGCGCTGCGAAGCTCCGCGACGCTGGCACGAAACAGACACGTGAGCGCCGCTGCAGACGACAAGAACACCAGCTTGGCCCACAGCTCCTGTTCGATGTGTTCCGAATACACTGCGTCGACGTTTGACGTTGTCAACACGTCCACAAACGCCTTGCACACCGCGGCGTTCGCACCGCCAGCACGCGCACCCACCACGATGCGGTGCAGTGGGCTCAGGTGCACAATGGTGCCGTCTGGCTTGATCGTTGTCATGATGGCGCACAAACCACCGGCCACGTGATCGGCACCAAAGCGCTGATCAAGCGCGTCAAAATGCGACATGCCATTGAGCATGGGCACCACGACACACTGTCCCGTCATCGCCGGCGCGATGGCCTCCATCGCCGACTCAAGATCGTACGACTTGCAGGTAAGCAATACCACATCGTACCCGTCGCCCAGCTCAGACGTCTGAATGGCGCGCACCGGAGTGCGCAGGTCGCCCCTGGGACTCTGGACCACCAACCCGTCACGTTCAAGCTGCGCGAGGCGCCCGGGGCGCACCACAAACGTGGTGTCCACGCCCGCGGCTGCGAGGCGTCCGCCAAAATATCCGCCAACGGCGCCGGCGCCGAGCACAAGCACTTTCATGGCACTGTCCCGATGGGTGTGATCAACGCGTCGGCACTGAAGATCGTGGCTGACGAGGCATCGGGAAGCCGGTCAGGGCGTCACCACCATGCACCGACTGTTTGTCTGTGGGAAACGATCTGGCTTTGACGTCCTCCGCATAGCGCGCAAACGCATCGCGGATTGGCGCCGCGAGGTCCGCATACTGCGCCGAATGTCGCGGACGGAAGTTCTCGTCGAGCCCGAGTACATCGTGCATGACCTGAACCTGTCCACTGCAATGCGGACCGGAGCCAATGCCGATGGTGGGGATCTTGACATGCTGCGTAATCGCCGCGGCCACTTCGACAGGCATTTTTTCGAGCAAGAGCGCCCAGGCACCGGCGGCTTCCAATGCCAGCGCGTCGTCCAGCAGCTGTTCGGCGGCTTCGGCCGTACGCCCCTGCGCCGGATAGCCTCCCAGCAACGAACTCTGCTGCGGACGCAGGCCAATGTGCGCCATGATCGGGATGCCGGCGTCGGTGCAACGCGTGACGTACGAACTCCAGCGTGCGCCGCCTTCAAACTTGACCGACTGCGCACCCGCGTCCTGCATCGCGCGACCGGCGTTGCGCACTGCGTCGTCTTCACCACAGTGATACGACATGAATGGCAAATCGCACACCACGTGCGCATGCTGCGTGGCCCGTACCACCGCGCGCGTGTGGTGCAACATGTCGTCCATGGTCACGGGTACCGTCGAAGGGTGACCAAGCAGCGTCATGCCGACGCTGTCACCAACGAGCAGGAAATCGATACCGGCGGCTTCGGCCAGGCGCGCGAAGGTGGAATCGTAGGCGGTGAGCATGACCAGCGGCTCGCCGTTGGTGACGCGTGCTTGTAACTGCGGAATGGTTGGACGGGGCATCAGGTAAGATCGACCGGTGCAAGCAGTCGCGCGAGGGCATCGGATGATTCCGGCGGCAGTTGATCGGCCACCGCCAGCCACACAAGCGCCGCCGCGTGCTGATACGCCTCGCGCTGGTGAGGGTCAGCAATTGCGTGCAGATGACGCTCCACAATGTGGACATTGCCTCGCGCAATCGGCCCCGAAATGGCACTGCGCAACTCAGCGCCCTGAGGCAGCGCCAACAGATTACGCACCACGCTGCCCAGCAATCCCGTGAGCGCCGCGCGCACAATCGCTGGGTCACCTGGCAGGTCACGCAACAGCGCTTCGGCGTGCGTGAGCAGCGCGGCCGAACTGTTGCCCACCAGGGTGGCCGCCGCGTGCCAGCGGGCGCGATGCTCAGCGGTCACCACCAGCGGGATCATGCCGAGTGCGTCGGCCAGCGCGGCGAGTTGCGCGCTGACATGTGCAGACTGGCCGTGGCGCGCTGCGTTGTCTGCGTTGTCTGCGTTGTCTGCGTTGTCTGCGTTGTCTGCGTTGTCTGCGTTGTCTGCGTTGCCCGCGTTGTCCGCGTTGTCCGCGTTGTCCGCGTTGTCCGCGGTCGCCGCGTCTCCTGCGCCGGCCGCGCCCGTTGCGCCCCCCGCGTCCACCGCGACTACCGCTCCCTCAAACAGCACCGGCGTCACCGACTCCCGCACCATCGAAATCATGGGGTGAAAACTGCCCACCGCCGCACCACGATCGGCGGCCGCCTGCAACACCGACAGGTCCAGCGCCCCACTCGTGTGCACTACCGTAACGCCCGGCCCAAACGCAGGATCGTCGGCCACGCGCGCCAGCTCACCGTCGCCCACGGTCAGCAGAACTACGTCAACATGTGCGGCCATGGCCTCGGGGCTCACCGCCGAAACACCCGGCAGCTCGCGACACAACAGATCCGCCGCCTCGCGCCGGCGACTGCTCACCGCCACCAGCCGCACCATACTCGGCAGCGCGCCGCCGCCCGCCGTAGTGCGTTGCCCCGCGTGCCCCGCGTGCCCCGCGTGCCCCGCGTGCCCCGCGCCGCGGTGTAACGCGCGCGCCAACGCGCTCCCCATGGCACCAAGGCCAATGATTCCGACATGCATGCCGCGAAGCATCATCGTCTGGGCCACGCGTCAGCAAGGGCCAATCCGGTTCAATCAACAAACAGGCCTCGGGCGGCGCCGACCGATGGCTCACGGGAGTTTGAGTTGAGGGTGACGCTGCGCAGATTGCGTAGGTGATACAACACGCCTCGTACTCAATCGCCGTCGCGCACCGCGCATCAGGCACGCAACCCCGTGCTGCTCAACACGCTGGCCAAGGCGCTGCGCTACGCGTTCCCCACCGCGCCCAACCCGACGCCCTCCACCGCCGCGTGCTGCGTCTGCTACTGCTCACCCTCTCGCTCGGCTCCACCGCCGCATGCCTCGAATCCAATCGCGCCATTGACTGGCGGGACGACGACGCCGAGCTGGTGCGTCTGCCGGCCGAATCGGGCGAGGACCGGCGGCTGGCCGTGCTCACCGAAGCCCTCACGGCCATGCCAGAGGCCGATGTAGAACTCGGGCGAACCTTCCCCTTGCCGGCCATTGAAACGCCGCCAGCGCCCAATCTGGAGCTCGGAGACGGTCCTGCGCCAACCGATGCGCAGCGCTGCGACGGCTCACTGCAGCTGCGCAACACCTCGCGCGGCGAAATGGCCGTGTGGTGGTCTGCGCGCGCTGGCGGGCGGGTGCATTTGCTGGGCGCCTGGAGGGACGCGGGACAAGCCAGCTGGCGTGGACCGATCGCCGTCGACACGCTCGACGTCGGCTCCACCGACGCCCGTGATGTGCCGGAGGGCGTGTCGGTGGGCTGCGCACGCCCCGCTCCCGGTCTCGCTGTCGATGGTGTGAACGGATTTGTGCACGTTGGCTATGCGCTCGTCGGCCCCGAAGGACCGGGCGTCTTTTATGCGCACCAGATGGACCCGCGAGCCGCCTTCGAACCACCGATTCCCATTGTGTACGGCGAAAAACTCGGGACCGTGCGCGTGGGCAGTGACGGGGACCTGGTGGCCGTGGTGTATGAAGACCCCAACAGCGGGAAACGTCAGCGCATCGCCGTGGCGGTGTCACGGACGGCCGGCCATTTGTTTGAGGGACGGCTCAACGTGAACGCCGGGCTTAATCCGGCGGCAAATCCGTTTGTCGTGGCGCAGGGATCGGCGCTGGTCATTGGCTGGCAGGAGGCGCCGCCGGCGGGTGGGGATACCACGTTTCTCAGACGGCGGGCGGTGGTACGCTGAGTTGGGCGTATGCTGGTGAGCTGGCGGGGTGCGAGGGCGCGATGCCGACGTTGCTGTGAGGCGTGGCAGACGGTGGCGCTCTGTTCCAGCGTACGAAAATGGCGAGGCTTCAAGGCCGTAAGGCCTCAGGCCGCTGGCGAGCCTTAAGACCGAATCAGCACTGCAACTACGTTAACTGTGAACTGTAAACTGTGAACGTACGGATGTCTGCGGACGGGGGATGTGTCAGATTCGTCGTTCCGGCCAAAATGTGCCCTGAGGCTCTACGGCCTTAAAGCCTCGCCATTTTCGCAAGCCGCACCGAACACAAACGCCAGCCCAGCCCCAGCCCAGCCCAGCCCCAACCCAGCCCAGCCCCAACCCCAAAACCAGAAAACCATGGCCACCCAAAGACTGCTATTAGGCGCCCACTGCATCGACAACGGCGGCATCCCCATGGCCGCCCAACGCGCTGGTCGCGCCGGCATGCAAACACTGCAAATCTTCAGCGCCATCCCCAAGTTCTACAACGACAAGGTGTCAGTCAAAAAAGACCGACTCGAACGGTTTGCCGCCGCCCTGGCCGCCGCCAACATCGAGCCGCGTCATGTGATCGTGCACGCGGGCTACGTACTCAACTGCGCCACCCCCGATGAAACCAAGTGGGAACGCGCGGCAACCGCGTTGGCGCGTGAACTCGAACGCAGCACCGCACTCGGCGTTGGCGGTGTGTGCTTTCACCCCGGTGCCGCCACCGACGGCGATCGCGACGCGGCGTGTGCACGCGTGACCGAAGCCATGCGTCGCGCGCTGCTGGCGGTGCCCGACGGACAGACGCGTCTGCTCATTGAAAACACGGCTGGTGCCGGTACTACCGTGGGTCGCACACCTGAAGAAGTCGGCGCCATGTTGGCCGGACTGCCCAGCGAACTGCGCCCCCGGGCCGGCTACGGATTGGATACGTGTCATTTGTACGCGTCGGGGTACGATCTGGCCGAGTCGCGTGAAAAAGTGGCTGAAGTGCTCGGTAGATTTGAGCAGGCCACCGGTGAACCGCCGTCGTTCTTGCATTTGAACGACAGCGAAGGAGCGCTTGGCTCCAACCGCGACCGACACGCGCGCATTGGGCAGGGGAAGATTGGCGCGGCTGCGTTTGGCTGGCTGTTGTCCGATGTGCGCGCGCACGGCATACCCTGCATTCTCGAGACCCCGCAGTCCGTTCCGGACATCGCCGATGACGACGACACGCCAGACGAATGGGACGTGGCGGATATAAAAATGCTGCGCGAAATGGCGGAGTCGGAGACGGCGTAAAAAAACCGCGCGTCGCGTTTTCACTCGTGTACGCGCGAAAACCAGTGTGTTGTGACGCTTTGGGCTGACGAGTAAAAACCCGGTGTTGTCGACTGAAAAGCGCCGGTGCGCGCGGGCGGCGTTCTGCGGTGCATCACTGAGGCAAACCGCCGTCGCACCGCGCGTGCGTTTGGTCGTACACAGCGTCGTGCCGCTGATTTCAGAGGAGAAAGCTCACGAAAAGCACTTGTGCACATCGTGCGTTTTCCCTCTGGAGAGCGAACGTGTGCGCTGTGCGAATGCCGCACCGCGAACGCCGAGCAGGCACTGGTGAGCGCCGTTGAGTGCGCGACCCGTCGCCCCCAGAGGGGAAAGCTGCGGTTTTCAGAGGAGAAAAAGGAAGAACGCCCTATTGCGCAGTGAATCGCGCTCTATAAGCTTGTGCCGCGTCGCCCTACGTTGTGTGCGACGCAGTACAGCAGCAGCGCACTGGCGGTCTCATTGCAGTGAAGCTGCTACACAGCACCCCCACTCTGGAGATTCCATGGCCCCTGCGAAGAAGTCTGCGAAGAAGGCGGCGAAGAAGGCTGCCCCGAAGAAAGCCGCCGCCAAGAAAGCGGCCCCGAAGAAAGCTGCCGCCAAGAAAGCAGCTCCGAAGAAGGTCGCGAAGGTTGCCAAGAAGGCTGCGCCCAAGAAGGCCGCTCCGAAAAAGGCTGCCAAGAAGCGCACGCCAAACGCTGCATTCATGAAGGCGCTTACGCCGTCGCCTGAGTTGGCCGCTGTTGTTGGTTCCAAGCCGCTCGCCCGTACGGACGTAGTCAAGAAGTTGTGGGACTACATCAAGAAGAACGGCTTGCAGGACAGCAAGAACAAGCGCAACATCAACGCCGACGACAAGCTCAAGCCGGTATTTGCTGGCAAGAAGCAGGTCTCGATGTTTGAGATGACGTCACTGGTCAGCAAGCACCTCTCCTGATCATCTTTCCTGATGCGTGACATGGGGGCGTGACCCACACGGGCGCGCCCCCTTGTCGTCTCTGCTCCAGACTTCTGCTCCTCAACGCCGTGGCACGTTCGTCAAAGTCCAAACCAGATCCGTCGGTCAACTCCGTCGCGGCATTGCGCAGCGGAAGCGGTAAATCCAATGCGCCCAAAAGTTCACAGAGTTCGTCGGGTTCGACGTGGGAAAACGTCAAGGCCATTGTGTGGACGCTGGTCATTTTTCTGGCCATCAGGACGTTCCTCTTCGAAGCCTATCGCATCCCCTCGGGCAGCATGATTCCCACGCTGCTGGTGGGGGACTGGCTATTTGTGAACAAGCTGGCCTACGGTCCCAACATCCCGTTTACCGAAATCAACCTGCCGGGTTACGCCGAGCCCGAGCGTGGTGATGTGGTGGTGTTCAAGTCGCCGTATCAGTTGGACCAGCCCGAAGATCCGCATCCCACACTGGTCAAGCGTCTGGTCGCCGTAGCCGGTGACACGGTGTACATGCGCGGCGGACTGTTCCACTTGAATGGCGTACCACAGCCGCAGCCGCAGGCGATGAATGAAAACCCGCGCGCTGACGGTTCGTTTTCCGCTGAGTTGTTTGAGTGGCAGCGTGAATATCAGGTCAGCGGTACACGCTTCGGTGAGCCGGCGCCTGTGATCACACTCGATGACTGGGGACCGCTGGTTGTTCCGGCCGGCTATTTGTTCATGCTGGGCGACAACCGCTATGACTCCAAGGACGGTCGCTATTGGGGCCTTGTACCGCGCGACAATGTGCGTGGGCGTCCGTCGTTTGTGTACTACTCGTACAACGCCGCCGACAGTGATCGTGCGCTGCCGTTTTTGACGGATATTCGGTGGTCGCGCATTGGTACGGCGATCAAGTGATGGAGTGATGCGTGCGCTTGTCGGCGTGCACACAGGCATCACGCTGTTGCTCGCCGCAGCGTTGGCACCGATGAGCACTCACGCCCAGCCATCAGGCACAGCGGTGCCGCGCGGCTCACTGCGCGCCGACACGGTCTGGTCGCAGTCGCTGGGCATAAAGAAACGGCTGGTGGTGTACCTGCCGCCGTCGTACGCCACCGACACAGCACGCCGGTTTCCGGTGGCGTTTTACCTGCACGGGTTGGGCGGCAACGAAGACAACTGGTTGCAGCTAACGCGCATTGATCGGGTCGCCGATTCGCTGTTTGCACGTGGCACCGCCGAAGCCATTCTGGTGATGCCCGACGGTGATGACAGCTGGTACAGCACGTGGGCCACACTCCCTGCAGCAGCGGCCTGTGCTGCTGATACCGCGCGTGCTGAATCGGCGGCCAGCTATTGTGTGCCCTGGCCGCATTACGACGACTACATCGCGCGTGATCTGGTGGCGCATGTCGACAGCAACTACCGCACGCTCACGGAGCCTGCGCACCGGGGCATTGCCGGCTTGAGTATGGGTGGCTACGGCGCCATGACGCTGGCCTTTCGCTACCCCGAGGTATTCTCAGCCGCCGCCAGTCATTCTGGCGTACTGGCGCCGGCGCTGCTGGGCCCGCGACCGTTCGCTGAGCCGGCACGGTGGGCGCGCACACCCGATGAGCTCAAAGAGGCCGCTGGCACGCGCTATCGCTGGTTTGCGCACATCTTTGGACGTGACACCATTGGCTGGTACGCGCGCGATCCCAGCCGCCTCGCAGGCCGCCTGGTGGCGTCCGGCACGCCGGTGCCGTCACTATTCGTGGATGTGGGCGTGAGCGATGTCTTTCTGGACCAGAATCGCGCCTTCGCCGCAACGCTGCGCACATTGGGGGTGTCTCATGTCTACGCGGAGCACTCCGGAGGTCACGATTGGACGTATTGGAGAACACATTTGCCCACGAGTTTACACTGGCTGATCACGCACATTGCTGGCGAGCTGCCCGAACCCGAGTAGTTTGGGCCAGGTGACTCGCTACACGCCAACCGGGGCTCCGGCCGTTCCGCCATCGCGCGCTGTCACGCTGCGCGCCATCTCGCGTTCCACGCTCGAGTTGGCCGGCGTGACCGGAATCGTGGTGCGCCTGTACCGCGCCGCCATTCTGACGCTGGAGTCGATGTCGAGCTGGCCGGTGTTTCTGGGTGCGCTGCTGGCGGCTGTTGTGTTTGTGTGCGCCGTGCTGACCTGGCATTTGAGCAACTTCCCCCTCAAGGCCTGGCCGTCGCGGGTGGCGCTGTTTGTGGCGATCGAGGTGGTGGCCGAGTTTGGCATGAGCTCCGTGTTGATTGCCATCGGGCGCGAGCCACTCGGTACCGGAATCGCCACATGGGCTGACTGGTGGCCGCTGGCCGGACAGACGCTGTTGGAGCGGGCGCTGGTGCTGGGCGGCTATGCTGGGTTGCTGGCGGTGGCAATGTGGGTGGTCACGCGCAAGCGCGACGGTTGATCGCTCCTTCACGCCGTCGAAGTTCTGCGTTAGTCTCCGGAATCTTCCATCCGGAGTGAACCATGTCGTTTGCCGTTCGAGCGGTCGTCACGCTCCTCGTTGCCACGCTTTCCTCGCCCGTGATTATGGGCCTTGCCGCTCAAGGCCTCCCCAAGCTTGAGCCGCGTCCCAGCGCCGCTGCGACGGCTGCCCCAGCGTGGAGCATCATGGCCGCGCGAGACTCCCTGCGTCCATTCGGCACGCTGCGTGAGCAGGCCGTCATCCGCCAACAGTGGCTCGAAAAGCGCATGGACACCGTGCTGCCCGCGTTGATGAAAAAATACGGCGTCGACATGTGGGTCATGCCTATGCGGGAATACAACGAAGACCCGATTTTCCACTCGCTCGTGTCGCCCACCACGTTCGCCGCGCGTCGTCGGACGATTTATGTGTTCTTCGATAAAGGCGCCGCAGGAATCGAACGCCTGGCCTTTGGCGGTACCGATCAGGGCGGCGTGTACAAAGCCATTCGCAGCAGCAAGCCTGTGGAGGCGCCAGCGGCCGGCAGTCGCAGCAACGACCGCACCGCTGAGCTTTGGGGCGACGATCAATGGACCGTGCTCAAAACCGCCATTGAAGAACGTCAGCCCAAACGCATTGCCATCAACATGTCACGCAAGTGGCACTTTGCTGACGGACTCACCTCCGGCGAATACGCAGGCATGACGCAATCGTTGGGCCCGGATCTGGCGTCACGTATCGTACCGGCAGAGGGACTGGCGGTTGATTTCATCGCGTCTCGGCTGCCCGAAGAAGAAGCGGTGTTCGCGCGATTGAATGCCGTGGCCTGGGACATTATCCGCGAAGCATTCAGTGAGCGCGTGATTACGCCAGGCACAACGCGCACCGAAGACGTGGTCTGGTGGATGCGTCAGCGTCTCAATGATCTCGGCCTCGAAACGTGGTTTCAGACCAGTGTATCATTGCAGCGTCCTTTCAGCGGCGATCTCGTTTTGCCCAACCCGATTATCCAACGCGGCGATGTGCTGCATACGGATTTTGGTATCAAGGCTTTTGGTCTCAACACCGACACACAGCATATGGGTTATGTGTTGCGCGACGGTGAGACAGATGTGCCCAGTGAACTCAAGGCCACACTGAAAGCATCCAACACATTGCAGGATATCGTGACCGAAGAGCTCAAGCCCGGACGTACAGGCAATGAGGTGCTGGCAGCATCGCTCAAGCGTATGAAGGCACAAAACATTGACGGCACCATTTATTCGCATCCCATTGGTGCACACGGACACGGCGCCGGTACGCCCATTGGTTTGTGGGACTATCAAGAAGGTGTTCCGGAGCGTGGCGACTTTCCCGTGATGGCCGGCATGTGGTATTCCATTGAGCTGCAGGCGACATCGCCCGTTGCATCGTGGAACAACCAGCGCGTGCGGTCAGCCCAGGAAGAAGATGTGATTATTGACGCCAATGGGCGTGTGCGCTGGGCGCATGGTCGACAGGCCGAGTTTCACCTCGTGCGCTGAGCATGCCACACGAAACAGCACTGATTGCCACCATCGCCGCTGGGCTCGGGCTGGCGTTCATCCTCGGGTACCTCGCAACCAAACTTTCGTTGCCAGCGATTGTAGGGTACCTGCTGGCCGGCGTGGCCGTGGGTCCGTTCAGCCCTGGTTACACCGCTGACACAGGCCTCGCCGCGCAGCTCGCCGAAATCGGTGTGATTCTGTTGATGTTTGGCGTGGGGCTGCACTTTTCGTTGCGCGATCTCATGAACGTGCGCGGCGTGGTGGTGCCGGGCGCGCTGGTGGGCATGACGGCGCTCACGCTGGCTGGTACTGGGCTCGCCACACTGTGGGGATGGCCACTCGGATCGGCCATCACCTTTGGTTTGTGTATCTGCATTTCCAGTACGGTGGTGGTGATCCGTTCGTTTGAGCAGCGCAGTTCGCTGGCCACCGGTGCAGGCAAGCTGGCCATCGGCTGGATGGTGGTGGAAGACCTCGTGATGGTGATTGCGCTGGTGATGTTGCCGGCGCTGGCACCCATCATGGGTGGAGTGGCCGGAGACGAAGCGTCGGCCACGCCGCTGTGGATGGCACTCGGACTCACGCTGCTCAAGGTTGCCGCGTTCAGCGCCCTCATGTACTTCGTGGGGCGACGTTCCATTCCGTGGTTGCTCTGGCAGGTGGCGCGCACCGGATCACGTGAGCTGTTTACGCTCTCGGTACTGGCGTCAGCGTTGGGAATTGCCGTGGGCGCCGCGGTGCTTTTTGATGTGTCGTTTGCCCTGGGCGCGTTTTTTGCCGGCCTCGTGGTCAGTGAATCGGACATGAGTCATCAGGCCGCCGCCGATGCACTGCCGCTCAAGGATGCGTTTGCGGTGTTGTTTTTTGTGTCGGTGGGCATGCTGTTTGATCCGGGTATCCTGTTGCGTGAACCGATCAAAGTCTTGTCGATCGTGGCGCTGGTGATGCTGGTCAAGCCCACTGTTGCGGCGTTCATGTTGCTGCGTCTGCGCAAGTCTTCGCACAGTGCGCTCAACGTGGGTGCCAGTCTCGGCGAAATCGGCGAGTTCAGTTTCATTCTGGCGGGGCTGGCCATTACGCTGGAGCTGATTGATGCAGACGGGCGCAGTCTCATTCTCGCGGCTGCCATTGTGTCCATCTCGCTCAATCCTTTGCTCTTCGCTGCGATTCCGCGCGTACGGAACTGGCTGCAAGAACGCGGCAGACTCGTCAACGCCATTGAAGAACGCAGCGATATTCCTGTTGACGCCGGCGAAGCGATGCACGATCACGCGATCATTGTGGGATACGGTCGCGTAGGCGGCACCATTGGTCGCGCGCTCGCTGAGCGCCATGAAAAGTTCATGGTGATCGAACACGATCGGGTGTTGGTGGACCGCTTGCGTGAGCAGGGTATCACCACGGTATACGGCGATGCGGCGCGCCCCGGAATTCTCGAAAAGGCATTTCCCACACGGGCTCGCCTTCTGGTGGTCGCGACTCCCGATCCGTTTCAGGCGCGACAAGTGGTGGAGCTGGCGCGTGAGGTCAGGCCGGATATCGATATCGTAGTCCGCACACACACCAGCGCTGAGCAGGCGTATTTCGAGAAGCTGGCGGTGGGGCGAGCCGTAATGGGCGAGCGCGAACTGGCGTTGGGGATGGCGCACTACGCCTTGGTGGCGCTCGGTCATGGTGACGACGCCGCTGACAAGCAGGTCGATGCGCTGCGCCTGAGCGGAATCGCCGAGCGGAAGGCGCGGTTGTAGCAGGGGAACTCAGGCAGCGCACTGGTGCTAGATTACAGGATGTGCCCGAGGTCGGGCGATTCCGTTTTCCCCTGAGTATGCCTCCCAAAAAACGTCTGCTCGTTGTCGGTGACCGTGTGTTGATCAAGCCCGAAGAGGGCGAGCAGCGCAGTAAGGTGGGTTTGTACCTTCCGGCAACGGCCGTGGACGCCCAGGCGGTGCAGGGAGGAACGATCGTGAACACGGGGCCCGGGCTGGCCTTGCCCGATCTGGGTGATCATTCCGACGAGCCGTGGCGCACCGCTGGTGGCTCGGGTCGCGAGGCGCGCTACGTGCCGATGCAGGCGCGTTCGGGGGATTACGCAATTTTTTTCAAGAAGGCCGCGGTCGAAATCACGTTTGACAATGAGCAGTATCTCGTGGTGCCGCAGGCGGCGATTCTGGCGCTGGTGCGCGATGCCGTGCTGGATGATGCAGAAGCAGAAGTACGCGAGCCGTTTGAGTATTGAGTTTGAGTACGATCAATCCTTTTGGAGGCAGAGCAATCCATGATGTATCCTGAACAGATTGTCGCGCCCATGCGCGAAGAGCTGACGCGATTGGGTGTAGAAGAGCTGCGCACCGCCGCCGCGGTGCATGAGACGTTGGGTAAGGCCAGTGGCACGCAGCTGGTGATTGTGAACAGTGTGTGTGGATGTGCGGCACGCAATGCGCGTCCGGCCGTCGCCATGGCGCTGGCTGGCGGCAACAAGCCGGACGGCAGCTACACCGTGTTTGCCGGACAGGACGGCGAAGCCACGAATGTGGCGCGCGGATACTTTACCGGCTATCCGCCCAGCTCCCCGTCCATTGCGCTGCTCAAGAACGGCGATGTCGCGTTCATGCTCGAGCGCTGGCAGATTGAAGGCAGGACTGCGCAGGAGATTGCGGCCGACATGAGTGCTGCTTTTGACAAGCATTGCGCCCAAGCCGGCGCTGAGGCGTAGTCGGTTCTGTCCGGCCCAAAACATATTCGTGTTGCGGGCCGGCTGTTGGCCGCCGCTGTGGCGCTGATCTCCCTCACGTTTGCGTTCTGGTTGTTTGCCGGCGTTCCACAGCCGGTCGAAAACGCGTTGCGTGTCGCTGAGTTCGAACCGTGCGAGAAGCGCTACGCAACTTCGCGCGACGGGCGCGACTCCGCGGCCATCGATGCACTGGTCGTGAAACCGAGATCCCGGTTTTCCGCAGAGGTTACCTGCGGTGGACTGCGATTGGCGATCGAGCGGCAGGACTCAATACAAAACACGTCGTCCCGTTAGACGCGCTGCCACCACAGCAGACGCATCGACGTGCAGCGCCGGCTGGGGCGCAAACCACCAACTGCGCGCTCCGCCCTGCCACGCTTGCGAATGGTCGTGTATGGTCCACAACTCTGCTGCCAAGCCAGCGGGACAGCGAGTGGCGCGCTGCCGCGCGGTGTCCGGGAGACGCAGTACTTCCATGGAGCTGTCGCGCCCCGCATGGGTGGCCGAGAACTGCAGTGCGCGCACGAGCGCGTGAGTGTGCGCCGGAGCGCCTCGGTCGCTGAGCGTCGCCCCTGACGCGAGAGTTCACGCGTTCGGTTTCTTCGCGGCGCTGTTGGCATCGCTCCCGCCGCCGAACTTCGCCCCGACACGCTCGTTGGTCCCGGCACACGGCCCGGCAATTTGCCAGCAACCATTGATCTCACGCCCAACGGCCTGCCTTCAGTATTCCGACTGCATGATGGATGACCAGCCGGTGGTGTGTGTAGCGTGGACCAAAAGCGATCAGATCGTGCAGGTCGATCGCAACGCGTGGAAGGTATCGCGTACCATGGCGACCGGTCGTGGTGTGTACAACCTGGCCGTCGCGCCTGACGGACGGACGAAGGTGGCCACGCTCAAGCAGGGTGCGGGCAGGGAGCTGTTTGACCTTAAGACCGGCGAGAGCGTGGCGCAGCTCAGGACCAGCAACGCCGTGTCGCACGGGGAGGTAGTGGTCCCGCGCGGAGCGTGTGATGCCCACAACAGGTTGCTCGGCGGCGATCGATATTATGCTGCAATATCTGCAGGGTATTGCAGAGCAGAATCGTCTGGTGAGGCTGGTGAAATGATTGCGGTGAAAGGAGTTGCGATGCCGATTTCGCACTTGCTCAGTACGGGTTATGCTGCAGAATCGCGCTACATAGCACGCCGCTTGCAGTGATCCCCTGCGGCCCAATTGGAAGTTAGACACACGAACTGATATCGAGTAGATTCCGAAAGCCCGCAGCCGGAGGTAATCATGCACACCGTCACCACCGTCATTCATTGCGACCCGGACATTCTGAGCGGCGAACCCGTGTTCGTCGGTACGCGCGTGCTCCTGCAGAACTTGATCGACTATCTCGCCGCCGGCGACAGTCTCGAGAAGTTCCTCGATGCGTTCCCAAGCGTGACGCGGCAGCAGGCGATCGCGGCATTGGAACTGGCGGGCGAAGCGCTGGCGGAACGTGCGCATCCTCATTGACGAGTCGCTGCCGCGGCAACTGATGCCGCTCCTCATCGGCCACGACGCGCGGATGGTGCAGGCGGAAGGCTGGTCGTCCGTCAAGAACGGCGAGTTGCTGCGGCGTGCCGCGGCAGCGGGGTTCGACGCGTTTGTAACGCCAGATCGCAAACTGGAGTATCAGCAGCACATGCCGCGAGTCGGCGTTGCAGTGATCGTGCTTCGTGCACGCACGAATCGACTCGAGGATATCGCACCGCTTGTCCCTGCGCTCCTCGACGTATTGCCACAGGTGCGAATTGGCACGGTCACGCACGTCGGTGTCTAACCATGGGTTGCAGTTGACAGCCGAGCTGTGGTGTGCTCGCTGCGATCGCACGATTTGATTCGGCTGCAACTGAACCCAAACGTTATGCAGGCTGAACTGCCACTGTTGCTTTGTACGTATGGGATATGTACATTCCAATTTGGATGAACTACGCTTTGAATGGGATCCTGCGAAGGCCCGACTCAATCACCGGATGCACGGAATTGCGTTCGAGGAAGCGCAGACGGTGTTCGCCGATGATGATGCCGTTTTGGTCTCGGATGCTGCGCATTCGTCATCGGAATATCGGTTCTATCTTCTCGGACTGAGCGCGCGCTTGCACGTGTTGGTGGTCGTCCATTGCTATCGAGTCGACGACGAGATTCTTCGGCTTATCTCGGCCCGCAAGGCCACCTCTTCTGAGCGCGCCCAGTATGACGCGCGGTGGAAACTATGAAGCGTTCTTTGGACTTTTCGAAGGGACAGCGCAATCCGACCGCGTCAAAACCCAAACGCCCGGTCACCATTCGCCTCGATGAGTTCACGGTGGATTACTTCAAGGCAATGGCTGAGGACACGGAGATTCCGTATCAAACCCTTATCAACCTGTATCTGCGCGAATGCGCCGGCACCGGGCGTCGCCTCGCGATGCAGTGGCGAAACGCGAAGCGCGGCGCGGCATAACATTCAGTTGCAGTTGACAGCGCATGGCGGAATGCGCGCTGCGCCCGCAGTTGTATGAGAAGCGCTGCAAACGAGCGCTGCAGCAGACGGGTGACAAAATACGGCGTCGGCAATGGTAGAGTGTTTGGAACGTGGCTGCGCAGCCTGAACTACTTACGGAACGTGTGCGCGCATCATAGCCGACTCTGGAACCGCAACATGATTGATCAGCCCAAGCTGCCTTCAGCGGCTGAGGTGCCGTGGGTCGAGCCGTTTGAGGCGGACGCGCATGCGAGAGCTCGCTGCTTCCTGTTGCTCAAGATCACGCGGCACTTGCTGCGCACGATCAATCCGCGTTCCAGTTGGCCCGAAAGAATGCAGCAGCATCTGCAATCCTTTCCCAACTTGCAGCATCTCAGCCTCAACCTCGCAGGAATGGGCGCGCCGAGCAACTGGATCAAAGACTGGCTTTAGCATAAAAAGAACCCTCCAGCAGTGTCCCCGCCGGAGCGGAGCTTCTGAGGAGGGCCGTGTTAACCAACAGTTATGCGTCCCCTTCTCTTCCGTCAAGTCCTGTGCATAGGCGTGCAACACGCGATCGCTTGCGCGATGTCCTATCCACCCTGCATTGCTCCAGTTGAAATGTGACAACCTCCGCTCCACACTATCGAGCAACGAAGCTAGTCATGAGTCCCACGAAGCAAGCGCCCGACCATTTGACCGCCGCGCTGCAGGACGGGCGGACTGCGCGTGGCGTGTCGCATACCGCGTTGCCCGTGCGACCGATGCTGCGCCGGTTTGGGATCGCACAATCGCCGCGCAACATCACCTTGTGCGGTCCGCACGATTCCATTGTTCATCCACCCACGTGTCACATTCACGCTGAACCAAGACACTCGTGAACGGGACGCTGGGTGAGAAACATTCCAGGAGAAAGCCCGTAACGCGGACCCATTGGGCCGCTACCCCCGCGCTACCCACTTGCCGATCTCGCGCAGTGTTGGCCGCTTGCCGTACATGAGCAAACCCACCCGGTAAATACGCGTTGCCAACCAGGTCGCCAGCACCGCGCCCAGAATCACCGACGTGAGCGCACCGGCCATCTGCAACGCCGGCACATCGGTCATGGACATGCGCATGGGCATCACAATGGGCGCGCTGAAAGGCAGCACGCTCAACAGCACCGCCATCGTCCCGTCAGGCTGCATGAGAATGTTCTGCAAAAACATCACGCTCACGAGCAGCAGCAGTACAACCGGCATTTGCGCCTGCTGTGCTTCCTGTTCGCTGTTGACCGTTGCACCAACGGCCGCAAACAGCCCGGCGTACAGCAAGAATCCAAACACAAAAAAGAGCAAAATATAAATCGCGCCTGCCAGTCCGATATCGGGCAGCGCAAACGGGATGCCGCCCGCATCGAACTGAGAGAGCACTCGCTCGCGCACGCTGTACATCAGACCGCCCAGCGTCAGCCATATCACCAGCTGGGTCAGCCCAACGCCGCCCACGCCAATCACCTTTCCGATCAACAGCTTTGACGGCGATATGCTCGCCAGTACCACCTCGGCAACACGCGACTGTTTTTCTTCGAGCACGCCGCGCATGACGTTCAGTCCGTAAATGAAAATCGTCATGTACAGCAGCATCGCGACGCCGATACCGAACATGAGCCCGGCAAAGGCGTTCCCGTCCCGTCGTCCGCGCTCTGACAGACGTTCAGTGGCCAGGGAGACGTTTACACCAGTGAGTTGCGCACTCGTGTTGGCATCGAGCCCCGCGGCCTCCATGCGCATAAGCTGCACCTGGCGCTGCACTGATCGCTCGAGTGCGCTCATTTCAAGCATCGCCGTGGTGTTTGTGCCCGCGTATCGCGCGCTGCGGCCGAGCATGGTGGTTGAATCAAGCACCAGATAACCGCGCACAGAGTCTGCCAGCACGAGCGCGGTGGCGCGCTCTTCGGCCTCCGCGATCGCCAACGGTTCAAGGTTTTCAAGACGCGCCTGACTGCCACCACCACTCAGCCCGCCGCCGAGCGCCGATCCGACCCGTTCGCCGAGGTCGGTACCGGTGGCATCGAGAATGACTATGCGCGAAAGATCTTCTGGTCCCTTGGCACGATCACGAGCTGTCAGGATAGACGGCAGGAAGAGAAGCGCACCAAACAGTACGGGGCCAAATACAGTCGCAATCAGGAACCAGCGCGAACGCACCCGCTCGAGATACTCGCGTCGCACCACCGCCCAGAGCTTAGCCATGTCCCGTCATCCCCGCTTCAACGTTGGTCGCGCCCACACGATCCAGAAAAATCCGGTGCAGCGATGGCCGCACGAGTTCGAAACGTTCAATCTGGGCACCTGCGGATATCAGTGCGGTGAGCAGATCCGGTGCCTGGACACCATCAGCCAGCTCCACTTCCACCAACCGGTGCGAATCATCAACCCGGCCAACCAGCCGCTGGTTGCGCAGCACCGCATCGACCGCTGTAGTCGGTGACGCGGCGAAGGTAATGGTAACGATACGCGCTGTGTGTTCTTCGCGAACATCTGACACCCGACCATCCAGCACAACGTCTCCGCGCGCCATGATGCAGACGGAATCGCACATACGTTCGGCGTTGTCCATGATGTGCGTCGAAAAAATGACCGTCCGTCCCGCTTTGCGCAGGTCAACCACCGTGTCCTTGAGCGCCTGTGCATTGATGGGATCAAGGCCACTGAACGGTTCATCGAGCACCACCAGTTCAGGCTCATGCAGCAGCGAGCCAATGAACTGCACTTTTTGCTGCATACCGCGGGAGAGTTCATCGACCTTGGCCGAACTCCAGTCTTCGGAGCCGTTCTTGAGTCCCAGTTTCTCCAACCAGCCATCAATGCGCCGGTCAGCCTCGCGCCCGGTCAGCCCCTTGAGCTCCCCCAGAAAACGCAGCACGCGTCGGACCTGCATTTTTCGGTACAGCCCACGTTCTTCGGGTAGATAGCCAATACGATCGACAATGTGCGGATCATCGTGCGCTGCACCCAGCACCCGAATCTCGCCCGAATCGGGCGCGATGATATTGAGCAGCATGCGGATCGAGGTGGTTTTGCCAGCACCGTTCGGGCCCAGCAGTCCGTACACCGACCCACGGGGAACGGTGAGGGACAGTTCGCGAACCGCGAGATGCCCGTCATAGCGCTTCACGACCTGTCGGATGGAAACGGCGGGATCAGTCATGCAGATTGATTGAGGGGATCAGCATAGTGCAAACTATACTCAGTCAAGGCGGCACAATGCCAAGCAAAGCCACAACAGTGGCGCAATATCTCGACGAGCTGCCAGCCGACCGACGCGCGGCGCTTGAAGAAATCCGCGCCGTCATCCTCGCCAACCTCGACAGCGACTTCGAAGAAGGCATGCAGTACGGCATGATCGGGTACTACGTGCCGCACCGCGTGTTTCCGGCTGGCTATCACTGTGATCCCAAACAGCCGCTACCGTTTGCGGCGTTGGCGTCGCAGAAAAACCACATGGCACTCTACCTCATGACGGTGTACGCGTCGGGTGAGGAAGAAGCGTGGTTTCGCGAGCAGTGGGAGAAGACCGGCAAAAAGCTCGACATGGGCAAGAGCTGTGTGCGCTTTCGCAAACTGGACGATGTGCCGCTGGACGTGATCGGGCAGGCGTTCAAACGGATCACGGCCAGGCAGCACATTGCACACTACGCTGCGGCTATCGCTGCCCCTCGT
>JBBSPO010000013.1:0-26866 GCA_038258695.1 Gemmatimonadales bacterium | reverse complement strand
GGGTGGCATTAGCCCAGCAGCCGGGCGACCTGACCAAGCTGGGACTAGGGCCACTCTTCAGCGGCAGCCTCACCGCAGTGATGGGGCAGGTGGTAGTGCTGGGCTCAGCCGTGCCCCTGATTTTTGGTGACACGGCAGGCGACGTTCGGAGCGGCGACGGTCGCGGGCAACAGTTCGGACAGCGCACGATCATACTCACCGTGCAACCGCAACTCATGGAGAAGCCATGACTGCTTGGCACACCACCGGCCAGGCTACGCCCTCGCCGTTTCGCTCATTGCCGTGACCCTGTTTGTTGTCGGCTGTGACACGGTAATCGCCGCGAAAAAGCGGGCTCTCCAAAAGTGGAAAACTGTGTACGCCTCCGTCCTCCCCCATGTCGCGCACTGAACGCGACAACAGGCCCCTGCAACATCTACACGGCCTGCGGCGCATCAAGCGACGTGCGCACACGCGAGCAGAGTTCAGCCAGGGTGAACGGCTTCCCGAGGAACTGCGTGTCGACGTCGAGCAGCCCGTCACTGGTGATCAAATCCGCGCTGAACCCCGACATGAAGAGCAACCGCGCGATGGGCCGCTCGGCCGTGATCACGCGTGCGAGGTCGGGCCCGCTCATCGTCGGCATCATCACGTCGGTGAGCAAGAGGTCAATGGCCGCTGGATGCGCGCGCGCGATCGCCAGCGCCTTTTCCGGACCGTCGGCGGCGAGCACCGTATAGCCGCGCGCCGTCAACGCGCGTTGTGTCAGCGCCAGTATCTCGGTCTGATCCTCGACGACGAGTATCGTCTCGCCGCCGGTGGAGGCCGGGGGTAACGGCGCCGATGCGGCGATCGGCTCCGGCCGCGCCGTCCGGCGGGGGAAATAGATATCGAACTGTGTGCCCACTCCTTCAGTGCTCTCTACCGTGATCGCCCCGTGATTTTGCCGCACGATCCCGTACACGGTCGAGAGTCCGAGGCCGGTACCCTCACCGAGTTCCTTGGTGGTGAAAAAGGGTTCAAAGATCTTTGATCGCATCTCGGTGGACATTCCGGTCCCATCATCCGTAATGCGCAAGCGGACGTAGTCCCCGGGCTGCGATTCGGGGATCTCAAGGCAACTCACCGCGTCGAGAGTAGCGTCGGAGGTCGCGATGCTGAGCCGGCCGACACCGCTCATCGCGTCGCGCGCGTTGGCACAGAGATTCGTGAGGATCTGATCCAGTTGCGCCGGGTCGAACGTGATCGGCCAGAGGCCCGCAGCCGGTGACCACGCGAGTTCGATGCGCTCTCCGAGCAGCGGCCGGAGCATGCGCATTGACTCGGTCACGGTTTGATTGAGATCGAGCGACCGGGGACTGACCGGCTGCCGACGCGCGTAGGTGAGCAGCTGGCGCGTGAGCGCGGCCGAGTGCTGGGCCGCGCGTTCAATGGCGCGGATGTCGTCATGGAGTGGATGCTGCGGCGGGAGCTCCTGCAGCGCGAGCTCCGCGTGCCCGAGGATCACCGCGAGCGTGTTGTTGAAGTCGTGCGCAATGCCCCCAGCCAGGCGTCCCACCGCTTCGAGTTTCTGGCTCTGGCGGACCTGTTCCTCCAACAGCTTTCGGCGCGAGATATCACGCGCTGCCGAGTACGTCGCACGCTCACCATCGAACTCGATTGCCGTGGCCTGCACCTCGACATGGAAGATCCGGCCGTCCAGCGCGATGAACCGCATCTCGACAAGCGGCGCCGGGACATTCAACACGAGCACCCGCTTCCGCCGTGCCAGGGCCAGGGCGTGATCGTCCGGATGCACGTGGTCGAGGATGTCCGTCCCCAGCAGTGCCTCCGCCGACGGCGCGCCAAACATCCGGACCGCCGCGGCGTTCATGAACACGATCCGCCCCCCGCGCACCACGTACGCGGCCTCCGGCGAATGCTCGACGAGCGCGCGGTACGGTGCCTCGGAAGCCATTGATGGGGTTTAGTGGTGTCGGACGACTGGTCTGGGGTAAGGGGAATCTAATGGCGTCATCAAAGCCGTAGTGGTTTAGCGAGGATTGAGAATCGCGGGCCTGCCCGATCTCATCGGGCAGCTGGAATCAGGCGAATATCCCGTGCCCCAGTAACTGCCCAAGCGTCGACCGAAGGCCGTTGGCGCACATGATCACACTACGGCAACTGACCCATCAACAACGCCCGCGCCATCGCCCTCACCCACCCGCAGCGTCAGCACCGTCACTTCAGGCGGCGTACCGAGTCGAAAGGGAATGCCCCAGTAGTTCGTGCCGGGATTGATGTAGAGCAGTGAGCGTCCCCGCTGATGCACACCCATGGCGAGCTCCAGAAACGAGGATGCCAGACTCCAGTTGCGGTTGGGCAATGCGAGTTGCCCGTAGTGCGTGTGTCCGCTGAGTGTGAGATCAACGCCGCGTTGTGCGAGACCAGGCCACAAAGCGGGATTGTGCGCCAGAACAATCACTGGGTCATGTGACGGTACATCGCGCAGCGTGCGCGCGAGATCCGGTGCCGCGGGATGTCGGGCTGCACCACGGCCGCCGGCCGCCGCTGGGTCGCCCGTGCCGGCCAGCCACAGAAGGGACCCGTTGCGATCGAGTGCAACGCTATCGTTCACAAGCACATTGATACCAATGGCCCGCAGACCGCGCGCGACGCTCGGCCAGCCGGCGTACACATCATGATTGCCCGCGATGGCAAATACGCCCAGCGGTGCACGAAGCTCACCGAGTGCGCGCGCGAACGGCGCGACATCGTCTGCAAAATCATCAACCTGATCGCCGGTCATGACGATCAGATCGGGTGATGCCTGGGCGACAGCGTTGGCAACGTTGGAGAGAAAACGGCGTGACGTATGCGGACCGATGTGCAAATCAGACAGTTGCACGATGCGCAGACCGTCAAAGGCTGCGGGCAGGCGAGGCATGCGCACGTCGAGCCGGCGCGTGACCAGGCGACGCGAGCCAAGGTACCCTGCAACCGCAGTCGCCAGGAGCAACAGCGCGGTCGCGGACATCAGCGCACGCGCGGCCCAGGCCGACGCGCCAAAGGGCCAGCCAGACATTGCGCCAATCGCACTGGCGAGCGCCAGCAGTGGGAGCGCCAGAAAGAGGTACCAGAACGGACGCAGCACGAACAGTCGCATCGCCGCACAGGGGTAGATGCGCCCGCTCAAGCCCAGACTCAGCGGCAATACCGGCAGGACGCTGAGTATGAAGAGCGTCGCGATAGTCGCCCAGCCGCCGGGCAACTGGGTGTGCAGCGCCGCGCCGATAGCCACCCACGACAGCCCCGTCCACAGTGCGACGAAACCGAGCACCGGGACGAGCGGGATGCCGGGTGTACGCGCTTCTTGTTGTTCGGTCTCCATGACCACCGCGCCACCGGACACTGGGTTCTCCTGGACAATTAGACAAACTGTGTGTTCGCATAATATTGACAAACTGACAAAACTTGTCAAGTTGTATAAATGTCCACTAGTCAAGAGTCGCTCGTCGAGGCGGCGATCCGGGTGATTCAGCGGTACGGCATACGTCGCTCTACGATGCACGATGTCGCGGCCGAGGCGGGTGTGTCGCGGCAAACGCTGTATACGGTGTTCAGCAATAAGGAAGCGTTGCTGCGCGGCGCGGTGCGGCTGATCGCGGATCGGTCACTCGAGGCGATTGCGCGCGACTGCGATCCGACTATGCCACTCTCGGCGCAGCTCGACGTGATGTTTCGTGAGCTTGCCGTACGTCCGTATCAGCTGGTGCACAGCTCGCCCGAAGCCAACGATATCGTGGAGGGGCTCACGCAGGCGTGCGCAGAAGAAGTCCGGGACGCCGGGCTGCGAGCGCGTGCGGTGCTGGCGCAGTTGCTGGCATCGTACGCTGCCCCACTGAAGGCCGCTGACTCGTCACCCGAGCAGTTCGCAGATTTTTTGCACACCACATTGAGTGGTCTTAAGAAGACCGCGCGTGACGAGGCGCATTTACACGCGTCTCTCGAGACGCTCAAACGCATGGTGCTCCTGTTGCTGCACGCCTGAACACAATTTTGGTTGCACGAAGGGCAGGTAAGAGTCTTTTCGCTGAGGCCGCTCTTCACCGATAGTCACAGACGAAACGCAACATGCCCGCCGATAAACAGCATGAGCTGAACGATTCCTTCCGATTGGAACAGCTCCGTCGCAGTGAACTGCTCGACGGTGCGACGTCTCCCCTGTTGGACCGACTCACGCGCATTGCCAGCGCACTGCTTGGTGTGCCGGTGTCGCTGGTGTCGCTGGTTGACAACGCGGGCCAGCATTTTCCGGGTCTGACGGGCCTGACTGGCTGGGCGGCCGAACGACGCGGTACCGCGCTGTCGCACTCGTTCTGTCAGCATGTGGTGACCAGCAACTCGCCGCTCATTATTGAAGACGCACACGCGTCAGCCGTGGTGGCGGACAACCTCGCAGTGCCTCGCCTGGGCGTGATTGCCTATGCGGGGGTGCCGCTGCGTACTGCTGACGGACACGTACTCGGTGCGCTGTGCGCGATCGATGCAGCGCCGAAAAAATGGACTCCACAAGAGGTGGCGATTCTCGAAGATCTGGCCGCCCTCGCGATAGCTGAAATCGAGGCGCGTGTGCAGCAAGGTGCCCGCGATCACTCGCATGATGGGCCACCTGTTACCTGCGACGCCCTCACGGGACTGCTGAACAACCGTGGCTTGCTGGAGTACGGCACAACCGGCGCAAATGAAGCCAGCGATCGTCAGCCGTTCAGCATCGTGAGTGTCGACATTGATGGCTTTGGCGCGTTCAACAATATGTTTGGATATGAGCAGGGCAATGCCCGACTGCGCGAACTCGGCGAACTACTGGTGAATGTCGCGCATGAGACAGATGTGGTCGCACGGGCCGGCGTCGATGAGTTTGTCGTGGTGCTCAGCGGTGCCGATCAGGCACACGCTGACGGCTTCGTGGCACGCGTACGACAGGCGCTGGAAATCCGGAATGCACTTCACGCGACACCCGATTTAACACTCAGCGTTGGTGCTGCCACATATTCAGCATCCGCGCCGCTGCCGTTTGCGCGGCTGTTGCACCATGCCGAGGCTGAGATGTACCGCGCCATGGGTGCGCGACTGCGATCGTTGCAACCGGTCGTTGGGGAACGCTGACATGCTCATGTCCGCTGCGACCGCTCCATCCAACAAAAGCACAACACCGTTGCTCCATACGCAGGGCGAAACGTCGTTGCAACAGGCCACGCAGTTCGCAGCCGCGACTGCGCAACTGCTGCAGCATCTCACACTCGGCGCAACCGGTTCGGCATTGGCGCCGCTGCTGGATCGGGCGGTGACGTTACTCACGCTTCACAACGTGCGAATCGAGCGAAACGGCGACACGGTGTTGGCGAACGATCAAGCGATCGCACCGACAGCATCGACTGCGTGGCGGTCTCAGCTGCAGGTGCACGGCATTCAGCACGTTGACTTTCACCATGATGCGAGCGCCGCAGAGCTGCTGCATTTCCTCGCACTGCTGACGGGTCCAACAGGTGACGTGTCTGTCGCGTGCGCATGGCTCGCGCGGGGCGCGTGGCGAATCCATCTGCAAGTGGTTGACGTTCCTGTTGAAGTGCACGACGTGAACGCGCACGATGCCATACGGCTGCTCAATGAACTCGTCTCTGACAATCGTTCGCTGCGGCGCGAGATCACCGACGAAGAGCTTGATACACTGTGCCACGCGGTGGCGCAGGGTGTGTCGGTGGCCGAAGACAGTGCTCTGCTGATCGCGCTGCGCCTGGCCGGCGAGGCGGCGGTCAGGTCCTTGCTGGTGGCGCTGTCCAATGCCACGAGTGGCAGTCAACGCCGGCGGTTGTTCGAGACGGTGGCAAAGCTGAACGTGGGCCATCAGTATCTCGTTGCGCTACTTTCGCACTCCGCGTGGTTTGTGGTCAGGAACGCCGCATCGCTGCTGGGCGAACTGCGAGTGGCGGGAGCAGACGCATCACTTGCGGCGCTGCTCGACCATGAAGATTGTCGCGTACGCGTGGCGGCAATTACTGCGCTGGGCGCGTTTCAAACAGATGTGGCATCACAGTCGCTGCTTGCTGCGGTGACGGATTCATCTGCAGCGGTGCGTGCCGCGGCATGGAGCATGTGGCAACACCGCGACCATCCGCCGGCGGTGGACATGCTCAACCGCGCGCTTCGCGCAGAGCCAGACCACGCTGCGCAACGCGCGGTGCTCAACTGCGTCGCGCGCTTTGACACACTCGACGTGGCCAACGCACTGGTGAGATTCTGCGCCCACGGTGCGGAAACTTCGGCGCCGATTGATCTGCTCACTTTTGCGATCGAGCTATTGGCGCAGCGTCGTCCGCAACACGCGCGTCAGTTTGTGAAGCTGCTGGCCGAGGCGCACGGTCGATAGGCACCGTCGCGACGAATGTCGCGACCGGCTCAGCAGTGGTCGCGGTTTGCAGTCCGTCCCCCCCCTTACCCCTGCCGCAGCGCCTCAATCGGGTCGAGACGCGCCGCACGCCTGGCGGGCAGCACACCAAAGCAAATGCCAATCGCGGCGCTGAATCCCACCGCCAGCAACACCGATTCCATGGACACGCTCATGGGCCAGTCGTTCATGCGACCAATCGATATCGCGGCGCCGTATCCCACCGCCACACCAATCACGCCACCAATCAGACAGAGCACCACGGCTTCGAGCAGGAACTGCGCCAGCACTGTGCGTTTTGTGGCGCCCAGCGCTTTGCGAAGACCAATCTCATGGGTGCGCTCAGTAACGGAGACGAGCATGATGTTCATAATGCCGATGCCGCCCACCAACAGGCTGACCGCAGCAATGCCGGCCAGCAGAAAGGTCATGGTTTCGCCGGCTTCGGCGCGCGCTGCGAGGAACTCGGAGTTGTCCTGTATGCGAAAGTCGTTGGTCTGATCGGGACGCAACCGATGTTCGCTGCGCAGCACGGCTTCGATGTCGAGCAACCCATCGCGCATGCCCTCGGGACTGGCGAGCCGTACGCTGATGCTCTGGATGCGATCGGTGCCAAAGACACGGAACTGCCCGGTGCTGAGCGGAATGAAGACGGATTCATCGGGGTCGTCACGACCGCCAATCCCTGTAGGCTCAAGCACGCCGACCACCTCAAACGTGATGCCGCGTACTTGCACCTGCTGTCCCACCAGATCGGCTGGTCCCACGTCCTCGAGCTTGAGCTCCGACGGGATCTCGCTGCCGAGAATGGCGACCCGGCGCCGCTGCTCAATGTCGCCTTCGCTGATAAAGCGACCGCTGGCCACGGTATACCGATCAATGTCAGCCAGCGCGGGCAGTGTCGCCACGACTTCCACGTTGCCGTTGGCGGTACCGATTTGCAGCTGCGCGCGTCCGGTCAATACCGGCGCGACGGCACGCAACGCTGGCGCCCCTTCAAGCGCCCGGGCGTCATCGATGGTGAGCCGAGCCCGTTCGAGGCTGGCCACCCCTCGCGAATACGACTGGCCCGGCGAAATGGACAACCGGTCCGTGCCCAGCGCATCGAGCTGCGATTCCACGGCGGCCTGCGCGCCCGATCCGAGCGCCACCATGGTAATCACGGCGCCCACGCCAATCACAATGCCCAGTGCGGTAAGGAACGCGCGCGCCTTGGTAGCACGCAGTGAACCCAGCGCGACATGCAGGATCTCGAAGAAACGCATCAGCGACCTCCGAGCGGTCCCCCGCCCACGCGTCGCTGCACCCATTCCTGTCGGCGGGCCTGATCAGCCAGCAGCCCCGCCGTGGGCAATATCAACACCGAGTCACCGACCGCGAGTCCTGATTCAACGGCCGAATAGTCGAAGTCGGTCAGTCCGGTGCGCACAGCGGCGACGCGCACGATGCCGTTGTTGACCGTGAAGACCACGAGGTCGCGGCCATTCAGTTCAAGCTCGCGCATTTGTGCGTTCAGCGAATCGACGGGCACACCCACCAGATCGGCGGCTGACGAGACGTCCGACGGAGCACGCAGCGCGGTGTTGGGAACGGCCGGCGTCTCCAACACCTCGGCAATGCGCACTTCAACATCGGCATTCATTCCCGGCTTGAGCAGTCGATCGCGATTCCTGATGCGAACGAGTACAGGAAAGGTGGTGACGTTCTGCTCGAGCACCGCTTCCGCACCAACACGCAGCACTTCGCCTTCGAAGTTCCGATTGGGGTACGCGTCGACGGTGATGCTCACCGGCATGCCGGGTTTGATACGTCCAATATCACTTTCGTCAACGAGTGAACGCACTTCGACGGTGTCGAGTGATGCCATGCGAAGCAGAATGGCGCCGCCACCAACATCACGACTGGCTGACGCAATCACACTGCCCACTTCCACGGCACGAGAGAGAATGACGCCAGCCGACGGCGCGCGCACTTCGGTTTGCACAAACGCGATGCGCGCATCTTCAAGTGCACGTTGCGCGCTGATGAGCTGCGCGTACGCGGTGGCGCGCGAGAGTCGTGCGTTCTCCAGCTCCTCCAGTGTGAACGCTTGCTCCCGGTACAGCTCTTCAGAGCGTCGCAGCGCAGACTCTGCATTTTCGAGACCGGCGCGCGCGACGACTGAATCAGCCTCTGCCTGACGCACCGCATTTTCCGGAATGCGCGGATCAACGCGAGCGAGCAACTGGCCGCGTGTGACGTCATCACCTTCGTTGACGTGCACTTCCGTGATCTCTCCCGATGCCTGCGACTTGACCTCGATGGTCGTAACCGGCGCGACAGCGCCCGCGGCACTGGCCGAGACCACAATGTCACGGGTTTCTACGAGCCCGATGCGCATGGGCTCCTCGCTTTCGACCTGCTCGCAGCCGGTCAGGAACAATGAAACAGCGAGAATGGGCATCGCTGCTCGCACTACTATTGGGATAGTCAACCGCTACTCCTTCACGATATTGGTGCACAGTTGCGCGCACATGGGAGCGCTTGCGACGATGCGCAAAAGCACTCGAGGGACCGTGCGCACCGCGCACCGTCGACCTTCTATCTCACCATTGTACTACGCAGAAGTGGGTCATTCCGTTCGCGACGGCTAGCGCTGCGCCGGCGCGGTCATGCATTGGCGTATCACACCACTGTGCCAAACAGCGCTCCAATACCCGCAGTCAGCGCCATGGCGAGTGCGCCCCAGAACGTGACCCGCAGCGTAGCCCGCATGACGTTGGCCCCGCCAGCCCGGGCTCCGATGGCGCCGAGCAAGGCGAGAAACAACAAGGAGGCGACCGAAACACTGACAACGAGCGTCTCTCTCGACATCAGCAGCACCATCGACAGCGGCATCGCGGCTCCAACGGCAAACGTAGCGGCCGAGGTCAGCGCGGCCTGGATGGGGCGTGCCGCCGTTATCTCGGAGATCCCAAGCTCATCGCGTGCGTGCGCTCCCAGCGCATCCCGGGCCGTGAGCTGGTCGGCAACTTGTCGCGCCAGGTCGAGCTCCACACCACGGGCCACGTAAATCTGCGCCAGTTCCTCCCGTTCGAACTCGGGCTGAGTGGCCAGCTCAGCCCGCTCGCGCGCCAGGTCGGCTCGTTCGGTGTCCGATTGCGAGCTCACCGAGACGTACTCACCCGCGGCCATCGACATGGCGCCGGCCACCAGCCCGGCCACACCTGCCACCAGAATCTCGGGCGTGCCAGCAGACGCAGCGGCCACCCCGACAATCAGACTCGCCGTGGACACAATCCCATCATTCGCACCCAACACCGCCGCCCGCAGCCAGCCAACGCGAGAGACCAGATGTAGTTCGGGGTGTGTGTGAAGACGCGACATCAGATTACCAACACAGCAGCAGCCCACGCCACAGGCGTTGTCTTTGACTCAAGCGGCTGACCCAGGTCAACAACGACCTGCGCACCTGAACGCTGCAGGACAAAACGATCGAGATCGGCCGTTGCCCGTCCGCTCGCGTGGGCGCCGTCTGTCGTGAATCGTGCCTTGTGCTTGGGGCAGAAAAAGCGCTGTTCGCCAACCTTCCACTGCAACGTGGCGCCCCGATGCGGGCAGGCCAGCGAGAAGGCGAAGAGCCGTCCGTCCGATCGCGTGAGCGCCAACTCGTTCGGCACGTCGACAAAGACCCCGTCCTGGGACGGAATGTCGTACGTGCGCCGACTACCAGCGCTGAGTGATGGCGCCAGCTGGCTGACGTGTTGGGCCAGTGCCACCGACTGCGCGAAGCCGCTCGCTACGAGCGCCGCCGCCGCACTCAATGCGGCTCGCTGCAAGAAGGCCCGTCTATCGACCCGGTGCTCGCACGATGCGAGAGAGGTGGCGGGCGCGTGAGCGTCGCGGCCCGAGTTGTCGTGTTCAGTCATGGGAGAGCTCCGGTGCGGGGTGAGCGCGACGGGGACATCCCGTCTGCGCACCTGAACAGTGCTTTTTTTGCGAGGGCCAGACCATCCGGCAGTTGTCGCGTTTGGCCGGAAACACGTCATGTGTCCCGACTCTGCGTCAAGGAATTCTCTGCCGGTGCCGGAAGCATGAGCCCTTCCAGAAAGAACGCAGCCAGTTCAGCGCGTCCCCCTTGTCCGGACTTGCTGTACACCGACACCGCGTGTTGTCGCACCGTGCGCTCACTGCGATTGGTGCGAGCGGCTGCCTGCTTATGCCCATATCCCTTGAGAATCAGCAGTGCGATCTCGCGCTCACTGGGTGTAAGCGACCACGCGTCGAACTGTTCATCGATGGCTTGTCCAAGTCCGTTGAGCGCCTGTTCGGCGCGGGCGCGCCACGCGGCGCGATCGGCTTGGGATGCGTCGAGCGATGCCTTGGTGGCCGAAAGTTCGTGCGCCGTGGTTCTCCAGGCGCGCCACAGCAGTACGCCAACGGTGGCGCTGGTGAGCATGAGCGCCAACTCCACCAGAACGTGCGCCGAAAGCAGATCGTCAGGCGCATCCATGTAGAGGTCAAACCCGCCGCCGAGCACGACCATGCCAAGTATCGCGAGCACCAGCAGGCGCAGGCGACTCTCATCCACGTCAGTCACGTCATTGTCAGTCAGGTCATGTGCCGGGTCTTGTTTCATGTTTGAAACATCGGAGAACACCGCGGCTCGCGCTATCAGGCTTCTGCCGTATTCCTCCGGCAAATGCAACGAATGTCACGGGTTGCGACACATGCCGGATATGCCAGAGCGCCCTGTAGCCCGATCATACTGGCGAGGCCCGGGATTCACCTGGGTCCGGTTGCTCAGGAGGCATCCATGCTCGCCCAACTCAGTTCTCTCATCCCCACGCCGCTGCATCCCGCCGTTGTCCATCTGCCCATGGCGCTGGCGGTACTGGTTCCACTCTTCGCCGTGGTAGCGCTGGTCGCGGTGCACGGTGGGTCGCGTCCACTGCGCACCTGGGGCGTTGCTGCCGCCATGTTTGCTGCCCTTTCGCTCAGTGCCTGGGCGTCTATGGAAACGGGCGAGGACCAGGAAGACGCGGTAGAGGCGGTGGTGCCCGATGCGGCGCTCAACACGCACGAAGACGCCGCAGATCAGTTCCTTTGGCTGTCGGTGGCCGTGCTTGGCGTAGCCGGTGTGGGGCTGCTGAATGGCCGAGTGGGGCTGTCGGCGCGGGTGTTGGCCACGGTGGGTGCGTTTGGGCTGCTGGTGGCCGGCTACCGCGTCGGACATTCCGGCGGGGACCTCGTGTACCGATATGGTGCCGCGTCGGCGTATGTGGACGAGCTGACCGCACCGGTGAATCACGTCAGCGCGCCGGACGGGCGGTGATCAGGCGTTTCGCGAGAACGAAACCGTTAGTCGCGCGCCGGATGCCACGATCACGATTGCTCTGTGGATTTACGCTGCACCACAAACACGCACACAAAGAACAGCATGAACACGGCATCGTTGAGACCATAAATGCTGAAAAACACGCCAGCAAAAAGATCTGTGGAATAGAGCTGCGCCAGACTGTTCGCAAAAAGCCAGCGCAGCCACACCACCACGTACACCAACTTTTCAACTGCGAACGCGGCTGCGATCCAGGCGATGTTGCCTGTTGTCGCAGCCGCGGCCAGATACGCGAGGCCCCACACGGCAATCATGAGCAGTCCAAAGTTGGACATGACCACCGGATCGGCGGTGTTGATGGCGTCATTGGTAAACGCGCGCGAGAACACCAGAACACCGCCGATGTTCATGAGTCCGGCTGCAATCAGGCCGTTTCGTACAACACGTTGGTTCACGCTGTTGCCTGTGAACGAATAAACAATCGCAGCCGCGGTAACCTCAATGCGCGGCGCCGGACTTCGCGCCCGCGCTGGCCGAAAGCACGCCCAGAAACGCCTCGGCGCTCATGGGCTTGGAAAACATCGGGAAGTCAAACTTGAGCGCGTTGTCGTGCTCCTCCTGCGAGGTGGCCGCGGTGCAGTCGCTGAGAGTGATTACCTCAAAGCCATGCTCGTACGCGGTGCGCATGGTGGACTCCACACAGCAGTTGGTGAGAAACCCGCAGAGCACCACGGTGTGAATGCCCTTGCTGCGCAGCATGAAGTCCAGATTGGTGCTCGCAAAGGTGTCCAGCCCGCGCTTGCCTTCCACCACAATATCGCCGGGCTGCGGTGCCAGTACATCGACAATCGCGGCACCCCACTCGCCCTTCACAAACGCTTTGCCATCGACCACGCCCTTGAGAATGCCGTAGGGGTGGGCCGTGATTTCGTTGTAACCGGGTGCGAACGTGATGGGCGCGTGCATAATCGTGACGCCGGCCGAACGCGCTTCTTCCACCACTTTGCGCGTTTTGTCCAGCATGCTGTTGTTGCTCATCACACTCTTCACGGCGTTGTGCAACGCGCCGTTTTCAGAAGTGAAATCGTTCTGGTACTCAATGAGCACTAACGCTGAGGTAGCGGGATTGATCGTCATGGCAGACCTCCGGGAGGATGGTGAGGGGCCCGTAACGGCCCGTAACGGCCCGTCTGACTTTCAAGCTACCCGTTGCGGTCCGGCTGGTCCACCGCGCCCAACATCAAGCGCGAGCGTGAAGCGTGTCCTCGCCGGGCGACAGGCTGTCCGTCGGATCGGACGACGGGGAGGCAATCAACGCGTTGGCTGCTGAAATAAGCTGTGATGCACGGACCGGTTTGGCGAAAAACACGGTCAGATCAAGCATTTCACCGCTCCACTCGCGCGCAACTGCAGCGTTGGAGCTTAGCGCCACAACCGGCAATCGTCTGTCGTGCTCGCGCAGAGCTTTGGCCAGCTGAATTCCATCGTAATCAGGCAGATCAAGATCAGTGACCAGAAGTGTGAGCAGTCGCCCGGCGTCTTTTTCAGTTTGGCAAAACGAAAGCGCTTCGGTGGCGCTGCCGGCACCCAATACCGTCCAGCCGTCGCGTTCAAAGGCGCGTGTGGCCCAGGCGAGCACCGCTGGAAAGTCATCGACAATCAGAACCGTGCGATCGCTCTTGTATGTGTCAGTCATTCTCCACTCACGGCGTTCAGTTTCCGGGCGCGCTTGTCGGCGTACAGTGCGCTGTCGGCCGATCGCATGAGGGTGGCCAGACTGCTCGGCGAATCGGGCGACCACGAAGCGATACCGATGCTTGTGGACAGCATGAAGTCACGTTCGCCATCCGCGTTGGCTGAATCGAGCAGGGCCCGAAAACGACTGATGAAATTTTCAGCGTCCTGCTTTGCAGTGTTAGCGAGTAAGACGGTGAACTCATCCCCGCCGAGGCGCGCCACCACATCACTGTCGCGAGCCACTTCGGTGAGTAAGGAGGCGATTTCCACCAGCGCCTCGTCACCAATGTCATGACCAAAGGTATCGTTGATTTGCTTGAACGAATCGAGATCCATCGCCAGCACAGAAAACGGGCTTTTGGTGCGTTCGGCGAGCGCCAGATGGTGCTTGGCATGGCCACCAAACCCACGTCTGTTGTACAATCCCGTGAGTGCGTCCCGTTCGGCCTGATGTTGCAGTCGCTCCTGCGCCGCCAGCAACGCACGCACTGTTGAACGCAACTCAATTTCGGCCATCGCCGCCGCCGCCAGATCCTCCAGTGTTGCAATCTGTTCGGCGGTCCACTGGACAGGTGATGTATCAATCGCGCACATCGAGCCGAGCTGCTCACCATCCGATGTTTGCAGCGGGACGCCAGCGTAGGCAATCACGCCGAGCTCGCCGTATGCCAGATTGTCCTTGAGAAACGGATGTTGTGAGGCGTCTTCAACGATCAGCTTCTTGCCGCTGGTGACCACGTACTGGCAGAAGGAGTGCGTGAGTGGTGTGCCCCGCTGCGTTCCGGCCCAGCCGCCCAGTCCGGCGAGTCCCGGAAAGTGCTGCCCACGATCATCCACCAGGCTCACAAGCGCCACGGGTACCTGAAGCATTCTGGTAGTCAGGCTCGCCAGACGATCAAGCACGTCGTTGGCGACGCCGTCGAGCAGATCACTGGCGTTGAGCGTCGTGAGACGCACCGGATTGGTCAGACGAGACTGATGCTTGTCTGACGCAAGTCATGTTGTGTGGTGAAGTGAATCAAGAAGCATGAAAAGTTCAGACCCTGGGGAGTGCGAGGTATCGGCTTGATTCTCCTGTGCATGCCACCTCGTAACTGTTGAGTATCGGCGCTGATGTCGGGTTCTGAAGCCAGCCGCTACCACGCGCTCTGTCTTACGGCACGTTCAAGCGCTGCAGCTCAGCTGACAGCTCCCGGACCATCATTTGATAGTACGCACGCTGCGACTGCTGCTGACCGGTGAGCGCTTGCACCGCACCGCGCACTTCGCCGTACAATCGGCCTGTCCGTGCGGCCAGTTCGCTGACCTGTCGGCGTGTTTCGGCCAGCGACTGCGTGCGCGCGGCATCAGCACCACGCGACGCAGCGTTGACACGAGACGCCAGCGCTTGCGCTTCACGACGCAGCGTGCCCAACTCAAGCAACGTGGCTGTCCACTCGGCGCGCACACCTGCCGGAACGTTGAGGCGCGGATCTTCACGAACCTCAAGCGTACCACTCGCTGACGTACCACCTGCCGTCACACGCACCGCGTACTGCCCTGGCACCACCAACGGACCAGCAGGTGCACGCGCGGAGTCCTGTCCGGGCTCACTGTGCGAAAGATTCCACGCAGTGCGATTGATACCGACACGGCCGGTCATGCGCACTGTCGCAACCTGTTCACCGGCGGCGTTGCTGAAGTCAATGCGCACGGCCCCCGCGCGCTTGAGCCAGAAGTCAATCAACCCTCCGGCCGGCGGATTATCGCCTTCGTAGAACATGTCGCCCACATGTCCAATTTCGCTGCGATATCTGATCTGTTCGGCCGCGCGGGTGCTGAATACATGCACATCACGCGATGCAACGGCGGGTGTGAGTTCCTGCAAGGCGCGTACGTTGTCCAGAATCCAGATGCCGCGTGAGTGTGTTCCCACCACGAGGTCATGTTCGCGCGGATGAATGAACAGGTCATTGAACGCCATGGTGGGCATGCCACCGCGCAACTCAGACCATGTGCTGCCGCGATCATTGGACCAGAACAGTCCGAGCTCTGTACCCAGGTAGAGCACGTCCTGATTGCGCAGGTCTTCACGCAGTGTGCGCGCCACCCGGTTAGCCGGCAATCCACTGTCTAAACGCTGCCACGACGCACCGCTATCGTCTGTGCGGTAGACGTAGTTTGCGAAGTCGCCGTTGCGATAGTTGTTAACCACCACGTATGCGCGACCGTCGGCAAAACGTGAAGTCTCGATGCCGTTTATCCATGCGTTGCGCGGTAAGCCTGGCAACCGGCTTGAGAGCTCGGTCCACGTGCTGCCACCGTTAGTGCTGAGTTGCACGTTGCCATCGTCCGTACCCACCCACAACACATCACGTACGCGTGGTGATTCGGCGATGGCCGAAATCGTAGGCCAGTACGGTGCGCCATCGTCGAGTGATAGCGTGTTGGCGCGTGGTGCGGCGCTCATGATGGGCAGTGTGCGCCGGTCTACGCCGGTGGTGCGATCTCCGAGAGCGGTCCAGTTGTCGCCGCGATCGGTGCTTTTCCACAGAATGTTTGTGCCGGCGTAAATGGTGCGCGTATCGTGATGCGAAATGTGGATAGGCGCATCCCAGTTGGCCGGCGCCATGGCGTTGCCAAGCGTTTGCTCGGGTGCGTTGACGTCGCCCCACGTGTTCCAGTTGCGACGGTCGGAGATGGCTCCCTGTGGATCGCCAGGCCGGATGTCAGTGCGCTGACCGGTAAGTAAATCAACACGTGAGAGTCCGAGATACTGCGAGTTGGTGTAGAGCGTACGATTGTCGGTGGTGTCAATGAGATTGAAAAATCCGTCGCCTCCTCCCCACTTCACCCAGTCGGCGTTGACAATGCCTTCGCTGCGATAGGTGGCACTCGGTCCCGCCCACGATCCGTTGTCCTGCAGGCCGCCGTACACACGATACGGTGTTTGCATATCAAACGACACGCGGTACCACTGACTCACCGGCAGGTTTGACACGTAGAGCCACGTGCGTGCGCGGTCGTAGCTGATACCAATGCCGCCGTCGTCGGCCTTGATGAGATGATTGGAGTTGGCCGGGTTGACCCACATGAAGCGATCGTCGCCGTGCAACGATTGCCGCAGCGATTGCGAGGTGCGACCGCAGTCACTGCTGGTGGAGAAAAAGTTCATCATGTAAATGCGACAGGGATCGTTGGGATCAACAATCACCTGACTGGCGTACATGGGCCGAGGATTCCAGGTGCTCATCTGCTCCCACGTGGCACCGGCATCCTGTGAACGATACAACCCGCCAAGTGGCTCTTCGTACGACGTGCTGGCGGTGTAGCGCAGCCCTTGTTCAACGCTTGCGTACACGATGTTTGCATCACCGGCGTAAATGGCAATGCCAATGCGGCCGTAATCACCTGCCGGCAATCCATTGGAGAGTTTGCTCCACGTATCACCACCGTCGGTGCTCTTCCAGAGCGCGCTGCCGGGTCCACCGCCGTCAAAGCCAAATGAGGTGCGCCGCCGCTGGTACGATGCGGCGTACAGAATCTGTGGATTGGACGGATGCATGGCGACGTCGCTCACGCCCGTGTTTTCATCTACGTACAACACTCGCTGCCAGCTGTTGCCGCCGTCGTTGGTGCGGTAAAGCCCACGCTGCTCATTGCTGCCCCACAGTTCACCCATGGCCGCCACGAACAGCTGGTCAGGGTTTGTGGGGTGCAGCAGAATGCGACCAATGTGCGCCGACTCCTTGAGCCCCATGTTGCGCCACGAACGGCCACCGTCGGTGCTCTTGTACACACCGTCGCCCCAGCTCGAACTCTGCCGGTTGGCGCGTTCACCGGTGCCCACCCACACAATGCTGGTATCACGCTGGTTGAGCGCAATCGCGCCTATGCTGTGCGTGGCCTGTTCGCCAAAGTGCGCTGTAAAACTCACGCCGTTGTTGATCGTTTTGTATAAACCACCGGTACTGGACGCCGCGTAGAACACGTGCGGCGCGGAATCGTACACGGCCAGGTCGACAAAGCGACCGGACATGGCGGCCGGACCAATGGTGCGAAATGCCAGGTCGTTGGTAACGGACGTTGTTGGCGTTTGCGCCTGCGCGGCGAATACAGGCAACGCGAGCAGGAGCAGCGAGCTGCGAATGGGCATTGGTGGGCAGGGTGCGGGGGAGGTGCCGTGCGTGTCAGGTATCCCTGCATTCTGCACAGCGGATCGGGGCGAAGCAACATGGCGCGTCCCCGCCCGCGGTGCCTTACCGCGGTGCCAGCCCGCAGCTGCCTACCGCAGCAACAGTGTTGGCACGGTCGCCGCGCGCAGCAAATCCGACGTTCTGCTGCCGCGGAAAATGCGGCGCAACACGGAGTGACTGTACGCTCCCATTACCAGCATGTCGATAGATCGCTCCTGGATCGCGCGCACAATCTCACGCTCCGGGTCGCCGGGCAGCGTCAGCGCCTCCACCTGCATGCCTGCATCGGACAGCTTGATCCGCGCTTTTTCGAGCTGCTCACTGGCACTATTGCTGATCTCGCCCGACAGCACGATATCACACGGCAACGAGCGAAAGAGCACGCTGTTGGCGATCATCTCAATGCCGCGACGCGTGACCACGCCGCCGTCAAAAGCCACCATGACTCGCGACGGCGTGACAAACTCTTGTGTGACCGCCAGAATCGGTTTTTGCAGCGCACGGACCATGCGTTCGAGGTTGCGTCCAAGATCCCGGCCCGTTGATTGTGCCGACTCGCCGCGTCGGCCGAGCACAAACAGTTCGACGCTGCCCTGCTGTTCAACGAGTGTGTCTTCAAGCTCGCCGTAGCGCTGGCGCATGCTCGGGTTGCTGATGCCCTGCGTCATCGCCCGGTCGCGCAGCGTTGACAGAAACAGCCGCCCCTCTTCGCGCGCGATCTTGCTCCTGACCGAGTCTTCGGCGATGAGCTGTTCCATCAGCGCGTGTTGCGGTTCGGGACCCAGCGACCCACTGTGATCGTGCCCCGAGCTCAGCTCCGGGTGTCGATCGAGAATGTGCAGGAACTCCAGCGGGACGTTCAAACCCCGGGCGGCCCACGATGCATAATCGGCGACAAAGTGTGCAAAGCGCGACTTGTCCACGCAGGCCAGCACTTTTCGGTCATGATGTACAATGTCGGCCATGATCAATGCGCTCCCAGCAGTTCAACACCATCGCTTTTGTCGTGCAATGCAAACCGGTCAACCATGGTGGCACTCGCCCGGTTCAGTCCAATGACTTCAACATCAACGCCTTCGCGCCGGAACTTGATCACCACCCGGTCAAGTGCGTTGACGCCCGTGATATCCCAGAAGTGCGCACTGGATACGTCAATGCGCACGCGCTCAATCACTTCCTTGTAGTCAAAAGACGCAATGAAACGATCGGCTGACGCAAAGAATATCTGACCTACCACGTTGTACTCGCGTGCGCGACCGTTGTCGGTGGTGGCGGTACCCACGTACAGCAGCTTGCCCACCTTGTTCGCAAAAAAGAATCCGGAGAGCAGCACGCCCACCAGCACGCCCTTGGCCAGATCATGTGTGCCTACCACCACCGCGACGGTGGCCGCCATCACGATGCTCGAGCTGGCGGGAAGTTCACGCAGGCCGCGAATCGAGGCCCAGCTGAATGTGCCAATCGATACCATGGTCATCACCGCGACCAGAGCCGACATGGGAATACGCGCGACCCAATCGCCCAGCAGCAGAATCATGGAGAGCAGAAGCACACCGGCAGAAAACGTGGACAAGCGACCACGTCCACCAGACTTCACATTGATCACTGACTGACCAATCATCGCGCAGCCGGCCATGCCGCCCACCAGACCTGACGCAATATTGGCAATACCCTGCCCCTGACACTCGACGTTTTTGTTGCTGCTGGTGTCGGTGAGATCATCAACGATGGTGGCTGTCATCATTGATTCCAGCAAACCAACCGCGGTGAGCGTGAGCGCCACGGGGAAGATGATCTGCAGCGTTTCGAGCGTGAGCGGGACGTTGGGCCAGGCAAAGATTGGCAACTGATCGGGCAGCGCTCCCATGTCGCCCACGGTGCGTACATCCAGCCCAAGCCAGATGGCGAGCGCGGTGAGCGCCACAATACACACCAGCGGCGATGGCACCGCTTTGGTCACGTAGGGAAACAGATAAATGATCGCCAGCCCACCCACGATCATCCCGAGCCCGGTTGGTGTGGCGAGCATGATTTCTGGCACTTGCGCCATAAAAATCAGGATGGCCAGGGCATTCACAAATCCGGTGATCACGGATCGCGACACAAACCGCATAAGCGACCCGAGTCGCAGCCAGCCGGCAATGATTTGCAGCACACCCGTGAGCACGCTGGCGGCCAACAGATATTCGAGTCCGTGATCTCGCACCAGCGTGACCATCACCAACGCCATCGCACCGGTTGCCGCCGAAATCATGCCTGGCCGGCCGCCCACAAAGCTGATCACCACGGCAATCGCAAATGATGCGTACAACCCGACTTTGGGGTCTACACCGGCAATGAGGGAAAACGCGATCGCCTCAGGAATGAGCGCCAGTGCGACCACGAGCCCGGCCAGTAAATCATTGCGAACGTTGGACAGCCATTCAATGCGGAGTGTTTTCAGCGACATGCAGAAAGCAATTGGCACACGGACACATGCCCCAAACACTCGTTGGAGCACGCGATACATGGCACGACGGTTGTAAAGGGCCGGGCGCTGGTGCAAGGGCGTTCAAAAACACCCGCACCGCGCGGACTGCGACGTCAGGGCGGCGTAGGCGCCGAAGTCATCGAAACAGTAGAAGCCGTCATAGCCTCAAATGATTGCGGATTCCGCATCCCCTCACAAGTGGCAGACAGAAATCACGAACCGCTGTCTGGTGCTCCCGCGCCCACACGCGCCACCACCTGCGCCTGCATGTTCTTGAGCGATTGCTCGGCGAATTGCTTCTGCAGGCGCCGACCCACGATGCGGAAGCCGAGTCGATAGAACCAGTTCGGGATGTGTCCCGTTTGCGAGAAGGAGTGAATGCGGAATGTCATCGCCCCGGTTTCCAGCAGCTTCACCACCTCGAACGTGATTTCACCGCGTTCCAGATGGCCCTCCAAGGTGTGGTAGCTGTATCCCCACACCTGCTCTGGCCCGTGCTCAGTGTCGCGCGTCGCATCCAATACGCGATTGATGCGAACGCCAAGCTCTAACTTGATCCAGAGAAAGCGCGCCGACAGCAACATGGAACGCTGCTCAAGTGGCACCGATGGATCAAAACGCCCCGTGATCAGTCGCTGGGGCGTAAACGAGTACGCCTTGAGAACCTCCACGGCCGCCGCAAACGAGCCATCAGGTTCAGGAGGACCAGGCGCTTCTGCCGGCAAGGCGATTTCACGCGCGTCAACATTCCAGCCCTCGGCCGATACGTACTCATCGCGTTTGGACAAGTCGATGCTGGATTCCAGTGCGTCGATTTGTTGGAGCCGCGCACGCAGCGCATCATCAATCGCTTTCTCGTCTCGCGTTGTGCCCGATGATGTCACGCACCAACCTCCTCCGACTGAATGCGAATGCGCGGTGGCACATTCAAGCCTGCGAGTGTGCACGCGCGCCGCAAAAACGTCACCCATACGCGGGCCTGTACGTGCATGCCGACACCAAGCCTGGCGTACATCATATCAACTGTTGCGTCGCGGGATCGTGCCCACGATTCGATACTCACGCGCAGCGGGCGCCCGCGAGTACGCAGCTCCCGGACAAGAAACGTGATGTGCCCTGACTCAGGGTGCCCTGTGAGCGTGGCCAGCGTGAACGACTCGGGCGAAACCGCGACCACGCGCACTCTGCCGTTCCACGGTCCCAGCATGGCGATATGGTATTCATCTCCCACCACCATCTCGCCGGGATCGCCATTGGTCTTGTGAAACTCAGCCAGCGCACTTGGTGAAAGTTGCGCAATCTGTTGCTTGATGGCGCGCATGAGCGCGGTACTGTTGACCTGAGTGTTGTCGCCTGATCGCGGAATGTCCACGCTGTATTGGCGATGCATCAACGGACCAACACCTGATCCGACGCGCTGGGTATCAGGGCCAGCGAATGGTGTCGCGAACATCGCGCGCATGCGCCCAGGCCGAGTGAGCCGCCTGATATGTGGCGCTGCGGTGCGCGCGCCGCTGACTGCAACGACCACGACGGCCCACACCAGCAGCGCGACGCTGACAAATGGTGCCAACGAAGCTGCGCGAGACTCGCGACCGCTGCTCATAGGTGCGTGGGAAAAGGTTCAGCGCTCCATCAGTTCTCTGAAACGCTCAAGGTCCTGCGCAATTTGAGCCCGGGCATGCGCAAGAGTGCGTGCCATGCCGTGATTGCCCGTCCCGGACGTTTCGAAACTGAGAATAACACAGACTTCGCTCGTCCGATCTGTGGACGTCTTGTGAAACCATACCTCACCTTGCTGCACGACACCAGCATGCGGCAAGGACTGCCAGGCCAGAAATAGTCCCGGCATATGATCCACGAGCAATGCGCAGCTGACATCGCCCAGGCATGGCGCTTTGATGACGTCGCTGGCTACAAAGCCCGCAGCGACAGCTCGCTTGAGCTCTGTCTGGGCAGCCTGGCCACGTGCCAGGTCTTTCCAGGCGTTGTACAGCTGAAATGCCGGTCGGGTGATGTGCACCGACTGCGTAATGCGTTGCTGAGCGCGCGCCTCCGCCTGTTCCGGTTCGTCGGCATGAACGGTCTGTACCGCCCGCACATACTGCCCGGATGAGCTCGCTGGTGATCGCGAGCTGGATTGGGGCAAGGATTGTGGCAACTCGAAGCCTGTCATTTGGGCAGTGCGCATTTCAACTCCTTGTGGTCTGACACTGGTCGCGGCGCATAGTCCCGCACCGGTCAATCGCATGTGACGTCATACGTCATACAATCGGCCTCCGCGACATTCGGCGCGATTAGCCACTCGGTCGATATCCTCCTCTCCCTTTGGGCTATCGTATTTTTGTGGGTCAGATCACCCAAACGGGCAAATAAAGTGCTGATCCGTTCGGCTGCGAACCCCGCGTGTGCCGCTGCGCACAAAGTGGCACCCAATGAACAGAGCGGGGTAAAGCGCGTCGAATCCACGATTTGTCATCCAAACCTTTTCTCTGAGCTCATCATGCGTCTTTCCATGACTCGTCGTCGCACATCCGTGCGTGCATCATTCCGCAGTCTGCTCGCTGCTGTTGCCGTTGTCGGCACGCTCTCAGCATGCGGCGACGATGGCCTGATTGACCCGAATCCAGTGGCCGGCTCGTACACCGCCACCACCTTTCGCGCGACCCCAACCGGACTCTCCGAGATCGATGTGCTGGCGCAAGGCGGCAGCCTGGTGATCACAATCGGACAGGACAATACGACGGTGGGCACGCTGAGCGTTCCCGCTGTTGTAACGGGCGACGTGGCTTTGCAGGCAAGTATGGTCGGTACCGCCGAACTCAACGGCAGCGGCGTTACGTTTGATCAGACCGCCGATACTTTTGTTCGGGATCTGAACTGGACCTTTTCCAACAACGTGATCTCGGTGACAAACCAGAGTGTTGGGGGCGCGAGCTTCACGATTGTGTTGTCGCGCTAAGCTGGTCGTCGGGCCAGTGCTCACCGTACAGCTCTGGCCCGCAGGTGGTGCAGATGCCGTGACTGAAGGTGGCCGCTGAGCGGCTGGAGATGTACGTCTCCACTGCCTCCCAGAAGCCTTCGTCGTCACGGACTTTTTTGCACTTCGCACACATCGGGATCAGCCCTGACAGGGTTTGTACCTCCGAGAGGGCGGCACGCAGCTCTGTGTTGGCGCGTTCCGCTGCGGCGTTTGTTTGCACAAGCAGCATCTCGCGGGCGCGCCCCTTCCGGTTAAAGTGCACAAGCAGCGCGAGCAGCGATGCCGCGAGCGCCAGAATGACGCCGCCCAACGCTACCGCCTGCTCGCTGCGCTTGAGCTCGAGCGACTGTTCGCGCTGTTGCGCGCGCAGCAGTGCGTTCATTCGCTGCTCACGTTCCATGTCAGCGCGAGCCTCCATGCCGGCCACGCGTTGTGCCGTGGACTGATCGAAAATCGTGTCGCGCAGCGCCAGATAACTGCGCAGATGGCGAAGCGCAACGCGAGTGTTGCCCTTCCGCTCCTCCAGATTCGCCAACTGTTCGAGCGCCGCGAGCATGTACACGCGTTGGGATACACTTTCGGCCAGCGATACCGAACGCGCAAGCGATGCCGTCGCGCGGTTGTAGTCGCCAAGCCGACCGTGGGCTTCACCCAGATAGAGCAACGCGCGCGCCTGACCCCGGATGCTCTGCCGTTGCTCTCCCATGAGCAACACGGAGTCCAATAACGGAAGGGCTTCCGCTACCCGATCTTCGCGAGCGAGCAGCAGACCGCGCGCAATGGTGTTCAGAGACCACCCGCTCAGAGAATCGCCACGGGTCATCAATGCGCGGGCACGAGTGTATGTATTCGTGGAGCTGTCTATAAACACGTGCGCACGTGCGAACTCACCCATGTCCAGATACAGCATGGCCAATGAGTTCAGTGCGTAACCGGCGGCCACCGGCTCGTTGTGGGCGAGCGCGGTGCTCACGCCGTCTTCCAGCATTGGCAGCGCACGATCAAACTGTCGCCAATCGTGGTACGTCTTCCCGATATTTGTATACACGACAGATACGCCACCCACTGTGCTGTCGCTTCGGCGCAGCTCCAGCGACGACAGAAACGCGTCGAGTGCCGGCTCGTAGTAGCCGAGCTGGTAGTAGGACGCTCCAAGACTGTTGAGCACCCGGGACAAACCCACCCGATCACCGCGCGCCTCACGGATGTTCCGTGCGCGCTCCAGATACGTGAGAGCGCTGTCATACCGATTGGCCGTCCAGTGACGCAGCCCAAGGTTATTGTAGACGGAACTGAGCGTGACAGAATCGGCGGCCTGTTCGCCGCGGACTATGGCCTTGTTGTATGCGTCAATTGCCGGGGTTGCGTTGTCTACCGAATCGTGCAAATCGCCGAGTGCACGGTAGGCGCGGGCGAGTGCGAGATCGTCGTTGATGACCAGCAGTGACTCGATGGTACGTGTTGCCGCGCGCAGCGCGATGCTGTCAGGCAGCACTGTCTGCGCGATGAGCGGATCTGCCGTGGTCGCGAGGGTGCACGCCAAGACAAACGCGCCAACTGCGAGTCGCAGGCCGACGAGTCGGTGGTTCATGGAATCAGTGAAGTTGCAGACGAGGAACCGCAAAGCGAGTGTGAACAAGAAACGATGGGCAACCGGTCGCACGTGAGAGAATAGTGTTGGAGGTGTACGCCGGTTTCTCGACTCCGCCGCGCTCAACGCATCATCAGGCCCTATCATTCGGAATGCCCATTCTACCACTCGATCTATGGCCCGAGTCCAGCTCCGCAGCGTGGGAAACGGCGTTGGGAGCGTACGCCGAGGTGATTGAGCGCCAAGGGGTGTCCTCGCTGGTGGCACATGACAGCTGGTATCAACTGGAGTTGCCGAATCTCCTGCGCGCTCGCGATCCGGTGCTTGCCACACACGCCGAGCTGGTTCGCCTCACGGAATGGAAGATGGCCCGCGGGGTCTGGCGGGCCCGGAACCTCATGCTTGTGCGCGGCAACTCACCAGACACGGTGAAGTCGGCCACTCGTGAGGGTCTGGCACTGGTGCCGCACCCATCACAGCCCATTGCCCGCATCGCGAAGCTGGCCGGCGTGGGTCCAGCCACCGCGTCAGCGCTGGTGAGCGCCTACGCGCCGCACGCGTACCCGTTTCTGGACGAGCTGGTGGCTGCTCAGGTGCCCGAACTGGGTACACCGGCATTCACGCTCACGTACTACCAACGCTACGCCAGTGCGCTGCGTGAACGCGCAACTTCACTGGGGTCGACGTGGACCTGCACTGACGTTGAGCGCGCTCTCTGGGCGCACGTGGGCGGGAAGGCGGGTGGACGGCAGTAATATCTGCCGGCGACCGCCTGCAGAAGCGCACGAGGCCGGCGGTCAGGGCACTCCGTCGGAATCGCCCTGGGTCGTGCGCCGCGGTGGCTGCTTGCCGTCAGATTCTTTTGGGGCCGGGCGCTCCGTGAGCACTTTCGTGAGGAATCGCTGCCCCTCCGCCAGTCGCTCCACCTCACGCGCGATGTCCTCCATGGTATCGCGCATGGCATCGGCCTCAGGTTCGAGCGGCTCCAGCGGTTCCACAGCTGCGCGAGGCATGCCGCTGCCACGCGGGTACAACGTATTGGGGTTGATACCACGATCGATCAGGCGCCGCGTCCACCAGGCGCGTTCCTGCAGTCGTCCGTACCAGGCGCCAGCCATGGCGAAGCCGGCCAGCAGTGCAACGATCAGTATCAGAACCATGGCGTCGGTCAGAGGGTGAAAAACCGCTGTTGCACGATAGTACACCTAAGTGGCGACCGGCAGGCAAGTCTGCCTTCGCTTTGACGGTTGCTGGCATCACCACCGTGCGCTCAACCGGAAAACGAGCTTTCAAAACAGGGGTAGTTTTGATTGTGGCTTATCATTATCTATCAAATCTTCGGTCGCTCGGACTGCGAATGCCGAGCGCGCTCATTGTCAAACTCTGGTACACGGTGTTCGTGATTCCCTGGCCTTTTCGCCTCCTGCTTGTTGTCTCGCTTGTGTCGCTGCCGTCACGCAGCGTGCACGCGCAGGGTGGCCGGCACCTGCATGGGACGGTGGTGGACGCCGCCGATGCGCCTCTGGCCAGCGCCGAGGTGTCGGTGAGCTGGGGCGGAGAGCCTATCCGTACGCGCACTACGCGCACCGATGACGCGGGACGATTCGATTTTCGCGATCTGCCCGCACAGCGCGTGGCCATGCGCGTACGCCGACTGGGCTATTCGCCCATTGAACGCATCATTAATCTGTCGCGCGAAGATGTGTTGCTGCGACTGGTCATGAGTGCGCAGTCCATCAGTCTGCAGTCCGTCAACGTGCAGGCAGATACGCTGGCGGATGCGCTGGAGCGAGTGGTGTCACTGAACGTGCTCGATGCCGCCGCGCTCAACGCGATGCGTGGACAGACGCTGGGCGAAACGATCAAGAATCTGCCGGGTGTGTCGGTGATTCAGCTTGGGCCAAGCATTGCCAAGCCTGTAATACGCGGCCTCAACTCGCAGCGCGTGCTGGTGCTCAACGCCGGACTGCGACAGGAAGATCAGCAGTGGGGAACAGAACACGCTCCCAATCTCGACAGCTTTGATGCCGATGCGGTGACTGTAGTACGCGGAGCAGCGACGGTGCTCTATGGTGCCGATGCTCTGGGCGGTGTGGTGCGGGTGGATCATGCACTGGTGCCGGACACGGGTGCAATGCACGGAGATCTGGCCGTCAACACGTTCAGCAACAGCCGACAGGGCGCCGT
>JBBSPO010000012.1:0-27974 GCA_038258695.1 Gemmatimonadales bacterium | reverse complement strand
GCGGACTGGACGTGGCCGGTGTGGTGGAGCGTGTGCGGGCGTTGCATGAGTCCGAAGCGTTGGCCGGCTAATGCGCATCGGTGTCATTGGTCATCGTGGGTACGCGGGACTGCCGGGGGTGCTTGGAGCACTGCTGGACATGGCGCCTTCACTGGGCGCCACATTGGCGTTTGAAGAAGAGCTGTACGAAATCGCTGAAGACGGTGAAGCGCTCGGCGAGCCTGAGTCGCTCGACTTGCTGCTGACACTCGGTGGCGATGGCACACTGTTGCGTGGTGCGCGCTATCTGTCGGGCCATGACATTCCCATTCTGGGCGTAAACCTTGGACGCCTTGGTTTTCTCACGTCATGCGGCGGCGACGAGTTTGAAGACGCGTTGCGTCTCTGGTCGCGCGGCGAGTTTGTGGCCGAAAATCGCATGACGCTGGAAGCACGTGCGTACGGTCTGGACGATCAGCCGCGTGGACAGTGGCGCTGCCTCAACGATGTGGTGCTGCACACGGGCGGCTTCGCCCGGGTGGTGCGCTTTGCGGTACATGTGGACGGTGAGCCGATAGGTGCACTCGGTGGCGACGGCGTTGTGATTTGTACGCCCACTGGCTCAACGGGTTACAGTCTGTCCGCAGGCGGGCCCGTTGTTGTACCCACAGTTGAATCAATCATTGTGACGCCGGTGTCGCCGCACACGCTGGCCATGCGTCCGCTGGTGTTGCCGCCCGACGTTGAAGTGGCGGTGCGTGCAGAAGATGGGCCGGAAGGACTTTTGGTAACGGTGGACGGGCAGGTGGGCACTACGTTTACGTCGGGCGAAACACTCCGCATTCGCCGAGCTCCTACCCCGGTTCGCATTGTCCGCTTCCCCGGTACTTCGTTCTTCGTGCGTCTGCGCCACAAGCTTGGGTGGGGCGGCCTCACCGAACGCGACGGCGTCGTCGCACCGGTGTAACGGGCCGCGCGGCGTGCTCCTGGAGCTTCGCCTGCGCAACGTTGCCGTGATTGAATCGGTTACGCTGCCACTGGCCTCGGGTTTGAATGTGCTCACCGGCGAAACCGGCGCCGGCAAGTCGCTCATCGTGGGCGCACTTGGGCTGCTGCTGGGCGAGCGTGCCGCCGCCGACCGCATCCGTGCGGGTGCGGACAAAGCGGTGGTTGAGGCCACGTTCGATACCTCTGCGCGGCCCGGGCTGCGGGAGTGGCTGGACGAACGTGGTATTGACGCCGACGAACACACGCTCACACTCAAGCGTGAAGTGTCCTCGGCCGGCCGCAGTCGCGCGTGGGTCAATGGATCGACTGTGACCATTGGCGTGCTGCGTGAACTCGGCGCGCAACTGGTGGCCGTGCACGGACAGCATGAAGCCCAGCAACTGCTCGACGCATCGGCACAGCGTGATGTGCTCGATGCGTACGCCGATGCGCAGGAGGACGCGGCAGCGGTGGCGCAGGCACACGCGCGCGTGCTGTCTGCCACACAGGAGCTCGACGCGCTTGAAGGCCGGCGACACGCTGCGCAACAACGCGCTGATTACCTGCGTTTCCTGGTGCAGGAGATCGAAGCGGCTGCGGTGAAGCCGGGTGATGATGAACTGGTGGAGGCGGAGCACCGACGTTTGGCACACGCCGAAGAGCTGCGCACGAGTGCGTCGCAAGCGGCCGATATTCTGGGCGGCGAGAACATGTCGGTGCTCACCCAACTCGATGCGGTGCGACGGGCGCTTACCAGCCTGCAGCGCATTGATAGCGATCTGGAGCGATTGCAGCCGGCCTTTGACAGCGCCTACTTCGCGCTCGACGAGCTGTCGCGCGAGCTGGCCAGCTATGCCGAAGGTGTCGATGCCGACCCGCGACGGTTGCAGGAAGTGGACGCGCGTCGAGCCGTGCTGCATCAGCTCGTGCGAAAGTATGGGCCTGGTATTGATGACGTACTTTCCACGCTCGAAGATGGGCGTGCAGAGCTCGCACTCGTTGACAATGCAGACGAGGCGCGAAAGCGCGCTGAGCTCAAGCTGCGCGATGCGGAGAAGCTGCGTGCTACCGCTGCGAAGGCGCTGTCGGCCAAGCGCACCAAAGCCTCTCGCACGCTCGCCACGGCAGTCACTGCATTGCTGCCCGAACTCGGCATGCCAAACGGTATGTTTGCGGTGCGTCTGGTACCGCATGCGGACATTGGTGGGTTTGGCGCGGAGCACGTGCAGTTTGTGGCGGCGCTCAACCAGGGACTCAACGAAGGGCCGCTTGAACGGGTGGCCAGCGGTGGTGAACTGGCACGTGTGATGTTGGCGCTCAGCACCGTGTTGGCGCGGTTGCAGCAGGTACCCACATTGGTGTTTGACGAAGTAGATGCCGGAGTGGGAGGTGCCGTGGCGTGGCAGGTGGGCGCGCTCATGCGTACGGTGGCGGTACATCATCAGGTGCTGGCGATTTCACACCTCGCGCAAATTGCCGCGAGTGCGCATCATCACGTGGTGATTCGCAAGAGCGCCAGTGCCACAGGCGGCCTCACCACCGCTGATACGCACGTGGTGGCAAACGATGATCGCGTGATTGAACTCTCACGCATGCTCGGCGGTGACGCTGAACGTGAAGTGAGCCGCGCGCACGCCCGCGAGATGCTGGAGCGGGGGCAGACCGTGGCCCAGACAACCGCGGTTTAGCGCGCGAGCGAGATGGTGTCTCGCCCGCCGTCAGGACTACCCGTGTACCTGGCGCGCGATCGGGATTGTGTCTCACCCGCCGTCAGCGTCGTGCAGAACGAGGAAAGCGTGGAAACACGCGCAGCTCCAGTCGGTCACGCGACAGCGACGGTACCGTGACACCAGACGCTGACAGCGCCATGTCGCGCGCGAGGTGCACTTCGACGGCGAGCTTTGATTGCCCACGCGCGTATGCGGCCAGCGTTGAATATGTCACGCCAAACGACGCAAACTGCACGGTGCCAGATGGCGACTCAAACGCCTCGCTACCGTCCAATGGCTCGTAACGATCGGAGCCAAGGGAACGCAGCATCCAGAGCGCGGAGACGCCAAACTTGTCGCCCAGGTTGAGACGTGGTGCAATCTCCAAATCAAAGCGCTGCCCAAGCTGACGAGATACGGCTTGCGGGCGACTGAGAAAGAAAAACTCAGGCAGCCCTGCACCCGGCAATCGTATCACTGCGTTGTCGGCCAGCGGCGCTGTCCCGCGCAGTGTTGCTGATACCCATGCTCGCTGCTTCCATACCGCGTCACCAGTAACACGAAACAGCAGTGCGTTTACACCGTCACCGGTGGCCAGCGCAAAGGGTTCATTGTTCTGTGCGCTGCTGGCCGTACCAAAGCGCCAGCCAGCGGACGCCAGCACGCGGAATCCCGACGTGGTGGTTGAGAGACGCGCTATCTGGTCCCCCCCCCAGGTGTCAAACAGCAGGACTCGCGCTTCCACATCGACGTCGCCCATGCCGGCGCGAAATGCGCGGTCGAGAGTGTCAGCGTTTATCCCGAACGCCGAGTCCTGTGCGAGCTCCTGCAGACCGGCCGATCCGTATACGCGGGTTGGACCCAGCGGACCGGTCTCGGGAATCGTGGTGGCGAAATAGCGTTCAAACTCCGCGCGCAACGCCGCGAGCGCGTCACTGATGTCTTCATGCGCATCGCTTGTTTGCACCGGCACCACCGGCGCACCTGCATAGGTGCCGTCACCATACACTTCACGCCACGCGGCGCGGAACGACTCGACGCGCGCGGCGAGCGCCGACGCGGCCGCTGGGTCGGCCAGAATCGCGTCGCACGTTTCCGTGCCGCCTGTGGTGCAGCTGGCGATGGCATCGAGCAGCTGTGTGCGTGCGTTGCCCAGTTGTACAAAGATTGCGCCATTGGCCGTGAGCGCTGACGGGTTAAATCGCGCCGGATTCTCACCAACATTGGCGTCGACCCCCTCACGATTGAGCACCAGCCGTGCATCATGCACTACCTCCACGTACGGTACCCGAATGCCAACGCTCACGCGTTTGGTCACGCCGAAATCGGCCCGGAACACCGTGGTGGAACGTCGTACGCCGCCGCGCGCTTCAAGCGGACCGAGGGAAAGCGAAAAGTCGGAGGCGCCGCTCAGAGACCGGATGCCGGATTCTGCAGTCTCAAGGGCCGGCAGTTGCGCGGTACCAAAGGCTGACGTGCTCAGTCCACCGAGCAGCGGACCGCTGCCACCCGAGGGAAGCAGGCGCTCGTCCCACTGGTCCCACTGCGCGCCCATGAACAGGCGCAGTCGCTTGGCCGGTATCGGAATCGCATCGTCACCAACGCCGGCTACCGCCTGTGCGTGCAGGGCGGCCGGTGCCAATGGAGCCATAAGCAGGGTACCCGCCACGACGGATGACGCAACGGCTGTCGCGACGGATCCCGCGACGGATCCCGCGACGGCTGTCACGGCGCTGGACGCGGCATCGGCCACGGCACCTGCGACCGCTCGCGCGAAAGCACGCATGATAGCGGCCGCTTCACGTGGGCGGTGCAGCGACGGCGACAACGATTGGCCCACGGAGGAGCGGTAAGGGTAGCGAAGCAGGATTCTGGGGGTGAATGAGAGCAGCGTGAGTTATGGCGGCACGAGGCGAAACGTAATCCATCGGCAGGCACTGACTGCGGGAGCTGGCCAATCGGCTAGATTAGCCCGATCATTCCCGTCGGTCAACGCAGCCGAAGCGCACCGGTGTGCGCTTTGATAGCTCCTCCCGCCTCCAAGGGTTCCGTGCCTGTGACTCCTCGTCCCATTCCGTCCGTGCCGTGGCAAACCACCGGCAATCACTGGCTCTCGCTACCCTGCATTCATCCGGCCGACGGCGCAGTGTATGCCATTGGCGTGTTGCATCGTGGCGCGCGTGCGGCGGTAGAGTTTGCCGGAGCGCGGGAGTTTGAGCAGGGGCAGGGTGCGCCGCTCTTCCGTCCCGTGATCCGTGTTGACGGAGAAGAGCGCAAGCTGGCGGCTGAGGGCATTGCGTGGGAGCGCGCGGTTGGCTGGCTGCCCACCTTCACGTGCACCGTGGGGAGTCTGTTGCTGCGCGGAACGGTGTTTGCGCCGTACGGTCGCGATGCCGATATGGCCGGCGCTGTGTATGCGGTGACCGTGGAAAATCGCAGCAGCGATACGCACCACGTCGAGATTGCCCTTGAGGGTGTGCTCGGCCATCGGCAGCAGCGGGTTCGCACGCCGCGCGATTTTGATGACGCGCATCGCGTGATTCTGGGTGACGACGATACGATCGTGCTCGAAGGGGCGGCTGTCCCGGGCATGGTGGCCGTGGCACTTGGTGCTGACGGTCCCGTGACGCGCGAAGTCAGCGACGCGTCCCCCGGCGCGCCCACGTTTGCGCTGCGTCGCACGATTGTGGTCGAACCAGGACAGTCGACGCCGGTGGCGTTTTATCTGGCGGTTGGCCCCGAACGTGACGGCGCCTGCGCCACCGTGGGTGTATTGCGACGGCGCGGCTGGCGCGGCTTGCTGTCGGCCACGCGCGAAGCGTTGCAGCAGTTGGAGCAGACCACCGGTCATGATGCAATCGATCGATTGGTGAATCGCAATCTTTTGTTTGCCTACTTTTACGGCGTAGGACGGGCGCTTGACGATGCGCATTACTATCTCGTCCGCACCCGCGCGCCCTGGCACAGCATTGGCGCCACGGTGCGAGACTGGGAAGCGCTTATGTGGACGCTCGGAGCGGTGCAGCTGGCTGATGTCGGGCTGGCCCGTGAACTGCTCGTGCGCACGTGCGAGCTGCATGGCTACGCACCGGGGCAGGGCGTCCACTACTTCGACGGGACGCTGTTCGAACCCGGTTTTGTGATTGAAGGGGCCGCGGCTTATCCGCTGGCCGTGGATCGCTACATCCGGTCGGCCGACGATGATCAGATTGTCGAGGAGCCAGTGGTAGCCGACACACTCTACGTCGCCCATGACGATCTCGTCGCGCGCCGCGATGAACGACTGCCGCTGTACAGCACCGAGGTGAGTCCCAGCGGTGTGCCCGTGCGCTTCCCGTTCACGTTACATGGCAACGCCGTGGTGGCGGCTGCGCTCGATGTGCTGCGACGCACGCTCGATGAAGATTCGGCGCGTGATGTCGAAGATCCGGCCGCGGTGCGCGCGGCCATGCAGCGTCATTTTGCGCAGGACCGCGGTGGCAAAGCGCATCTGGCCGCGGCCATTGATCTGGCCGGTGGCAGTGACCAGACCGACGATCCGGCCGCGTCGGTGTTGTGGTTGCCGCTGTACGAAGCGCTGGAGCGGGACGATTCGCTCTTTCGACGTTCCGTGCGCGCGGTCTCGCCCGACGACGGAGGGCTGCTGCGTCAGATTGCGCGTCTGCTCGGCCCCGATGGCAACACCGTGTTGCAGTGGTTGCGACGGGCACCGTTGGATCAGGGCATTGCGGCGTCGCAGGTGGATGCCGATGGCCGAGCAACGGCCGATGGCGGCGATGCGGCACTGGCCGGGCTGTTGGCGTCTACGGTGTGGTACGCGGTGCATGCGCTGGGGTTGACTGAGCAGTAGCCGGGATTATCCTGGCCGAAACCGGCCTCTGCTGCCGAGGCCGTGCAACCTGGGCGCAGATCGGGATATGTGCCGCTTGTCGCTCCGATACGGTCGGGGTTATGTTGGGAGCACGCGGGAATAGCTCAGTTGGTAGAGCACAACCTTGCCAAGGTTGGGGTCGCGGGTTCGAGTCCCGTTTCCCGCTCTGTAGGTTCAGCGTGCAGGATGTGGCGGTGTGTGCAGGCAGGTTGGCAGTGGTAGCACCGGCGGCGGATTGGTCGCCGGACACTCAATGCTTTTTGGGGAGCGGATTAGTGCCGCTCCCTTTGCGTTTGCAGTGGCCCGGATGGCGAAACCGGTAGACGCGGGGGCCTTAAAAGCCCCTGTCCGCAAGGACATGCGGGTTCGAGTCCCGCTTCGGGCACTCATTCAACCAAGCAGGAGATCGGTGTGCGGACAGTGCGAGACGCGGAAGGCATCAACTGGATTTGTCTTGAGCTGCCGGAGATCCCCGAAGATCACACGGCTGCGGCGGCTGGTATTCAGCCGCCCCCGGTGGCCATTGAGTGCAACTCGGGCGCCGATCGCGCGGTCGTGCTGGTGGCTGAGGGGTGGGATGACGCCCTTTCCGATGACGCGCTGATTGAATCCATCAAGCGCTCCTTGCGCTAGCTGCTCCGGCGTCGCACAATGCCCCGTGCGATTGCTCCAAACATGACGTGACCGTCGCGTTTTAGCGTGAAGGTGTGCGCCCTCACCGGCGCGTTGCACCATCAGCGAAACTGCGAACGTTACGAGTCCTGGAAGTTGGGAGGCGGCCAGTCAGCGAGCGGTTGGTCGCGCGACGTTCACCGTCGGCGAGGGAGTGTGGGTGGCATCATTGGACGCAGTTGCAGAGCCGCAGGCGATTACGCCGTCTGCGGCGCAAAAGAACACACTTGTCACGAGAACCGCCTGGGATGCGGACCGCGCGGCCTGCGCGGCCGATCCCGGTGCGTATCACGGCAGTATTGCCGCCAGTACCTTGCACTGGTTCGACCCGACCACGGGTCCGCAGGGGGCTTGGCTCACACTCGATGAGGCGTCAGGCCAATGGACCGGTTGGGACGCGCAGACGCTCAAGCCGGTTTCGGCCGGCCACGCGTCTGACTGGCGTCCATGGTCGCGCGCTCTCAATGACGACGACGCACCGTTTTATCGCTGGTTCTCGGGGGCACGCACCAACGCCGCGTTCAACGAAATCGATCGCCACGTGCTGGCCGGCTTTGGTGATGAGCCGGCGTTCCTCGTCGAAGGCGATCGCTGGGATCAGTCGCGTGACGGCGGACGTGGAGCGCCCGTGGTGTCGTATCCGTGGTCGCGAAAGGCGCTGCTGCTCGATGTCGCGGCGGCCGCGCTGGCGCTGCAATCGCTGGGACTCAAGGCGGGTGATCGTATTGCACTCAACCTGCCCAACATTCCGGCGCAGATCGCCTGGACTGAAGCGGCCAAACGTCTGGGCATTATTTACACACCCGTGTTCGGTGGCTTTAGCGACAAGACGCTGGCCGACCGTATTCACGACGCCGGCGCGCGTGTGGTCGTCACCGCCGACGGTGGCTGGCGCAACGCGCAAATCATTCCGTTCAAGGCGGTCTACACCGATCCCGCACTTGACCTCTACATCGCCGCCGATCGTGCGGTGCAGGTGGTGCGCGACGCACTCACCAAACTGGCCCTCACACCGGTAGACGCGGATCACATCGCCCGTGGCGCGGCCGATGCCGTGGCTGGTGAGATCACCGTCGAACGGCGCGATGCGATGCGCGGTGTTGGCCGCGCGCTGTTGTCGCTTACCGAGTCGGGCGCGATGGATGCCGCCGACGCCAGTCGCGTACGCACGGCGGTGGCGCGTGCATTGGTAGACGCGGGGTCGCCCATTGAACGGGTCATCGTGGTGCGCTACACCGCGCAGGCCGATGTGCCGTGGCGTGAGGGGCGCGACGTATGGGAAGATGAGTTGCTCGCACCGGCGCGCGCGCAGTTGCTCGAGGCGGCACGCAAGTTGGGCTACACCGTAAACGATGATGCCGCATTGCGCGCACTGCCAGACACCGATGTGGTGCGCATAGTCTGGTCGCTGGTGCCGCCGTTGGCGGTGGACGCGGAGTTTCCACTCTTCTTCATCTACACATCGGGCTCCACTGGTAAACCGAAAGGTGTAGTGCACGTGCATGGTGGTTTCCTGGCCGGCATTGCACACACCATGCGGGTCAGCTTTGACGCGCAGCCTGGCGACGTGATGTACGTGGTGGCCGATCCGGGGTGGATTACCGGACAGAGCTACATGATTGCTGCGGCCCTCGCCACACGCGTCACCAGTGTGCTGGCCGAAAGCGCACCGGTGTTCCCGTCGGCAGGACGTTTTGCATCCATCATTGAACGCTACGGCGTGAAGATCTTCAAAGCGGGCGTCACGTTCCTCAAGTACGTGATGCAGGATCCGCAGCACGCCGAAGATGTCAAACAGTACGATGTGTCGTCGCTGCGCGTGGCGACGTTCTGCGCGGAACCCACATCGCCGACTGTGCAGGACTTTGGCATGTCGCTGCTCACGCCCTGGTACATCAACTCGTACTGGGCCACCGAACACGGCGGCATTGTCTGGACGCACTTTTTTGGCAACGGAGATTTTCCGTTGCGCGCCGATGCGCACACCTATCCGCTGCCGTGGGTGATGGGTGATGTATGGGTGGCCGACAGTGAGCCCGACAGCGCCGGACGTGTGACCGCGCGCGCCGCCGATTTTGGTGAACGCGGTGAGATTGTGATCACCGCACCGTATCCATATCTCGCGCGCACGATTTGGGGCGACACCGCCAACTTCCGGGTGGAAGGTCATGCTGTGGCGCCGGAATGGCGCGGCGACTTTGCGCGCTATCAGAGCACGTACTGGAACCGGTGGCGCGACAAACTGGCCTACACGCAGGGTGATTTTGCGCAGCGCTACAGCGACGGCGGTTTCTCGTTGCATGGACGCAGCGATGACGTCATCAACGTGTCCGGACATCGCATGGGCACGGAAGAAATCGAAGGCGCCGTGCTGCGCGATAAACAGCTCAACGCTGATTCACCCATTGGCAACGTGATTGTGGTGGGCGCCCCTCACAGAGAGAAGGGGCTCACACCGCTGGCGTTTGTCACACTCGCGCCCGGACGTCGCCTCACCGCCGACGATCGTCGCCGACTCATTGAGCTGGTGCGTACAGAGAAGGGCGCTGTCGCAGTGCCCGAAGACTTTCTCGAAGTACCCGCGTTCCCCGAAACGCGTAGTGGCAAGTACGTGCGGCGCCTGGTAAAAGCGCTGGTGGAAGCACAGCCGGTGGGCGACACCAGCACGTTGCGCAATCCGGAGTGCATTCCGCCGCTGCAGCGCGTCATCGATGAATGGAAAGCGCGGCAGCGTGTGCGCGAGTCACAGAAGATTCTTGATGTGGGTCGCTACTTCCGCGTGCAGTATCATCCGGTGGGCCGCGACGGCGATGTCACGCTGCGTCTGGCGTTGGTGACGGTCACCAATCCCCCGGTGAACGCCCTCAATGAGCGGGCGCTCGATGAACTGGTCACGGTGGTTGAGCACCTCAACCGTCGGAAAGATGTCGCGGCTGTCATCTTTACCGGAGAAGGCACGACATCATTTGTGGCCGGCGCTGACATCCGGCAGCTGCTCGAAGATGTACACACGGTCGAAGAAGCGGTGACGCTGCCCAATGTGGCGCACCTGGCGTTCCGCACCATTGAGCGTATGGACAAACCGTGCATCGCGGCCATTAACGGTGTCGCGCTGGGCGGAGGCATGGAGTTTGCCCTGGCTTGTCACGTCCGACTGGCTGAGCAATCGGCACTCTTTGGACAGCCGGAGATTCGTCTCAATCTGCTGCCGGGTTACGGCGGTACACAGCGACTGAGTCGCTTGCTGTCCGATCGTGATGGCATGGAAGGTCTGGTGCAAGCGATTGAGATGTTGGTGGGTGGTCGCACCATAAACGCGCACGACGCGCTGTCCATTGGGTTGGTGGACGAAGTCGTAAACGATGCGCAGGACGTGGTGGCACACGCGTCGGCCATGGTGCGCGAGTATGTGAAAGATCCCGACAACAGCCCACTCGGCAAGCAGTTCAAGCAGGTACGTGAACGTCGACAAGCGTGGGAGAAGCCAGCGTCCATTTCGCTTGACAGCGCGATATCGCTGGCGCCCGTTGTGCGACTGATGGAGCAAGCCGAGCGTGTGGGGCGGGCCAAACCGGCGGCGCGTGTGCTTGAAGCTGTGCGGACTGGATGGACTGAAGGCTTGTCGGCCGGACTTGTACGTGAAGCCCGTCTCTTTGCTGAAGCGGTGGTTGATCCCGAAGGCGGCAAGGCCGGAATTCGTGCCTTCTTTGATCGCGCCAGTGCGCCGCTGCCCGTGCGGCGTGGCGCAATTGTTGGTGCGGATCGTGAACGTGAGTTGGCGGAACGCGGCGAACTGTTGCCGGTAGGCTCGCCGTTTTTTCCGGGGCTCACACCGTTGCCGTCGTGGCAATACGGTCTGGGTGTCATCAAGGATCCCGCGACTGGCGCACCGCATCACGGTGAGCCCAAAGATGTCGAGCAGCAGGTGATTGTCCCGGTGGAGACGCCGGGTCCCAACGATGTGCTTTTGTACGTGCTCGCGTCCGAAGTGAACTTCAATGACATCTGGGCGATTACAGGAATCCCTGTGTCACCCTTCGATTCGCATGACCGCGATGTGCAGGTCACAGGCTCGGGTGGTGTGGGTTTGGTGGTCGCCCTTGGCGATGCCGTCAAGTCAGACGGACGCACACGCGTTGGTGATCTGGTCACGATCTATTCGGGGCAGAGTTCGTTGCTGTCGCCGTTGGCTGGACGTGATCCCATGGCGGCTGACTTCCGCATTCAGGGCTACGAAACATTCGAAGGCTCGCATCAGCAGTTCCTGTTGGTGCAGGCACCGCAATGTCATCCACTGCCGCCCGATGTCACACTCGAAGCGGCCGGTTCGTACATCCTGAATCTTGGTACCGTGGTGCGTGCGCTCTTTACCACACTGCAGATTCAGGGCGGTCGCACGATGTACGTAGAGGGCGCCGCAACTGGCACCGGCCTTGAAGCACTCAAGACATCGGTGGCGGCGGGCGTGCGAGTCACGGGACTGGTGTCGAGCGATGCACGGGCAGAAGTGGTGACCGGCTACGGTGCTGTTGGCGCAATCAATCGTAAAGCGGACGGCATTGCGGACTGTTTTACCTCGGTGCCCGGTGATGCCAAGGCCATCGCCAAGTGGGAAGCGGCCGGTGAACCATTGCTCAATGCGTTCCGCGCACAGCACGACGGACAGCTGGCCGACTATGTGATTTCGCACGCGGGTGAACAATCTTTCCCGCGCAGTGTGCAGCTGCTCGCCGACGGTGGATCGCTGGCGTTTTATGGAGCGTCAACGGGCTATCACTTTACCTTTGCCGGTAAACCGGGCTCAACGTCGGTGGAATCGATGCTGCAACGCGCCAACTTGCGCGCGGGTGAAGCGGTGCTGGTGTACTACGGCCCCGGGCTCGACCCTGAAGCACTTGTTGATCCGGTCGGCATTGAGGCCATTGAAGCGGCGGCGGCTCGTCGCGCGCGCATTGCCGTTGTCTGCTACAGCGATGCGCAGCGGGAGTTTGTACGCTCACTCGGCTTCGGTGATCAGCTCGCCGGTGTGGTGGCGATTGATGAACTGCGCAGGCGTGCATCGGTTGATTTTGATTGGCCGGAAACCATGCCGCCACTGCCCGACGTGCGCACGGATTCCATCGCCTTCAAGGAAGCGGTGCGCGCGTTCCAGGAGCGCACCATCAAGCCTTTGGGTCAGGCTGTCGGCAAGATTCTGCGCTCGAGCGACAACCCGCGTGGTGCGCCAGATCTCATTGTGGAGCGCGCGGCGCACGATTCACTGGCTGCCTCTACGGCGCTCGTGCAACCGTTCAGCGGTCGCATTGTGTACGCCGAAGATATGAGCGGTCGCCGTTACAGTTTTTACGCACCACAAGTCTGGATGCGGCAGCGTCGTATTCACTTGCCCACGTTCAATATTCTTGGCACTCACCTCTGCAACGCCTACGAGGTTGTACGCATGAATCAAATGCTTTCGGCCGGTCAGCTTGACGTCACTGCTCCCACTGTTGTGCCGTGGGACGCACTCCCCGAAGCGCATCAGGCGATGTGGGAAAACCGTCATGCGGGCGCGACGTACGTAGTCAATCACGCGTTGCCGTCTACCGGATTGCGATCACGCGATGAGTTGTACGAGGCCTGGGCAGCGTTGGGGGAACAGGTATGAGTGCCGACAAGGAGACTGCCGCGACCGAGCGACGCCGAACGCCACGTGGACGTTTGGCTGGCAAGGTGGTGCTGATCACCGGTGCTGCGGGAAACATTGGCACGCAGATTTCGCGTCAGGTATTGCAGGAAGGTGCAACACTGGTGATGAGCGGTCGCACGCAGGAACGCCTCGATGCCGCGCGGTCTGCGCTGCGCGAGGAACTCAAGGTGCCGGCGGCGCGCATTCTCACCGTGGTGATGGATGGATCCGAACCGGGTCAGGTTCGGGTTGGTATTGAGCAGGTGATCGCCAAGACCGGTCGCATTGATGTGCTGGTGAACAACGCCGGTTCGGCCGGTCCTAAATGTCGCCTGCGTGACGTGCCGTTTACTGCCGACGAACTCGATGCGCTGGCAGAAACGGGCGTTCGCGAGGCGGAAACAGTCGGAGCTGCTGCACGCAGTCTGTTTGGCATCGCGTGGAATCTGGTGCGTGCCGCCGTTCCGCACATGCAGCCCGGTAGCACGATCATCAACGTGTCCACGATTTTTTCGCGCACGCAGTATTACGGGCGTGTGGCGTATGTGGTCCCCAAAGCGGCGCTCAACAGTTTCTCACGACAGCTTGCCAGTGAGGTGGGACCGTCGGGCATTCGCGTAAACACGGTGTTCCCCGGCCCCATTCGTTCGGAGCGCATTCGCACCGTGTTTGCCGCCATGGACAAGTTGCGCAACGCCGAAGACGGCACCACGGCCAAAGAAAACTTTGATCTGATGACGCTCGCGCGTTCAACAGATGGCGGTGCCCCGGAGCGTACGTTCCCAACCGTCGAAGACGTGGCCAACACGATTGTGTTTCTGGCCAGCGACGAATCAGCGGCGCTCAACGGACACAACTTCGAAGTCACGCATGGCATGCGGGTTCGTCAGGAATCTCGCAGCACGTGGGTGTCACGACCGGAGCTGCGCACCGTAGACGGACACGGTGTGCGCGTGTTGCTGGCCGCCGGCGATCAGGTCAAGGACGCGCTTACGATCGCGCGTGTGCAAGCTGAATGTGGCGCCGAGGTTGTGCTGGGGCTCGGATCGGAGGAGGGGGTGCGTGCGGTGCAGGAAGCCTTGGGTGCCACGCCGGTCGATTCCCGCATCCGCCCCATGCTGCTCGATCGCATGCGTACCGATACCGTCGATGATCTGTTTGCCACGCTGCGGCGCGAGCAGCTCCTGGTGAATGGCGCCATCATCATGCCGGCCTTCGGCGCGTGGCGCTTTCGTGGCCGCTTTACCGATGCGTCGGATAGCGACGTCTCCGCATTTATTGATGGCGAGATTGCTGGAGCGATGTTGCTCGCACGGGCGCTCACGGTGTACTGGAAAGAAGTAGAAGAAGAGCTGGGTGGACCGCCAAGCGTTGTATTTATGACCAACGGTGACGATGGCGCAGGCAACACATACGCTGACGTACTGCGCGCCGCTACCGAGCAGTTGTGCCGCGTGTGGAGAGACGAGACCGAGGTTCAGCAGGCCAGTGGCGAACGTCGGTTTGAAGAGTGGTCCAACCAGATGGTGCGCTGGGGGAATCGCGAATCGGAAGAAGTGCCGTTTGCGGCCGGACAGGCCGCCCGGTTGTTGTATACCTCGCGACGTATCCGACAGGTCAACCTCTACCTGCCGCTTTCCATTGTGAAGGCCACCGGTTCGCGGAAGGCTACGTTCGGCTGGATGGAAAACGTCATGGGGCTGCACCTGGGTAAGGTGGCGCTGGTGACCGGCGGCTCAGCGGGTATTGGTGGACAGCTGGCACGTCTGCTGGCGATTGGCGGTGCACGGGTGATGCTGGTGGCGCGTCGTGCTGATCAACTCGAAGAAATGCGGGCCGGCATTGCCGCGGAACTGCAGGATATCGGCTACTACGATTTCGAGGATCGCGTCAAAGTGGTGGCCAATGTCGATGTGGCCGACGAAGCCAGCTTGCAGCGCGCTGTCGACGAAACACTGGCCGCGTTTGGCCGCGTGGACTACCTCGTGAACAACGCGGGTGTGGCGGGCGCCGAGCAAATGGTCGTGGACATGAACGTGACCGATTGGCGCAATACGCTCAATGCGAATCTCGTGTCCAACTACTCGCTCATTGAAAAGCTGGTGCCCGTAATGAAGGCGCAGGGCAGTGGCTACATCCTCAACGTCTCGTCCTATTTTGGCGGCGAGAAATACATCGCCGTGCCGTACCCCAACCGCGCTGACTACGCGGTGTCCAAAGCGGGCCAGCGCGCGCTCACCGAAAATATGGCGCGCTTTGTCGGACCGGAAATTCAGATCAACGCCATTGCGCCCGGACCGGTGGATGGTGACCGGTTGCGCGGGGTTGGCGGCAAACCGGGTTTGTTTGAACGACGTGGCAAGCTCATTCTCGAGAACCGTCGCCTGAACTCCATCTACAAAGCCATGGTGGAAGCCATGCGAGCTGGTGCGAGCGTGAGCGACGTGCTCGCGGTATTGTCGTCCAACAATGTGGATACCATCGCCACGCACGACGACACCCCGGCAGCGTTGCGCAAGTACGTGGAGACCATTCGCACCGAGGCACTGGCCACGGACGATGCCGACGCGAGCTGTGGATCATTCCTCATGACCCACAGCATTGCGCAGCGCCTCGTGGCGCGCTTGCGATTGTCCGGACGTTTTCTCGATCTGGCGGACGGTGGGGAGTCATATGGTGACGCGTGGATTCTTGCCCTCCCTGAGCCGCCCGAGCCGTTTCTCGTGAAAGACGACATTCAGCGAGAAGCCAAAAAGATTGGCAAGGGCGTGCTCGGTATGCTTCACTTGCGGAACATGCCTGGTGAACTCGAAGTCGCGTTGGCGACAGTTTACTTCCTGGCTGACCGCGCTGTGTCGGGCGAAACGTTCCAGCCATCGGGCGGTTTGCATCAGGAGCGTACGATCACGGAGCGCGAACTGTTTGGAAAGTCCAAGCCGGAGCGTGTCGCCAAAATGCGCGAAGCCACCATCTGGCTCATTGGTGACTACCTCTATCCGCATCTTGCTCGTGCGGCGCGAATGGCGCTGGAGTACAGCCACGTGGGGCGCATCATGCTGCTCACGCGCACCGAAGCAGCCGCGGCGCAGACCAAAGATTTGCTGCGCATTGTACTCGGCAACGAACGTGTGCAGAGCATCGTGATTGGCGATGATCTGGAAGCGGGGATGGACGAGGCGCTGCGTGCCGGTGGGTCGCCGGCTGCGGTAGTGTCTACGCCCTTCACTCCGTTGCCGCGGGAGCTCTTTAATGACGATGGATCGGCCGCTCTCAACGCCCAGGGATTCGCGGACCTGGTTGAAGCACACCTGACACACCACTTCCGCGTTGCCCGCAAAGTCTCGCTGCTCGACAATGTGCGGCTGGTGTTGGTCACGCCTGATGTGCCAGTGCACCCAACCCACGCCGAGTTCGCGTTGGCAAACTTTGTGAAGACCACGTTGCACGCGCTCACGGCCACGCTGGGTGTGGAGAATGAGCGATTGGTACACAATGTGCCGGTCAATCAGATCAACCTCACACGTCGTGTGCGTTCTGAAGAGCCCCGCGATGCCCGGGAGCAGGCCGAAGAGCAGGAGCGCTTTGCCCACGCGGTGTTGCTGGCCAGCGCGCCGCTGCCGGATCAGGACGACAGTCGCTACCGGTCGCGTATTTACCGGGGGTTGGCCATCACGGTGTAGGGATGCGGGTGCGGCGGCAATGCCGGCGGCGGCGAGGATGATCTCGTTTCCCGGTGGCGCGAAGTCTCATTACTTTTCGCAGCATGACTGACGTCGTCGCACTCGCATCTGAACTTCTCTCTATCGACTCGTCCACCGGCCGCGAACGCGAGGCGGTGGACGTGGTTGGCCGCTGGCTCGTTGCCCGGGGGTGGAATGTCACCCTGCAGGAAGTCGAGCCTGGTCGCAGCAATGTGTGGGCAACGCGCGCCGGTGGTGGCGTGACGTTGTCAACGCATCTCGACACTGTGCCTCCCTACATCGCGCCCCGCATGGATCATGGGCGCTTGTACGGGCGTGGGGCCTGTGATGCCAAAGGCATTGCAGCGGCCATGCTGGTGGCGGCGCAGCAGCTTGCGGACAGCGGTGAGGAGCGCGTTGACCTGTTGTTTGTGGTGGGCGAAGAAAAGGGGTCACCCGGTGCGCGCGCTGCGAACCGACTGCCAGCCACCAGCAAATGGCTGGTGAATGGAGAGCCCACGCAGAGCAAGTTGGCTTCGGGTGCCAAGGGTGCGCAGCGCGTGATTGTGCGTGTGCGCGGTCGGGAAGCGCATTCGGCGTATCCCGAGTTTGGTGCAAGCGCGCTCGACCCGTTACTCACGCTGCTGCCGCAAGTGCGCGATCTGCCATTGCCCGTCGATGACGTGCTCGGTGCCACCACGTGCAACATTGGCGTGTTGCGTGCCGGTACCGAAGCCAACGTCATCCCCGGACTGGCCGAAGCCGAAATCATGATTCGTCTGGTGGGCGACATTCAACCGGTGCGCGACGTCTTTGAGACATGGGCGCGCGATCGTGCGGAGCTGGAGTGGGGCTCACACATTCCGGCGCAGCGTTTTCATGTGATTGATGGATTTGACGTAGCACCGGTGGCGTTTACCACCGACATCCCCTTGCTCGATCGCTGGGGCACTCCACTGTTGTTCGGACCGGGCTCCATCCACGTGGCGCACACACCAGAAGAGCACATCGCCATTGACGAGCTGCGCGACGCGGTCGATGCGTATTCGCGTATCGTGCGGGAGCTTCTGGCGACATGATGACGCAGCGTATTCCGGTTGCGGTACTCGGTGCCACCGGGGCCGTGGGGCAGGCGTTTATTCGTCATTTGCACGAGCATCCCTGGTTCGTGATCACCGAAGTGGCCGCCTCGGAGCGTTCGGCTGGCCGGCGCTACGTCGACGCGGCACGCTGGCTTGAGGGAGCGCTCGATCCGTCGGTGGCGAACCTTACGGTGCTGCCATGCACACCCAACGCGGTCACGGCACCGATCGTCTTTTCTGCATTGGACTCGGGAGTGGCGGGAGACGTTGAAGCCGAGTTCGCACGTGCTGGCCGACTGGTGCTGTCGAATGCCAAAAACTTTCGCATGGAAGACGACGTGCCGTTGGTGATCCCCGAAGTCAATGGTGATCACTTGCAGTTGCTGCCGGCGCAGCAGCGCGCGCGCGGCTGGTCGGGTGCGATTATCACCAATGCGAATTGTGCAGTCACGGTTATTGCGTCGGCGCTCGCACCGCTGCACGAAGCGTATACCGTGCGCACGGTCATGGCCGTCACCATGCAGGCCATCTCCGGTGCTGGTTATCCCGGCGTCCCGTCGCTTGATATTCTGGGCAATGTCATTCCGTACATTGGCGACGAAGAACAGAAAATTGAGACGGAGCTGGGCAAGCTGCTGGGCAAGCGCGTGGGCGATCGCATTGAGATGGCCAGCTTTGCTGTCAGTGCGCACGCTAATCGTGTAGCGGTTGAACACGGCCATACCGTGTGCCTCTCGGTTGGCTTTGCCACCGCGCCCTCGGTTGAACAGGCGGTCCATACGCTGCGTGCGTGGAAAGGATTTGAAGGCGTGTCCGGTTTGCCTTCGGCGCCTGTGCCGCCGCTGATTGTGCGGGATGAGCCGGATCGCCCGCAGCCGCGCCGCGACGCTCCGATGGGACGAGGGATGGCTACCACGATTGGTCGGGTGCGTGCGGACGCAGTGCTTGATCTGCGACTGGTCGCCATGTCCCACAACGTGATTCGTGGGGCGGCCGGCGGATCGGTGCTCAACGCTGAGCTCATGGTGGCCTCGGGTGCCGTTGACCGGACCTCGGGTGCGCTGCGGTTGAACACGTGATCGTTGTAAAGTTTGGTGGAACGTCTGTCGCAAATGCGGAGGCTATTGCCCGTGCGTCCGATATCGTCGCCGCACGTGAATCGCGCCGCCCGGTTGTTGTGGTGTCGGCGTTGTCGGGTGCCACCAACGAGTTGCTTGAAATCGCCCGTCGTGCCGCCAACGGCGACCTCCTGGTCGCGCTGACGCACGTCGAAGCGCTGCGGGCACGACACTTGGCCGAAGCGTCGGCTTTGCTGCACGGTGGAAGCGACGAAGAGGAGTTGCTGACCGAAATCGGCGTTTGCTTCGATGAGCTGGCGCATTTGGCAGAAGCGCTGAGCACGCTTGGTTTTGTCACACCGCGCTCACTCGATGCGGTCGCCGCATACGGCGAGGTGCTGTCATCGCAGATTGTCGCGGCGGCCTTTTGCGCGCGCGGACTGAAGGCGCAGTATGTGGACGCGCGGCGGATCATGATTACCGATGACCACTTTACCCGGGCTACACCGGACCTCGCGGCACTGGCGAGCAACACGCGCGCAATCGTGCGTCCGTTGGTGCAACAGGGCGTGATTCCGGTGCTGGGCGGATTCATTGGATCAACCGTCGGTCATCTCACCACCACGCTCGGCCGCGGTGGATCCGACTTTTCGGCGGCGCTCATTGGCGCGGCCATGGAAGCTGAAGCAATTGAGATCTGGACTGATGTGGACGGAATGCTGACCGCCGATCCGCGCATCATTCCCAACGCGCGGCTTATTGATCGCATTCGTTTTGACGAGGCGGCTGAGCTGGCCGCGTTTGGCGCCAAGGTGTTGCACCCAAGCACCATCGCGCCGGCTGTGGAGAAGGGCATACCAGTGTATGTGTTCAACTCCCGGAATTTGGAAGGGTCCGGCACCATGATCACCTTTGATGCGCCACGCTTGCCAGTGCGCGCCATCGCCGGCAAGCGCGCAGCAACCTTGGTGAAGCTGCGTTCTGCGCGCATGCTGCTGGCGCACGGTTTTCTGCGTTCTGTGTTTGAAGTGTTTGAACGCTATCGCACATCGGTTGATGTGGTGACAACATCGGAAGTTTCGATTTCCGTCACCGTAGACGACGTCTCGCATCTCGATTCTATCGTGGCTGACCTGTCGGCTCTGGGCGATGTCTCCGTGGAGCGCGCGCGCGGCGTGGTGGCCATTGTGGGGGCCGGTATTACCGACGGGACGGCAACGTTGGCGGCCGCTATTGGTGCACTCGGTCCGATCAACGTGCATATGGCGTCGCTGAGCGCTACTGGTATCAACTTCACCATGGTGATTGACGACGCGCAGGTGGTTGGCGCCATGACCCGTTTACACGCCTGTTTTTTTGAGGAGCACACATGAGCACCGTTCGTGTTGCATTGATTGGAATGGGGCGCATGGGGGCCGCGCTTGACGGGCTGGCCGCTTCGCACAAGTGTGAAGTGGTGGCTCGCCTCGACCAGCCCGATGCCAAGGGCGACGGGATCTCGAGCGAGACGCTTGCTGATGCTGCGGTGGCCATTGAGTTTACCGTGCCCGAAGCGGCCGTTGATAACGCGTTTCGCTGCATGCAGGCGGGTGTACCTGTAGTGATCGGCACCACTGGCTGGTACGATCAGCTGCCGGCGCTGCAGGAAGGCGCGCGCACGTACGGGGGGCGAGTGTTGTGGTCACCAAATTTTTCACCCGGTGTGCAACTCATGCTGGCCCTGTCCGAGGCGGCGGGCCGACTGTTTCAGCGAACGCCGTCGTTCGATGCGCATTTGGTGGAAACGCATCACACCGCCAAACTCGACGCGCCGTCCGGCACGGCTATCGCCATCCGTGATCGTGTGGAACGATCACTCGGTCGCGCCGTGCCGGTTACAAGTGTGCGTGTTGGTTCGGTGCCTGGATCGCATGAACTGGTTTTCGATGCGCCGTATGAACAGGTTCGCATCACGCACGAGGCGCGCGATCGGCGCGTGTTCGCTGACGGTGCCCTTGTTGCTGCCCGATGGCTGGCGGCACAGACACAACCAGGCGTGTACACGATGCGTGATGTGTTGGGCCTGGGCGCTGCTACCGAGGTTGGATCGTGAGTGCTGATCTCAGTGTGCTGCAGGGATGCGGTACGGCGCTGGTCACCCCGTTTACAACAGGCGGTGAGATTGACGAGCCGGCGTTGCGCGCTCTGGTGCAGGCGCAACTGGCGGCCGGTATTGATTTTCTGGTGCCGTGTGGCTCAACCGGTGAGGCCGCCACACTGTCCTTCGACGAGCATGTCTCGGTGGTGCGAACTGTTGCCGCGGAGGTGAGCGGACGCGTACCGGTTGTTGCAGGCGCCGGTTCCAACGACACGCGCAAGGCGATCGAGTTTTCGCACGCCGTCGCTGAGGCGGGAGCAACGCACCTGCTGCACGTGTCCCCGATGTACAGCAAGCCACCGCAGCGCGGTATTGTGGCACACTTCACCGCCATTGCCGACGCCGCCACGCTGCCCATCATGCTCTACAATGTGCCGGGCAGAACGGCCAGCAACATGGAAGCCCGCACCACGCTGGAGTTGGCACAGCATCCGCGTATTGTGGCAATGAAAGAAGCCTCGGGCAACCTGACACAGATTGACGTGCTGCTGAGCGAGCGTGAAGAAGGCTTTCAAGTGCTCTCGGGTGATGATGCCATGACACTGCCAATGATGTCCCTGGGAGGCGACGGCGTGGTGTCCGTGGTGTCCAACGTGTTTCCCGCCGGTATGGTGGCGCTCACGCAGGCGTTGGCTGCTGGCGACATAAAGCGTGCACAGAGTTTGCACCGCGCGCTGCTACCGTTTTTCTCGGAGGCGTTTATTGAATCCAATCCGATTCCCGCCAAGGCTGTGCTGGCTGATATGGGCGTGATGCAGAACGTGCTGCGAACGCCGCTCGTACCACTGGCTGACGCACTGCGCGAGCAGGTGATGTCAGCTGCGCACCGTGTGCGAGCAGCGCTGGCCACGCTTGGTGTTCACTGATTTGCGCCTGAGGCTGTTGGCGCTGCCTTTTACTCTGGAAGACTGAGTTAGCAATGCGACTTTCCATCGAAGAACTTGAAGCGCGGCTTTCGCACCCCGATTTGCTTGACGGCAATGTGCCGTTGCCATTGGATGCTGGCGCCACGTTCGATCAGTTTCTTGTGCGTCTTGAAGCCGGCGAAGTTCGCGCTGCTCATCGCGCGGCCGACGGCAGCTGGCACGCGGTGCCGTGGGTAAAGCGCGGTATCCTGCTCGGCTTTCGTATTGGTCGCGTGGTGGAAATGGGTTCGGAGAGTGGTGGACTCAACCATTTCCTGGACAAGCATACCTTTCCTGTTCGCGAGTTCCGCCTTGAACACTCCGTGCGCATTGTGCCGGGTGGATCGGCGGTGCGTCGTGGTGCCTATCTCGCGCCGGGCGTGGTGTGCATGCCTCCCATGTACATCAACGTGGGTGCGTTTGTGGGCGGTGGGACCATGGTTGACTCGCATGCATTGGTTGGCTCATGTGCGCAGATTGGCGAGCGCGTGCACTTGAGTGCCGCTGCACAGATTGGTGGTGTGCTCGAACCGGTCAACGCCGCGCCTGTGGTGATTGAAAATGATGTCATCGTTGGCGGCAACTGCGGTGTGTACGAAGGCACCGTTGTGCGTGAGCGAGCGGTGCTCGGAGCTGGTGTTGTGCTTACACGTGGCACACCGGTGTATGATCTGGTCAATGAAACCGTGCACCGCGCTACTGACTCGTCGCCACTTGTGATTCCGGCTGGCGCGGTTGTGGTGCCGGGCGCGCGTCAGGTGACATCGGAGTGGGGTGCGTCGCAGAAGCTGTCTATTCAAACGCCGGTCATTGTGAAGTACCGTGACGGTAAAACCGATGCGGCCACGTCGCTTGAAGCCTGGCTACGGTGACGTCTCGATTGTCGGTGGCAGGCACCGTCCGGGTGCCTGGAGACAAGTCAATCAGTCATCGATCGCTGCTGCTCGCTGCGCTCGGTCACGGTTCGTCACGTGTGCGCGACATTCTGCAAAGCGCTGATGTGCATTCGTCGGCCGGTGTGTTGCGCGCCATGGGCGTGCCTGTGCCCGAGCTGTCGCATGACTTTGTGATCAAGGGCCATGGCCCTCAGGCACTGGTGCAACCCACCGTTGATCTTGACTGCGGCAACAGCGGCACCACAACACGTCTGGTCGCGGGTATTGTGGCGGGACGCGAACGAATGGCGGCGCGTTTTGTGGGTGACATGAGTTTGAGCCGTCGGCCCATGAAGCGGATCGCGGCGCCGCTGGTGGCCATGGGCGCACGCGTAGAGTCGGAGCGCAACGACGGGTTGCCAATGCTGATTGTTGGCGCGCGGTTGCGCGGTATTGACTGGCGGAGCGAGCACGCGAGTGCGCAGGTTAAGGGTGCGATCCTGTTGGCTGGCGTGAGCAGTGGCGCCAGCGTGACTGTGCACGAGCCCTCGCGGTCTCGTGATCACTCCGAACGCATGCTGCGAGCGCGCGGCGCTCAGGTTGACGTGCGCGACAACACGGTCACTTTGCACGGTAACACCTCACTTCACGCGATTGATGTTGACGTACCGGGTGATCCGTCGTCGGCGGCGTTTTTTGTCGCCCTGGCCGGCTTGGCGCACGACGGTGAACTGCAGTTACCCAACGTCTGTCTCAATCCCACGCGCACTGGTGGTTTTGATATTCTTGCCCGCATGGGCGTGAGCATCACGATGCAGGATGAACGCGACGCCGGCGGCGAACCGCTTGGCACACTGGTTGTTCGTCCGGGCACATTGCGCGCCACAAGCGTGCGTGGCGCAGAGATTCCGCGCGCGATTGATGAACTGCCACTGATTGCGTGTGTGGCTGCGCGCGCGGTTGGTGAAACACGCATCAGTGGTGCGGCGGAGCTGCGAGTCAAAGAGAGTGATCGCATCACGGCTGTTGTGCGGAATCTGCGATTGATTGGTGTGGACGCGGAGGAGTTGCCCGACGGCATGATCATTCGCGGCAGCGATGCGCCGTTGCGTGGACATGTGATTACGCACGGTGATCATCGGTTGGCCATGGCCTTTGGAATTCTCGCGGCTATTCCCGGAAACGCAATCACCATTGATGATCCGGCGTGTGTCTCGGTGTCGTTTCCCGATTTCTGGACCGAACTGGCGCGTGTCATTGGTGCACCGCCGCCTCGTCTGGTGGAATCGGGAACAGCGACTCCGCCGTCTACCACAAATCCGCGTGACCCCGACGTCGCGACGCACGCGGCTGCGCACAGTGCCACAGCGAATCACGATAGCTCCGGATCGTCGGCACCCCGAGCGAATCACGATAGCTCCGGATCGTCGGCACCCGGAGCGAGTCACGAGAACTCCGCATCGTTGGCACCCAATCGGCTGATCATTGCGATTGACGGACCAGCAGCCAGCGGCAAATCGTCTACGTCCCAGTGGGTGGCCAAACGTCTGGGCGTTCGGCACGTCGATTCCGGTGCCTTTTACCGGGCCCTGACCGCGGCGAACTTGCGCACCGGACGCACGCCCGACCAGTGGACCCCCGAATCCGTCCTCGGCGAGGCGCATCGCATTGCCCTGGCGCTCACGGATCGGTCTGTAGTGCCAACGCTCGATGGTGAGACGCCCGACGAGGAGCTGCGCGGGCGGACCGTCACGCAGGAGGTGTATCGGGTGGCCAGCATGCCGGCGGTGCGCGAGTGGGTAAACGCGCGGGTGCGTGAGGCCGGCGCCAGCAGCGATGTGGTGGTGGACGGCCGCGACATTGGCACGGTGGTGTTCCCGCAGGCGCCGCTCAAGGTGTTCCTCATTGCTGATCCCTGGGAGCGGGCGCGTCGTCGGCTGGTGCAGCGACTGGAGCGCCGGCCCACGGACGCCGAGATTGCGCTGGAAACCGAGGCGCTGGTGGCGCGCGATGCCAAGGACGCGACCCAGAGCCGTCCCGATCCGCTGGCGATCACCATCGATACCACCACGCTGACGCAGGAAGAGCAGGTGGACCGGATTGTGGCACTGGCCGAGGCGGCGCGCGACGGGCTGTGACGTTGACCCTGCGTCACAGAGCGTGTATGTTTCCCGGTTCCCCTCGCCCAGACACCATTTCACGTGGCCCTCCGGCCCCGTGACCCCGGACTGACGCGGTTTTCTTCCTCTGCAACCTCGGCGCGGCGAGCGATCCCCCGCGATTTGGAGACTTCTCCCAGCATGACAACCGACGTAGAAACCCCAACCCTCGACGAAGCCATTGACGGTGAGCCAGAAAAGCTCACGGCTCGCGAGAAGCGTGACATCCAGAAGAGCCAGCTGCGCCCGCTTGCCAACCGCCGCCCCGAACTCTACGACGAAGATGAACTGACGTCGGACGACTTCGAGGCCATGTTGGAGATGTACAGCGGTACGCTCGCGGCCATCGAAGAAGGCGAAATTGTCAAAGCCACCGTTCTCGAAATCCGCGAGAACCTGGTCGTGCTCGATATCGGATTCAAGTCTGAAGGCACGATCCCGCTCGAAGAGTTCAAGGACATGCCCGATCTCGCCGAAGGCGATGAGGTCGAGGTTCTGCTTGAACATCTGGAAGACTCCGAGGGCTCGGTTGTCCTCTCCAAGAAGAAAGCCGACTTCATGCGGGTCTGGGAGAAGATCCGCGTCGCGTACGAAAGCGACGAGCCGGTGCAGGGTACGCTCATCAAGAAGATCAAGGGTGGCGTGGTGGTCGACCTCATGGGTGTCGACGCCTTCCTCCCGGGCTCGCAGATCGCGCTGCGTCGTGTACCAAACATCGACGAGCTGCTCGGTCACACGTACGAGTTCAAGATCATCAAGCTGAACAAGCGTCGCCGCAACATTGTCGTCTCGCGTCGTGTCATTCTCGAGAACGAGCGTGCCGGCAAGCGCGAGAAGCTCATGAAGGAGCTGAACAAGGACCAGGTGCGCAAGGGTGTCGTCAAGAACATCACCGACTTCGGTGCATTCATCGATCTCGGTGGCGTGGACGGCCTGTTGCACATCACCGACATGTCGTGGGGCCGCATCTCGCACCCCAGCGAAATGGTGCAGATTGGTCTGGAGCTCGAGATCAAGGTGCTCGATATCGATTGGGAGCGCGAGCGCATCTCACTCGGTCTCAAGCAGCTGCAGGCGTATCCGTGGAAGGACGTGGCCGCCAAGTACCCGGTGGGTACGCGCGTGAATGGCAAGGTTGTGTCCATCACCAACTACGGTGCCTTCATTGAGCTCGAGCCTGGCATTGAAGGCCTCGTGCACATCAGTGAAATGAGCTGGACGCGCAATGTCCGTCATCCGTCCAAGATTGTGTCGATCGGTGAGGCCATCGAAGCGGTGGTGCTCAAGGTTGACGAGAGTGAAGAGAAGATCTCGCTTGGCATGAAGCAGACGGAACAGGATCCGTGGGTTGTGCTGCCCCTCAAGTACCCGGTGGGCACGCGCATCAACGGCAAGGTGCGCAACCTCACGTCGTTTGGCGCGTTCGTGGAAATCGAGCCTGGCATCGACGGCCTCATTCACATCTCCGACATGTCCTGGACCAAGCGCGTTCAGCACCCGTCGGAAGTGGTGAAGAAGGGCGACGCGGTGGATGTGGTGATTCTCAACATCGACAGCGAAAACAAGCGTATCTCGCTTGGCCTCAAGCAGGCTGAGGAAGATCCGTGGCTGCGTATCGGCGAGAACTTCCCGGTTGGTATGGACATCGAAGGCGCCGTTGTGCGTCTCATGGACAAGGGTGTTGTCGTTGACCTCGGCAACGATATCGAGGGCTTTGTACCGGTGAGCCAGCTCAATCCGGATGCAACGGTCACCGATCCGGCCGAGTTTGCGTTTGAAGGCATGCGCCTGGTAACGCGAGTGCTGGAGGTGGATCCCATCCATCGCCGCATCGTGCTCACCGTGGTCAGCATTCCCGAAGAGCAGCCGCCGCGTCCCACCGAGCCGCCTATCGTGCACAGCTCGGAAGACGAACTCGGTTTGTAACCTTTTCGTCCCGCAGTGTCCAACACCCCCGGTTTGCCGTGTGCAAGCCGGGGGTGTTGTGCGTTTGCCACGTGCGTGATGAAATCGCTGGCTACAGTGACGAACGCTAAAGGTCCATTGCAGAGGTGCCGAAAGGCTCACGTGAGCAGTTATTACCTCTCACTTAAGGAGTTTTCCGTGGCCCAGTCGTTTGTTCGTCGCTCGTCATTGTTTGCCGCTGTTGCGGTTGCTGCCTTTTCGTTTGGTCCGTTCGTTTCCACTGCGCAGGCGCAGGATGACAAGGTGTTTGCGTTGGCCGATGTGCAGACGCCGCCCAAGCTCAAGTCGCCGGCTGCCGCTGGCCGCCTGATTTCGGACTCCTACCCGGCAGATCTGAAGAGCCGCGGTATTGGCGGAATGGTGCAGGTTGAGTTTGTTGTGGATGCAGAAGGCAAAGTGGAAGCCGGCTCCGTGAAGGTGCTCGACGCCACGCAGACGCAGCTCGGCGAAGCGGCCAAGCAGGTTGCGGCCAAGCTGGTGTTCAATCCGGGCAAGGCGGCAGGTACGGCTGTGAAGACCAAGGTGGTGCTGCCCATCGTGTACAAGGCCAACTAAGGCGCTTCACAGTGCGTGGAACAGCCCCGGCATCGCAATGGATGCCGGGGCTGTTTGCATTACCGGCTCGGGCACTTGGGCGCGCTGCATGCCTTGTGGCCGCACTGGTTGGCGGTTCGCAGGCGCCTCACCGGGGCTGGTGAAAACTGGTAACCTCTTTGTTGTGAGGGTTTTACCGCGCTTTGGAGACGCGTGCACATGATCAAATGCTTTTGCTCGACAGGTTCAATAGTGTCGAGCTAGGTTCGGGAATCTGTGCTGACTGCTGCCCGGAATCGGTATCTGATGCGACGCACTCTGTTTCGATCGGTGGTTTGCGCGTTACGTTGATGTTCATGTCCATGCGCGAAAAACTCGATCAGCTCGCTGCGGCCCGTGTGGCCGCCGAACAAGGTGGTGGCGCCGAACGGCTGGCCGCCCAGCACGCCAAAGGCAAACTGTCGGCTCGTGAACGCCTCGACGTCTTACTCGACGAAGGGTCGTTTACGGAGCTGGACCGGTTTGTCACATCGCGTGCCCTCGAAGGCAACGAGACGCCCATTTACGGCGACGGTGTTGTCACTGGCTACGGTCGCATTGACGGGCGACTCGTGTGCGTGTTCAGCCAGGACTTCACGGTGTTTGGCGGCTCGCTCTCCGAAGCGCACGCGTCAAAGATCTGCAAGGTCATGG
>JBBSPO010000011.1:0-28304 GCA_038258695.1 Gemmatimonadales bacterium | reverse complement strand
TCTCCCAGATGTGGCAAACGACCTATCGCCGAAAACGCAAAACCACCGAGCGTGGTCCAATCGCCCTCGGGAATGTCCAAACCATAATCCGATCGCACGTCCACCAGTGAAAGTGATCCGGCCAGCTCCAGCACGCCGTCCGTGACCACCGACTCCCGCGCAATCTGGTCGTACTCATCGGCAATATCCCCAACCACTTCCTCAACGAGATCCTCGAGCGTTACGATCCCGGCGGTGCCACCGTATTCATCGAGCACAACGGCCAGATGCGCTCTGGTGCGCCGCAAGTCGTCGAGCACGCGTTCGGCCGCGCGTGTGGCCGGCACGAACAGCGGATCCCGCAGATGTTCGCTGAGCTGGAACGGCTCTGACTTCTCATAGAGCCAGAAATCCTTGGCCAGCAACACACCAACCACGTCGTCCAGCGTCTCTCGATATACCGGATAACGCGAGTAGCGTTCCGTGCGCAGCGTCTGCCTGATGTCATCCTCGTCCGCATCGTGGGCAATCGCGGCCACATCCGTTCGGGGACGCATCACGTCCCAGGCTTTCTTGTTGTGAAAGTCAAAGACACCAGCCAGCATGGCTGAGTCACTTTCGTCCAGTGTGCCGTGGGCCCGTGCCTGCATCACCAGCAGCCGCAGCTCTTCGGGTGAGTGCACATGAGCGCCCTCACTCGCCGGTTCAACGCCCACCAGCCGCAGTAGCCGATTGGCCGTGCCTTGAAGCAGCGCAATAAATGGCGACATGACATTGGAGAATACGATCAGCGGGCGCACCACCCACAGGCTCACGCGCTCGGGGCGGATCAGGGCCACTGATTTGGGCATCAGCTCGCCAAATACGATGTGCAGAAATGTGATCACGGTGAACGCCACCAGGACGGCGGCGGTACTGTGCACAGCGCCCGAGGGGAGTGAAATCCCTACCAGGCCCAGCACATCGTCAACCAGCACTGCAATGGCGGGCTCGCCAATCCAGCCCAACGCGAGCGACGCCAGCGTGATGCCCAGCTGGGTGCCGGAGATGTAGCGGTCGAGATCCTTGAGCGCGCGCTGCACCACCATGGCGCCACGGTTGCCCTGAGCCACGAGTTGTTCAATACGGCTGCGGCGCACCGCGACGAGGGCAAACTCGGCGGCCACGAAAAATGCGTTGGCGGCCACCAGCAATAGCACCATGGCCAGCCGGAATCCAATGGTTCCGGCACTCAGTGTCAGTTCGGTACTGGCAGGGTCTGCGGGCATGCGATCTGGAAACGGGCGCGCTCATGGTTCGTCAGTCTTGTACTGGTCATGCAATCTGCAAGAGTCACGGGCAATCCGCGGTTCTTGCATCCTGCGACGTTGTGCGCCCGCGCCGGCTCACAACTCGCTCCGCCCATTCCTCGACATTCGCCGCGAAACGGACGTGCGGTACACTCCAAGTTATCCGGAAATTGCGGTTCAACGCATGCTCGACCCGTACCGTGTGCTGCGGTGGGTGTGGGTTGGCCGTGTTGTTATCGGGCTCGCCATACTGGTTGCTGCGGTATTCGTGTGGGAGCGGGCCGAGCCGCAGGATACGCTGATTGCCACGCTGGCCTTCGCCGCAGCGATTCTGGCGACCGTGGCGTCGGCTATGTACCGGGAAATATACCGCCGCCCGACTGGACGCGGATTCTTTTTGCTCCAGTGTATCCTGGACCTGCTGCTCGTGACGGCCATTGTCCATATAACCGGCGGCTGGAGCTCGCAGTTCGCGGCACTCTATATCCTGGTGATTGCGGTGGCGGCGCTCCTGCTGCCCTTCCGCGACGGTGTGCTGGTGGCTGTTCTGGCCAGCACCTTGTACGCAATAGATGTGCTGCTCTTCCGGCTGGAGACGCCAGCGCTGGCCATTTGGGTGCAGGTGGCAGTGTTTGTGGTCGTATCGGTGGGCAGCGGCGTGATCGCGGCGCGATTGCGCCAGGCTGGAGACGGTCGCGATGCGTTGGCCGCGCAGCTGGTGAAGGTGCAGCTCGAGGCCGCGGACATTCTGCGCAGTATTCAAAGCGGTATCGTGACCGTCGATGCCGCCGGCCATCTGTTGTACGCCAACCCCTGTGCGTCAGACCTGCTGGGGCTGGCGCTGCGCGGCATGGTGGGGCGACCTGTGTTACGCGAACTGGCGGCGGTCGCGCCTGAGCTGGCACAGGTGCTTGAGCAGACGGCGAATGACGGCCAGCGGCGTACCCGCATTGAAGGTACGATTCGCCGCGACGGGAATACGGTGCTGGTGGGATTGACCACCACCATTGCCGAACGCGGTGGACCCGGTGGTGCGCGCACCGCCACGGCGATTTTCCAGGACATCTCAGACAGTAAACGATTACAGGCCCTGCACGTGCGCACCGAACGGCTGCAAGCAGTTGCCGAGTTGAGTGCATCGCTGGCGCACGAAATCAGGAATCCGCTGGCGTCTATTCGCAGTGCCACTGAACAGCTCGCACGACGCAGTGAAAAGCGCGCCGATGCGGACGAGGACGAACAGGCGCTGTTTGCGTTGACGGTGCGCGAATCTGACCGACTCAGCCGATTGCTCAGTGAGTTTCTGGATTTCGCGCGTACACGTGCCGCACAGCTCACGCCTGTTGACGTTGGCGCCGTGGCGCGATCGGCGGTATCACTCGCGCAGCAACACCCCGCGTGTCATTCAGCAGTGCGTGTGGTGCTGTACGCGCCCGACCGCGATGGCACATGCATGGTGGCCGGTGATGATGACCTGCTGCATCGGGCGGTGTTCAATCTCGTGCTCAACGCTGTGCAGGCAGTGGAGCAGGGTGGCGACGTGCACGTTCACGTTCTGCACACCACCGATACCGCGCTTGACGGCGAAGCAGTGGCCGTGCGCGTGATGGACACTGGTCCGGGCATTCCAGCTGGCATGCGCGAACGCTTGTTCGAGCCATTTGTCACGTCCAAAAATGGTGGGACCGGCCTTGGGTTGCCGATCGTGCACCGCGCCGCCGAAGCACATCGCGGTGTGGTGCTGGTTGACCATCTCGACCGCGGCACCCAGTTCACGCTGTTGTTACCTCGTGTGCACATCACGGCTTCGCATGATGCCGTGCATGCATCCACTTCCCTAGCCAGAGCGTCGTAGTGACTTTCAACGCGACTTCTTCCGCCACTGTCTTGCCGCGCGTATTGCTCGTTGATGACGAAACCGGCATCCTTGAATCCCTGCGCATTCTGCTCAAAGGTGAAGGCTTTCATCCGGTACCGGCGCTGGGAGGACGCGCCGGCCTTGATCGTCTGGACGACGGCGAGCCGGATGTTGTGCTCACCGACATTCGCATGCCCGATGTCACCGGCGTACAAGTGTTGGCGGCGGTGCGCGAACGCTACCCATCGTGTCCCGTCATTCTCATGACGGCGCAGGCCACGCTGCAGTCGGCCATGCAAGCGGTGAATGAAGGAGCGTTCTACTACATACAAAAACCGTTTCGCAACGACGAACTGCTGGCCATTCTGCGACGCGCGGTGGAACACAAACAGCTGCGCGCAGAAAATACGGTGCTCAAGCAGGAAATCCGGAAGCGTGACCGCCACACAACCGTTGCCGCCATTGGTAAGAGTCGCGCGTGGCAGGATGCGCTGCGCATGGCGGAAATGGTTGCGCCAACCGACAGCACGGTGCTGGTGACTGGTGAGTCGGGTACGGGCAAGGAAGTCATTGCGCGCTACGTGCACGATTTGAGCGGACGTACGGAGCTTCCGTTCATGTCTATTAACTGCGGTGCGCTGCCGGAGTCGCTGCTTGAAAGCGAACTGTTCGGACACGTGAAAGGCTCGTTTACCGGTGCCGTGAAGGACAAGACCGGTCTCTTCGCGGCCGCTGCAGGCGGCACGTTCTTTCTTGACGAAATAGGTGAAACCACAGCGGCCACGCAGGTCAAACTGCTGCGCGTGCTGCAACAGCGTGAAGTCATACCTGTTGGTGCCACGGAGTCCATCCCGATCAATGCGCGGGTGATCGCTGCGACCAATCGCGATCTCGAAGAAGAGATCAAGCGCGGCAGCTTCCGCGGCGATTTGTACTATCGATTGAACGTGATCGCACTGCACTTGCCGCCGCTGCGTCATCGCGCCGATGACATTCCGTTACTCTCTGAGCACTTCCTGTCACGCGTGGCACGGCAGCGCAACTCAACGCCCAAGCAACTCTCCGAAGGTGCACGCGATGCCATGATGGCCTACCAGTGGCCTGGCAATGTGCGTGAGCTGGAGAACGCGCTCGAGCGCGCGGTGATCCTGACAGCCGGCGACTCCATTGAGGCCGACGCATTGCCTGCCCGTATCGTAGAACGACGCGCCGAACCATTGATCGCCGATCGCGCGCCAGCCACGCCCACGCTTGAGGCGATTGAGCGTGCGTACATCGCCTGGGTGCTGCAAAACGAAAGTGGCAACAAGAGCCGCACGGCCGAAGTGCTCGGCATTGATCCGTCTACGCTCTACAGAAAGCTGGCGCGCTACGGGGAAGACGCGGCATAGCGTGCACGTGGTTTGCACGATGCAAGACTTCGTGCGAAACGCGGTGCGCAATGCCGTGATGCGGCGCGCAGCAAAATGATGTAAGTGATTGTAGCGCAACGTGTTTGACTTCGTAATCACTCGTGGCCCGCGCATTGCCTTACTGGTGGGTGTCGCGCTGGACTCGAATGAGACAACGTCGATCGAAACCCTCAATCTCTTGGAGATACGGACATGCCCCGGAACCGCACTCGCAAAGGCTTTACGCTCATCGAACTTCTGATCGTCGTCGTGATCATCGGCATTTTGGCCGCTATCGCGATCCCGAAGTTTGCTGAGACCAAGGAAAAGGCGTACATCTCGTCCATGAAGTCTGACCTGAAGAACGTTGCCACGTCGGCCGAAGCTTTCTTCTCGGACAACAACACGTACGCTGGCTTCACGCCAAATCCGGCTTCCAACGACGGTGATGCAATCGCCTTTGCTGATCAGGGAGCAGGCGGCTGGTCGGCCACGGCCACGCACCCGGGCGCCCCGGGCTGGACCTGCACGAACGCGGCTGGCAGCGCGGTCGCCGCTGGTTTGCCGGACGGCGAAGTTACCTGCACCAACTAATCAGCTTGCATAGCTGAAGAGCACAGCCGGTCCATCGGACCGGGGCAAAAGGGGGTCGAGCTTTCGCTCGGCCCCTTTTTGATTTGCCGCTGGACCCCGGGCGCGTGATCAGGCACCTTCCGCCTCGTGATACCAACCGCCGACTCCACCCGCCGCTCCATTCTCGCGCCCTTTGCCGCGCTGGTTGCCAGTACCGCGCTCGCGCTGGCGATTGCCGCCGTCGCGGGTGCCATGCTTTCAACCCGCGGTATCGCACCACTTTACCTGGTGCTGGTACTGTGCGTGGTGTTCGCCGTGTGGTGCGTGGTAGTGGTTCTGTTGCTGCGACGCTTTGTGCTGGGGCCGTTGCGCGAGGGACAGGAAGCGAATCTCGCCCTGCGCCGCGCTGACAAGCTCGCCGCGACCGGTCGATTTGCGGCCGGCGTGGCACACGAGGTCGGCAATCCGCTCAGTGCCATTGCCAACTACGCCCATGTGGTGCGACAACGCGCCGAGTCTGTAGCCGGCGTAGAGGAGCCGCTTGACGCGATTGAGCGCGAGGTCGAACGCATTGATCGCATTGTGCGCGGGCTGTTGGACTACGCGCGTCCGAGGCGCAATACACCGCGTGGTGTGCGTGTGGACGAAGTGGTGAGTCAGGTAGTGCGGCTGCTCACCGATCAGGGAGTCCTGCGCCGGGTCCAGGTGGAGCATACGCTCGACGATGGGCATGCCGAAGTGTTCGCCGAACGCCACGATCTGGAGCAGGTCTTTGTGAATCTGCTGCTCAACGCGGTGGATGCGATGCATGGAGTTGGCACCATCAGCATCCGGTCGCGCCGTCTGCCCGCCGAGGTGATGCAAGCCGTTCAGGAACACCGCCGAATGGACGATGAACCGGGCGAGCGTTTTGTACACGAGCCCAACGTGCGGGCGCGTGTGTGGATCAGCGCGAGACAGACGTCATCAGCGGTGCTGCAGGTCGTGGTCGCCGACTCCGGGCCGGGTGTGCAGCCCGGTGATCGGGAGCGTGTGTTTGATCCGTTCTTCAGCACCAAGGCGGCCAGCCGGGGAACGGGCTTGGGACTGGCCATCGTGGCACAAACGATAGACAGCCTCGGTGGCACCGTGTGGACGCAAGAAGCACGTGAAGGCGGCGCGGCATTTGTCATTCTTTTGCCGGTGCAGATGAATGCGGCGAGGGACACGTGAGGTGTTGCGTTCAGCAATTGCAGCGGTGACGCGTTGTTGATTGCTTGACGGACAGCGTCAGGTCCAGCGTCAGGGAAAGCTTCAATGACAGCGTCGATGACACTGTCGATGACACTGTCACCTACATCTCGTGCCGCGCCATTTGATATCAACATTCAGGTGTGCGTAGCCGTGCTCGGTCCTGCGTTGAAATGATGAAGGCGATCGCGCGATGTGGTGACAAGTTGTGCCATGCCTCTCACACATCTAGTCCAACCTCGCGCGCTTCGCCCGCATCGTGAGCCTCGCCCACATCGCGAGCGTCACCAGCGCACACGAACGCGCACCCGAACGCGCACCCGCACGCGCACGCGCCGCGGTCGAGCGCTCATTGAGTTGATCGTTTCCGCGTTGTTGTTGTCGGTGGCGGCCACCGCAACACTGTCGTTGCTGCAGCTCACGGTATCGCAATCCGTTCGCATATCCGATCTCACCGCGGCTCGTGACATGGCGCGCGACCTGGCCGAACAAACCGTAGCTGCGCCGTGCGCGTCCACAGCCGGTGCAGCGTCGCAGGCACGAATCAACGCGTACTGGTCACCCAACATGGTACAGCAAGCGGTCAGCGTGTCGTTCACTGTCAACTTCGTACCGCGTGCGGGCGCCGTATCATCTCCTCGTGCGCTCGACGCCTTGCTGGCCGGATGGTGCTCGTGAGTTCGCATCTGAGCACGCCTTTGCCTGCGAAGCGGAGCCAGCATGCGAACGCCAAAGCAGTCGCGCACGTGAACGCGCATTCCACACCACGCCCGCGACGCGGCAGCGCGCTGCTGGAGCTGCTCGTGGCCCTACCACTGGCCCTGCTTATTTCGGGGCTCGCAGTGCAGCTGTTCGTGGTACAACTGCGAGTGGCCGCCCGCGTGCAGGGAAAGCTCCACAACCAGCGCGAACTCGAACATTCGGCAATGGTACTGGCCTCAGAGCTACGCGGGGCGTCGGCCGGTGCGCTTGAAAGCTGGACTGACAGCAGCGTGGTGTTGCATAGCACCGTGATGGTTGCCGTCGCGTGCGCGACGCCGGCAGCGCACGTGGTCGATCTGATTCTTGGAGGCCCCAGCGATGCCCTGCGCGCCGCGTATTTTGCCGCACCGCGTGCTGGTGACATGCTCGCCGCCCCGGTCGCTGACACAAGCAATGCGGGCGTGCCACTCATCGCAATCAACTCCAGCAGTCGATACACAACGGTCACCAACACGCAACCTGAACCATCAGCGTGCGCGGCGTCACCGCTTCGTGCCTCGTCTGCAATCGCGCCGTGGCGTGTTTCCATATCGCCAATGGCTTCTGGATCAGTTGCCGTGGGCGAGTTGATTACCATCTCCAGGCGCACCGAGTGGCGCGCCTACCGCGCGGCGGATGGCGACCACTACCTGGGCAAACGAGAGTGGAACGGCAGTACATGGAGCATCACGCAACCAGCGGTCGGGCCGCTGCTGCCAAACGACCAAGGCGGCTTTCAGCTCTCTGTTATGAGCGCAAACGGAACCGCGCTGGCGGCCACTGATACCGCCGCGCGCATGGTCCACCTCGTGCTCCGAATGCCGCGACGGCCGCACAACCCGGCGGCGCCCTACGACTCGTTGCTCGTGCAACTCGCGCTGCGAGGTGGTCGATGAGTAAACGCAAACCTCACGTGCCGAGGTGGTCGATGAGCAAACGCACACCCCGCCGCGGCTTTTCGCTGTTGATCGTGCTCGTGTTGACCAGTGCACTGCTCTTCATTGCCGTAGCCTTTACCGATGCCGTAGTGCAATCGCTGCGCACCACACGACTGGGCTGGCAAGGTGAGCGCGCCACGCACGCAGCAGACGTCAGCGCACTGGGCGCGCTCGCGACGTGGAACTCCGAATCGGCCGCGCGATTGCGCGTGGGAGAATCGGACACGCTCGCCGGTACTTCCTCCGCAACGTTACGCACCGGTGTGGTGCGCACGCGCCTGCAGGCACGCTCGTTCGTAGTCGAAGGATGGGCCGAATCGCGCGACGGTGCGCTACGCCCCTCCACGCGACACATTTGGCGCGCCGTGCGTCTGCAATGGCCCACCGTTCCGGCCCAGGCGGCACTAACCGTGCTGGGCAACATCACGGTAGGACCCAACGCGGCGCTGCTCGGTGCCGATGCGCAGCCCGCACTATGGGGCGACGAATGTGCCGCAGATGCGCGCACTGATCCGGTCATGGCGCTGCTGGCCGGCTCCACGTCAGTCGATTCGACGGCCGTCGTTGCCGGACATGGGTCGCCCATACATGTGCTCACGGGCCCGCAACGCACCCTCGCGGACAGCATCGCTGCGGACGCAGTGCTGGCGTTCATTGCGCGCGCATCCTCCACCACGAACGACAGCGTCTTGTCGCTCGATGCAGTGCAAACAACAACGCCGGCTTGTCCGCTGTGGTTTGGTGATGCCCGACGAACGTCCGCTGCACCCGAAGAATGCACGCGACGCTGGCCCATTGTGATTGCCAGGCATCCGGGAGAAACACAACTCACCGGAAGCATACCTGCACAGGGTACGCTCATCGTGATGGGAGATTTGCAGGTGCACGCCGGTGTCCGGTTTGCGGGCCTCATACTCGTCAATGGTCGCCTCACCATGCACGCGCCGGCCGCCAACGCAGCAGAAGTAACCGGTGCGCTGATTGTTCGCGATACGTCCAACAGCGGCAGCACGCTTGGCGGTAACGTGGTCATCCAATCAAGCCGTTGTGCACTCAGACTCGCACTGGCCGCCGCCGGGCGGGCTCACCCCGTGCAACAGCATGGCTGGACCGAACGACCTTGATGCAAATCACACAGCGTGACAGCCAGGCATGGCGATGCATCCGCCACCGCACGCCACGAGCCAAGACTGTCACGAATCCTGTCGCTGATCGGGGGGACCCCCCTCCCTCAGCCGTTACCTCGCTCCTCGCCGGTCGTATGCAGGGTGAATCGCCCGACCACTCAGGTCAAAGTGTCCAGTGCCATTGGTGTGACGCTTTAACCCGGGATCGCCCCGGTCTTATGACCACCACCGCGCAACCCCCTGCCGTATGCAGCTCTTCGGCCGAAAGAAAACGACGATCGGACTTGACATTGGGTCAGGCCTTGTAAAGGCCGCAGTCATCGATCACGCCGGTGCGACACCGGAACTCACCAAGGTCATCATCACGCCGCTCAACGAGAACGCCATCGTTGAAGGTGAGATCATGGACCACGCAATGGTCGCCGATGCGATCCGACAGACCATGGACGCGATCGGGATCAAAAAGCCCGATGTGGTCGCTGCCGTGGGCGGTCGTGATGTCATTGTCAAAAAAATCCAGGTTGAACGCGTCAAGGACGCGCAGGCACAGGAGCTGATTCGCTGGGAAGCGGAGCAGCACGTGCCCTTCGACATGGAATCGGTCGAGCTGGATCACCAGATCCTCGATCCCGAAGGCGATAGCCTCGAGATGAACGTCCTGCTCGTCGCGGCCAAGCGCGATCTCATTGAGATCAAGCGTCACCTGCTCACGGACGCCGGCGTCAACCCGAAGATCATGGACGTTGATGCGTTCGCGTTGCACAACGCGTTTGCCATGAACTATCCCGAAGCCATGCAGGGTGTCGTGGCGCTGCTCAACATTGGCAACGACGTCACGTCGCTCAACATTCTTGACGACGGCGTCCCGATTCTCACGCGCGATCTCACCGTCGGCACGCGCCGCATGCGTGAAGATCTCCAACGTGATCACGGAATGTCTGCTGAGGAAGCCGAGCAGCTGGTGCGCGGTTTTGACCGGACGCCGGCGCTCAATGACGTGATCGCGTCACGCGGAGAGGAGCTGGCCGTGGGCCTCGAACGCGCCATGACGTTCCTTGCGGCGTCATCACGCCACTACGGTCAGACACGTGCCGTGTTTGCATGCGGTGGCGGCTCACGCACACCCGGCCTGTTGCCGTGGCTGGGCGAGCGCCTTCGCATGCCGGTGCAGCCGGCCAACCCGCTGGCCCGCCTCGCAGTACGAGACGGCGCGATGGAGTTCCTGGCCACCGACGAAGTGGCACCGTTGCTCATGTTGCCGGTGGGCCTTGCCCTCCGCACTGTCTCCTGAGGCGAGGACATCACCATGCAGATTCATATCAATCTCCTCCCCGGCGGCAAGAAAAAAGGAAAGGCCAGCAAGGGTGCCGCTCTTAATCTCGGCGCCGCCTTCGCCGGTCTGTCCGACAAGATTCGCGATCCGCTCATGATCGGCTCCGTTGGTGCGGTTGCCGTGTCCGTGCTTGTGGTGGGCGCGCTGTTCACCACGCAGCAGGCCAGCGCGAGTGAGCTCGAGCAGCGTCTTGACAAAGCCGTCAGTGATTCAACGCGCCTTACCACAGTGCTCGAAGCACGCCGAGTGGTTGTGGCAGAACGTGATTCGGTGAACCGTCAGGTGCAGATCATTCGCACCATCGATGACAACCGATACGTCTGGGCGCATTTGCTTGACGAGATCAGTGCCGCGTTGCCGCAGTACACGTGGCTGACCTCCGTTGAGCAAACCAGCAAGCCCGAGCTGCCCGCTGGCGCACAGCCACCAGAGCCGGTTGCAACCGGTCGTGCTGCAGCGGCCAAGGCTGCCAAGGAAAAAGAGGCTGAGCCGAAACAGGATTCCATCGTGATTCATCAGCCCATTGCGTTCCGGGTTGTTGGACAAACGGTCGACATGCAGGCGCTTACCACGTTCATGAAAGATCTCGAAAGCTCACCGTTTGTGAAAAACGTGATGCTCGTGAAATCAGAAATCGTCGTGGTGGACACCAAGGATATCACCGAGTTCCAACTCAATGCTGAGTACGAGGTCGCGCCGCTTTCATTGCTGCGTACCGAACCACTCAATGTTCCTGTTCGCTGACCGAGACTAGACATCATGCAATTTCCAACTAATCAGCGCGACCAGCTCAAGCTCGTCATCGGCTTTGTCGCCGTAGCCCTGGCTGTGGTCTACTACATGTATCCCTACTCGGCCACCAGTGCGCAGCTGGCGCTTGATACGGAGCGTGTCGAGACGCTTGAGACCGCCAATCGCGCAGCGCAAAAGCAGTTTGCGTCGGGTGATGTCGACTCGTTGCGTACCGAAGCCGCCGAGCAGCGCGCGTCGCTTGTGGCCATGCGTCGCCTTGTGCCAACCAGCAATGAAGTGCCGGCGCTGCTTGAAGAAGTATCAACCGCAGCGCGCCGTTCGGGACTGGACATCGGAACGTTCACACCCGAGCCAGTGATCATGGGCGACAAGTTCGAAACACACCGGTACAAGGTCACCATCATTGGCGGCTATCACCAGATCGGTGGATTCCTCTCCAATGTCGGTTCACTGCCGCGCATTGTCGCCCCGGTGCATTTCCAGCTCGCACCGGCCAATCCCGCCAACGGCTCACGTCGCGGTGCCCGGAGCTCGGGTGTAGCCGCCAACGCCAATCGTGTGGGACTCGAAGCAACGGTCACCCTGCAAACCTACGTCGAGCGCACGGCGCGGCCATCAGCCGCCCCCCAGGTCGCCAGCGCGGAGAACAAATAATGTCTCGCTATTTCAGGTTTTTCTCACACTGCGCCGTGGCTGCCATGTTTGCGGCGGTGGTTCCAGCTGTCATAAGCGCACAGGCTGGCACCAAGCCCGTTGTCCGTCCGGCATCCACAACCGCCGCGGACACCGCCACGCGCGTGATGCGTGGTGAAGCCGCCGCGCCGTCGGTCAACATCGATCGTGAAGTCTTCAGCTATTCCGGCCTTGGTCGTCGCGATCCGTACGAGTCGTTGATGGCCACGGGCGAGCTGCGGCCTCTGGTGAGCGACTTGCACCTGACCGCTGTCGCGTTCGACCCCGTCGGGCGCAACTCCGTTGCCATCTTGCGCGATCTCACATCGCAAGCGCAGTACCGCGTACGTGTCGGGCAGACGCTCGGCCGACTGCGCGTCTCAGCCATCCGGCAAAAGGCCGTGATCTTTTCCATTGACGAGTTCGGATTCAGCCGGCAGGAAACGCTGCCACTGACGAGCGATTCCACCACAAAGAGGACGCGATGATCGTTCAGTCGACGGCCGCGGTACTGACCGTGGCCCTGGTGCATGCATGGACGGCCACGCTGCCCATGCGCCCGGTGCCGCACACCGCTTTTGACAACGCCACGGTGCGTTGGAACATGCCATATGCCGCCGCCGCGTCCAACGTGACCGGTGTCTCGCTCGTGCCGGGCAGTGAAGGCGCCGAGTTGCGCATCGCAGTGGAGGCGGGCGCCAAGGTGTCCGACTTTACGCTGTCCAATCCCAATCGCATTGTCATTGATGTGATCGGTGCACGGCTGGCTGTGAAGCCTCGCGGCTATGATCGCACGCAGCGTGGTGTGATCAGTGATGTGCGCGTGGCACAGTTCAACACCGACACCGTCCGTGTGGTGCTCGAGCTGAACAGCAAGCAAGCCTACACCGTCCGTCAGGAAGGCGGAGAGATCAGTGTGAGCATTCGCGGCGCCGGTCAGTTTGCGCGCTGGGACATGTCGCCCAACACGTTTACCCCCGAGTCGCGCATTGCATCGCTGCCTGCACCATCGGCGACGCCCGACTCACGCATTGCATCGCTGCCCGCACCAACGGCAACGCTCGCCTCGCAGACGGCAGGACTCGATAACGTGCCCGCTGAAGCGCTTCGTTCCGCGCCCATCGTGCCGGCGGCATTGGTGAACCCGGCCGAGGTGCTCAATCAGCCGCCTGTGGCTCGCGTGCAAACACCAGCGCCACGCGTCGAAACTCCAGCGGCCCGCGTACAAACCACCGTGACGCGCGATGAGCGTGCCGGTCGGGTTGAAGCCGACGCCAGTTCGTTCTCTTCGGCCGACGCACCCGTTGCGATCTCGTTGCCGATTTCGATCCCGAAGGCGCCGCAAGCCATGCGGTCATCGCAGATTCAGCCGTCGCAGCAGCCGCGCATCACGATCAGTGTTGACGGTACGGACATTCGCGACGTGATCGCGACGTTTGCGTCGTTCTCCGGTCGCACCATTATTGTGGGCAAGGATGTTGCGGGTTCCGTCACCGCCGATGTCACCGACAAGCCGTGGGACGTCGCGCTGCAGGCCATCCTGCAGTCGCAGGGACTCGCCGCCACGGAAGATCCGAGCGGCATCATCACGGTAGACAGCTACAGCGCACTGGCCACGAACCAGTCGCTCGAACCGCTGGTGACGCAGATCGTGAACGTGAACTACGCCAAGGCGTCGAGCCTCGTTCCAACCGTACGTGCACTGCTCGCCCGTGATTGTTCAAACCTGGCGACCATGCAGGTTGGCCGCGAAGTGGGCGGCGGACAGGGTGGCCAGGGCGGCCAGGGCGGGCGTGGTGGGCAGCAAGCCGAAGGACAGGGCTGCGCCATCCGTGGCTCCGTGTCGGCCGACAGCTCTACCAACAAGCTGATCATCAGCGAAGTCCCCACACGTTTGCCGGAGCTGATCAAGCGCCTGCAGGAACTCGACGTGCGCACGCCGCAGGTCGCGATCAAGGCCAAGATCATCTTCATCAACCGCACCGGCATTCAGGACATCGGACTCGCGTACGATCTCGGAACCGGCTCCAAGCAGTTCTTCCAGCAGCTCGTACCGCGCACCGATCCGAACACGCTGGTGCCAGTGGATACCGACGCCGATGGTGTGCCCGATTCACGTGGTGGTGGTACGCCATTCCAGGGACCGGCGCGCATTGCACTGGGCGGTAACGCGATCTCCGGTATTGCCAATGCCAACAACGCGATCAAGCCGAACGCGCTCAACCTGATCTATTCAACGGCGATTGGTAAGTATCAGCTGACTGCCTTCCTCAACGCGTTGCAGACGTCATCGCTGGCCGACGTGCAGTCGGAGCCAAGCGTGACCATCCTGAACAATCGTACGGCTGAAATCTTTGTGGGTCAGGAAATCCCGATTCGTGTCATCGACGCCAGCGCCGGCGGTGCAGGCGGCGGTGGTGGTGGTGGTGGAGCAGGCGGTGGCGCGGGTCAGGACCCGAGCGCGCAGACCTTCTTCCCGCGTGCCTCGGTACAGATCAAGGAAGCCGGTATCCGACTCAGCGTCACGCCGCAGGTGACCAACAACCGCATGGTCATCCTCGACATCAAGGCCGAAAACTCCAACGCAGAAGTCGGACCGTCTGACGTGGGCATCATCTTCAACCAGCAGCGCGCTGAGAGCCAGGTGTTGGTGGCCGATGGCGAAGCAGCGGTGATTGGTGGTCTGACGGTCACCGAAGTCTCGCGCTTCCGCAGTGGCATTCCGTTCCTCATGGACGTGCCGTTCATTGGTCGCCTGTTCTCACAGAATACCAACAGCGAGACCAAGCGTGATCTGCTCATCCTGGTCACCCCATACATCCTCGAAGACGGCGTTGCTGCGCCGCCTCCAGGCCGCTAAGCCACGAGGAATACTCACATCATGCCTGTATTCTCCATGACCCAGATTCGACAGGTCGGACGGTCCGGTGCGCTCGCCATGCGAGCCACCGTACTCGGACTGGCCGTGCTCGGGTTGGCTGCCTGCGACGGGGACGAGGTCATCGATCCGCCGTTCCGCGATACAGCCAAGCCGCGGGTCTCCATGACCCGTTCCACTAATCCGCCAGACTCAGCGCTCGTGTTCTCTGTGCGCGCTGTGGATGACATTGGGCTGAAGTCCATTCGCATTCAGCTCACCGGAGGCTACGACGCCTCCATCGATACCACGTTCACCACCGCGGTTCAGGAGTTCACGTTCAACGTGAACGCACTGATCCCAGCGTCTGCGCCGCTTGGCAGTACGGTGTTCGCCAACTCGGTGGCCGAAGACGGCGCCGGAAACGTGTCTGACACCGCGCAGCTGCTGCTCACCGTTGGCAATCTGCAGCCGCCAACGGCCGTGATCACCAGTCCCACGGCCGGAAGCCCGGTCGTCACGGGCAAATCACTCGTGCTCGCGCTCAGTGCCAGCGCACGCTACGGCGTACGCAGCCTCGGCTTCGTGACCAGCGGCGCCTATGTCGCAACCGATTCCACTTTGTTCAGTGGCGTGCTGATGGACTCAGCGGCGACACTCGATACACTCGTGGTGCCTGACTCGGTGAGGGGTGCTTCTCTCACGGTCACGCCGTTTGTCACTGACTCACTGAATCAGCGTGTGCTTGGCAGCCCGGTGGCTTATGCTGTACAGAGTCCGGGGAACGCCAACACGATTCCGATTGTGACCAGTGGCGTAGCACGTCGCCTTGAAGTCACCGACACAGTGTTCGTTGCAGCCTCCGATCCGGTGGGCGTTATTGCCCTCGGCTACGAAGTACGCACACTTGGTGGTGCACTGCTCGTCGCCGACTCCGTGCAGTCAGACGGCAGCTTCAGCAACCTGGTGCGTACCTTCAATGTCCGCATTCCGGTAACGACTTTCCCAACGCCCGTTATTGTGCAGGGCTTTGCGCGGAACGCCAACGGCCGTCGCGATGTGGCACGCTTTACGTCGGGTGCGGTACGCGTGGATACGGCGCAGGTCGTGGCCGGCTACACACGCCCGTTGCCGGAAGGCGGAAAGATTGCTGACGCTATTTTCTTCCCGCGCAACAACCGGTTGTATCTCTCCAACATTGAGCGCAACCAGCTCGAAGTGTACAACCTGGCCGACTCGACATTCCGTCAGGCGATCAACGTTGGTTCGCGCCCCTGGGGTATCTCGGCCTGGCCGCGCAATCGTGATGGTGAAATGGGCGATACGCTGCTCGTTGCCAACTCGGGTGGAACAACGATCAGTTACGTCAACCTGCTCGGTGGCAACACAGGCCAGGAAGTGTATCGCTACCCGTTGCCCAACATCATTGCGTACAGCGTGACGTCGGTGCGCTCGGACGAGACAGACGAAATCATTACGCAGCGCACCATCTACGATTTCTCCGACCGTCCGCAGTTCCTGGCTTCTACCTGTCAGGGCAGCAGTGCGCCCGGTTCGGCGTGCGATGATGTTGTGCTGGTGTACTCCACCACGCCTACACCCGGACAGTCCGCGCCGTTTGGCAGCCGTGGAACGGTGCGCTGGGAAAACCTCTCGCGTCAGTCGTCGCATCTGTTCTTTGAGCAGGCCATCGGTCAGACGCAGGGTCGCGCCGACACACTTGAAATCGAGCGCTACGCCGCCGGTGGCGTTGGCAGCGACTCGGTACTGGTGCCGTATCGCCAGCGCGTGCCACTGCCTGACGGCACGTTCTACGACTACTCGATTGTGATTCGCATTGACCAGCTCGCGTTCCGTGACACCACCTACGTTCGCAACTCCGGAAACTTCCGCCGCGCGGTGATTGGTGAAGGCGGACCGGTGTTGGGAAGCCGAGGCATGATGTACGACGCGTTGCAAGGGTTTGATCCCACGCCCACGCGGCCCGTCATTGATCGCGGCGTGTCACGTTCCATGGACGTGTCGGACTACATCGCCAACAGCTTTGCCCGTGTTCAGGGTGTGGGCATCAACTTTGACGGCGAACTGGCCGCTATCAAGGGCGACTCCACGTACGTCTTTGACCGCACGCTGCGGTTGCAGGGAATCTTCCAGTCACGCGGCAGCACCGGTGGCCTCGATTTCCATCCGCTCAATGCCGGTGTCAACACACCCGCACTGAACACACGCCTGGCATTTGTTGCCTCATCGGAACCTGTGATCGAAGTCTACGACAGCTACTGCTTCAAGCGTGTCGCTTCGGTACCAATCCGCGATCCGATCATTGGTCCGGTTCGTGCCTCACAGCGCTCCGATGGTGCTATCGTGCTCGTGGGAGCAACCATTCGCGGTGTGACACTGGTCGAGTTGCCGGACAACTTCACCAGCAGCTGCAACTAAGCGGCTGAAAACAGATGTCCCGCTCACTGCCAATCCGCTGGCAGCGGGCCCAACACGCCGCGTTCCTTTCGGGAGCGCGGCGTGTTGCGTTAGGCACGGTCCGTGGCACTGATTACGTTAACCCCTGATCCACACACCCTTGCCTTACAAGGGTTGTGCATTTGTTCGCGCGATCTCGAGGTCGCGTGCTACACCCTGATCCAACCGCCCCGTCTTATGTTGCGTTTTACCACTGCCGGCGAATCACACGGACCGGCGCTTGTTGCCATTCTTGAGGGCATGCCAGCCGGTGTTCCGCTGCTCGCGGCCGATGTTGACGCGCAACTCGCGCGCCGTCAGCAGGGCTACGGACGCGGACGCCGCATGCAGATCGAAACCGATCGCATCGAGTTTCAGTCGGGCGTACGCGCTGGACAAACACTCGGCTCGCCGCTGGCCATGTTGATTCACAATCGCGACTGGAAGAACTGGGTCGAGATCATGGATCCCGCGCCGCGCGACAGCGACGCCACCACGCCGCGTAAACGGGTGGTGACTCGTGTGCGGCCGGGACATGCCGACCTCACGGGCGTGCTCAAATACGATCGCGACGACGCCCGCGACATTCTGGAACGTGCATCGGCGCGCGAGACCACGGCACGTGTGGCCGCAGGTGCCGTATGCCGGCGTTTCCTCACTGAACTCGGTGTTCGTATCGGATCGCACGTATCGCATCTGGGTGGTATCGATGCTGTGCCGCCCGCCCAGTGGCCAGACGACATCAACGCCATCTCTGACGCGTCAGCCGTACGCATGCTCGACCCCGAAGCAGAAGCGCGTGTCATCGCGCACATCGATGAGATCAAGAAGGCGGGCAACACGCTGGGCGGTATTTGCGAAGTGGTGATTACCGGGTTGCCCGTGGGACTTGGCTCCCATGTATCGTGGGACCGGAAGCTCGACGGCCGCCTGGGCCAGGCGATGCTGTCGATTCAGGCCGTGAAGGGCGTCGAAATCGGACTCGGGTTTGAGAGCGCACGCCGCAAGGGGTCTGAAGTACACGATGAAATCGAACCAGCGCCCGGTAGCACGGCCACAGGGCACGTGCGTCGCCGTAGCAATCGCGCGGGCGGACTGGAAGGTGGAATGACTACCGGAGAGCCACTGGTGGTGCGCGTGGCCATGAAGCCCATTGCCACGCTTATGAAGCCACTGGCCACCGTTGATGTGGCCACCGGCGATGTGGCTTCCGCCGCCGCTGAACGCAGCGACGTGACCGCGGTGCCGGCGATGGGCGTGATTGCCGAAGCGATGGCAGCGTTTGTATGCGCCCAGGCGGTGCTGGAGAAGTTCGGTGGTGATTCGTTGGTGGAGGTGCAGCGCAATCTGGCCGGATACCTCGCGCGCCTCGATCAGCGGGTGGAGCGTCCTGGCAACGCATGAATCTGGCTGCACCGGTAATTCTGGTTGGATTGCCCGGCGCGGGCAAAAGCACGGTGGGGCGAGCCGTTGCCCAAAAACTGGGTTGTGACTTTGTCGATTTCGACGTCGAACTGGCTCAGAAAACCGGTCGAACAGTCCCGCAACTGTTTGCTGAACAGGGAGTTACTGCGTTCCGGCAAATGGAACAGCAGCTCACGATGCAGTTGCTGGAAAAGCCTCCAATGGTGTGGGCGCCGGGCGGTGGATGGGCCACGATTCCGGGCATTTTGGCACTTGTGCGCCCCGATGCATGTATCATCCATCTCGCAGTTTCTGTGAACGGAGCCTTGGCGAGACTGCGTCAGGATGCGAGTATTCGCCCCCTGCTCACTGGTCCCGACCCTGAATCTGTGTTGGAGCGCCTCTGGCGTGAGCGGGCCGATCGTTACGCGGACGCTGATTACGTGGTAAACACAGAAGATGTGTCGATTGAAGAAGTGATCCAGCGCGTGTTGGCGCTGGTGCTCGACCACTACACTCAGGATTTCAATAATGCGTGATCGTTGGGGACAAATGCTTGAGGCGCTGCGTGCGACTTTTTCTGCCGACTCGGATGTCGCGGACCTCGAGCATTTTCTGGCGTCGCGAGGATTGGACCGGCAGGAAATTGGTGAAGTACTTTCATTGTACTTCGACGATGTTGGGACGGTGACGGCGGAACACGCGCCGTCGGCGGCTGTCGCCACCGGTCGATCAACGTCGGTTCGGGTGCAGGGGCCGCACGAACGGGGACGCTTCACGGTTGATGCGTGGGGTTACCTCATCACGTTGCATGAGTCGGGAGTCGTATCCGAGTTCGATTTTGAACAGCTGGTGGAGCGCGCACTCTTTCATATAGATGGTCGCATTGGTGTGCCCGAGATTCGGGCACTGGCCGATGAAGTCGGGTTGGACGCCGTGGCGTCAGCCTCCGACCGCACTTTGCTGCACTGACGCACTATGGCAATCAAGAAAGCCGCAAAAAAAGCCGCACGGAAAACCACCGCCTCTAAAACCGCTGGCACCACTGCCGTCGCGAAAAAGGCTGCCGGTACCGCTGCTAAAACGGCCCCGCGAAAGTCGGCCGCCAAAAAAGCTGTGAAGTCAGCGGCCAAGACGCCGCGCAAGGCGGCCAGCAAAACCGCCAGCAAGGCGGCCGCACGCACCGGGCGCCGTGGCGCCAACTTTGTCGATCTCACTACGCCACCGGTGTCGGGCAAGACGCTGGTCATCGTTGAGTCACCGGCCAAGGCCAAAACCATTGGCAAGTATCTGGGCAGTGGCTACACCGTCAAGGCAACCGTCGGACACGTGCGCGATCTGCCCGCCAAAAAGTTGGGCATCGATATCGACAAAGGTTTTGCCCCTGACTACGTCACGATTGAAGGCAAAGAGGACATCCTTACTGACCTCAAAAAGCACGCCCGCGTGGCGCGCGAAGTCTTCATCGCAACTGACCCTGATCGCGAAGGAGAGGCGATTGGATGGCACGTGGCGAGCTACTTCACACAGGGCAACAAGAACGTGCGCGTCGAAGCGCCCATTCGTCGCGTGCTCTTTCACGAAATCACCAAAGACGCGGTCAAAGCGTCAATGGACCGTCCACTCGAAATCGATACCGACCGCGTAGACGCGCAGCAGGCGCGACGTGTGCTCGACCGGTTGGTGGGCTACAAGGCCAGTCCGGTACTCTGGAAAACGGTCAAGAAAGGCTTGTCAGCCGGCCGAGTGCAAACGGTAGCGCTTCGCATCATCGTGGAGCGCGAACGTGAGATCCGTGCGTTCACACCGGTTGAGTATTGGAGCATTGCGGCCGATCTCGCGCACGAAGCGCAGCCGTTTTCGGCCAAGCTGCATCATGTTGACGGCAAGAAACCGGAGATCGGAACGCAGGCAGAAGCCGACGCGATTCTCAAGGATCTCGACGGCGTCAAAACATTTCAGGTCACCGAGCTCAAAAAACGCGAAGGTCGCAAAAACACCGCCAAGCCATTCAAGACGAGTACGCTGCAGCAGGAGGCAGCCAAAAAGCTGGGCTACGGCTCCAAGCGCACCATGCGACTCGCGCAGGATCTGTACGAAGGCATCGAACTCGGTGACGAAGGCGGCGTCGGTCTCATTACGTACATGCGTACCGACTCCGAGCGTGTTTCCGAAGTCGCGGCGCTCGCGGCACGCGACCTGTTGCGCGCGCAGTTTGGTGACGAGTATCTCACCGCGCAGCCGCAGCTCTACCCGAGCACCAAGGCCAATGCGCAGGACGCGCACGAAGGCGTGCGACCAGCCGATCCGTCGCGTCGCCCCGAAGATGTACAGCGCTATCTCACCGCGGATCAGTACAAACTCTATCTGCTCATCTGGCAGCGCTTTATGGCGTCGCAGATGGCACCAGCAGTCTTCGATACCACCACGGTAGACTTCAACATTCCGCGCGCGGGGCACGACTACCTGTTCCGTGCCACTGGCTCGGTGCTCAAGTTCCCGGGCTTCCTGGCGCTCTACCGCGAAGCGCGCGAAGAAGGCGATGCGAAGGCCATTGAAGACGAGCAGGCGCTGCCCGTGCTGGAGCAGGGCACTGTGGTGCCAGTGAGTGCTATCCTGCCCACGCAGCACTTCACCAAGCCGCCCGCACGCTTCTCCGAAGCCTCGCTGGTTAAGGAGCTGGAACGGCTGGGCATTGGTCGTCCGTCTACGTATGCGTCAATCATCAGCGTGCTCGCCGAACGTCGCTACGTGATGCTGGAACAACGCCGATTCTTCCCCACGCCGCTCGGCGAAACGGTGGAGAAGGTCATGGTGATGAAGTTTCCGGCCGTCTTCAACGTCGGCTTCACCGCGCAAATGGAAGGCGAACTCGATCGCATTGAAGAGGGGCATCTCGATTGGCACAAAGCGCTTGATGAGTTCTGGGAGCCGTTTCACAAAACGCTCAACGACGACGATCTCGATCTGCTCATCGCCGAAGCACACGACCTCTCAGCGCTCAAAACCGACAAGTGTCCGGATTGTGGTGGGAAGCTTGTTGCTAAAGGCGGATTCTTCGGGCCGTTTGTCGCCTGCGAAAATCATCCCAAAGAATGCAAGTACACGCGTCCCATTAAAGGCGAACGCAAGCCTGCGGAACTCACGCAGTACAAATGTCAGGAGTGCGGCGAGTTCATGGTCGTGCGCCATGGCCGTTCCGGTGACTTCCTGGGCTGCTCGAAGTTTCCCAAGTGCCGAGGCACGCGGTCCATGCCCACGGGCGTGTTCTGTCCCAAGGACGGTGGAGAAATCGCCGAACGGCGGTCAAAGAAGCGCGGCAAGGCGTTTTATGGCTGCGAGAACTATCCGGCGTGCGATTTTGTGGTGTGGGACAAGCCGGTCAAGGAAAAATGCCCTGAGTGTGGTTACATGGGCGCCGAGTCCAAGTTCAAGGCGTCGCGTGGTCACTTCAGAAAGTGCCTCAGCTGCAGCAACGAATGGGATGTGGCGTCGCCCGACGAAGCCGGTCTCGCCGAGGTAACCGCCGAAGTGGCGTAGTCGGCAATCTGTAGCGCGTTGCAACACGGCGTGGGCCCGTTACATCGCGGCTCCGCGCCACGAACAGCGCGGCGCCAACGTTTCCCGCGGTATATTGCGACATGACGTTAAAAAATGCAGTTCACATTATCGGGGGCGGGCTCGCCGGCAGCGAAGCCGCCTGGCAACTCGCCGAACGTGGTCACGACGTCGCGCTGCATGAAATGCGGCCGGTGCGTGGCACGGCCGCGCACAAAACCGATCGACTCGCCGAACTCGTCTGCTCCAACACGTTCAAGAGCACCGAGACCACCAACGCACACGGGCTGCTCAAAGCCGAAATGCGCGCACTCGGCAGCATGGTATTGGCCTGCGCCGACGCCGCCCGTGTGCCGGGCGGCAGCGCGCTCACGGTTGACCGTGACGTGTTCTCCGCCAATGTGCACGAGCGTATCAGTGCGCACCCACGCATTACGGTGGTCCGCGAAGAAATCAGTGAGCTGCCGTCACCCGGCATCATCGCCACCGGTCCGCTCACCGCCGATGCACTGGCCGAGTCCATTCGCACACGCCTGGGTGTTGAGTCGCTCGCGTTTTATGACGCCATTGCGCCCATCATCGCCGAAGAGTCCATCGATCGTGACATCGCGTTCCGTCAGTCTCGCTGGGACAAGGAAACCATGGACGGCGCCGATCCGGCGGGTGCGTATCTCAACTGTCCGTTCACGCGCGATGAGTACGAAGCATTCATTGACGCCTTGGTAGCCGGTGATCAGTTCACGGCCAAGGAGTTTGATGCGGTGCCGTACTTTGAAGGCTGCATGCCGGCCGAAGAGATGGCCCGTCGCGGTCGCGATACGCTGCGTTTTGGTCCCATGAAACCCATTGGTCTGCGCGACCCTCGCACTGACAGACGTCCTTGGGCCGTGGTGCAGTTGCGTCAGGAAGATCGCGCCGGCCGCATGTGGAATCTGGTGGGATTTCAGACGCGTTTGCGCATCCCCGAGCAGTCGCGTGTGTTTCGTTTTATCCCAGGGCTCGCGAACGCCGAGTTCCTGCGCTTTGGATCGATTCATCGCAACACGTATCTCAACGCGCCCGGCGCTCTCACGCCGCATCTGTCGCTGCGTGACGATACGCGTGTGCTGTTTGCCGGACAGCTCACCGGCGTGGAAGGCTACACGGAGAGTACGGCTACCGGTCTGCTGGCCGCCATCAATCTCTCGCGCATGCTGCACGGTGCGGAGCCCATCACGCCGCCGGTGCACAGCATGCTTGGCGCGCTCTACCGCTACATGCGTGAGGCGGAGCCCAAACATTTTCAACCGATGAACGCCAACTTTGGGTTGCTCGACGAACTCGACACGCCCGTGCGCGACAAACAGCTCAAGCGCGAGCGCTACGCTGAACGTGCATTGCAGGCGATGAGTGAGTGGATGCGCGAGCACGACATTACCCCTGCGTATCAGCACGCGGCGGAGACCGTTCCGGCGTGAGCCCGTCCTCGCCGCGCGACAGCTCCGCTGACGGTGCGGCGGTCAACCCCGCGAGTGAACTGCTGCCCAATGATGTCGAAGAGTTCTTGGAGCATCTGCACAAAGAGCGCGATCTGTCGCCCAATACGCTCATTGCGTACAGGCGGGATCTGAGCAACCTCTGCGCGTGGCTTGGACAGACGCGTGGTGTGGAAGGCTGGCGTTGGGATGCACTCACGCGACAGGATCTGCGCGGGTGGTTGGCGCACCTGTCCCGCTCCGGCCTGGCCAAACGCTCGCTGGCGCGCGGCTTGTCAACGGTGCGGTCGTTCTACCGCTGGATGCACCGCGACGAACGTGTGGAGGTGAACCCGGCGCGTGCCGTTGGGTCGCCCAAACTGGCGCGCACACTGCCGGCGTATCTCGATCGGGCGCAGGCAGACACGCTCATGACGCACGCAAGTACGCGCGCGCAGTCCGGCCGATTTACCGATGTGCGCAACGCGGCAATGATTGAGCTGTTCTATTCCAGCGGTCTGCGCTTGTCGGAGTTGCGCGGCATTGACCTGCCCGACATTGACCTGCTGTCCTTGCAAGTCAAAGTACGCGGCAAAGGGCGCAAGGAGCGCATTGTTCCGCTGGGTGAACACGCGCAGCGTGCCATTCGCAACTATCTATCCAAACGCGACGAGCTGGTGTCAGGGCTCAAGGGCGCCGGTAGCAGCAAGATTGACCGGAACGCACTCTTTCTCAGCGAACGCGGCACCCGACTCAGTGCGCGTGCGGTGCATTACGGCATGACCGCCCTGCTGTCTGCGGTAGACGAAGGCGCAGAGCTGAGCACGCACTCACTGCGACATACGTTTGCGACACATATGGTGGACGCCGGTGCCGATCTGCGCGCCGTGCAGGAGCTGTTGGGCCACGCGAGCATCAGCACTACACAGATCTACACGCACACCAGCGTGGACCGTCTCAAAAAAGTGTACCGTCAGGCTCACCCGCGCGCTTAGACGGGAATCACCAGCACCGGCAGCGTCGCGTTGCGGACCAGCCAGAGCGTAGTGCTGCCAAAGTTGCCCGGTCGTTTGTGGTCGCCGTGTTCAGGTACGCAGATCATCGACGCCTTCGAGTCTTTGGCGCGCTCCTCGAGCCCTTCTGCCGGAGTGGTAGACGCGCTTTCGAACTCCACCGCCGACGTTGCCGACACTCCTGCCGCTTCTGCTGCAACGAGTAACGGCTGCATCGCCTTCTCGGCGTGCGCGCGGAACGTCGCCAGCTCTTCGTCGTACTGCTTGCGCGATGCTTCACCCTTCATGAAGAACGACATCTCACGCACCGTCACCTGATGTTCCACCCGGAGCTGCGCACCCAGCGCGCGGGCAAACGGTAGCAGGACGCCGAAGGCTGAAGACGCACTCTTGCTGAGGTCTGTACCAAACACAATTCGGTCGATGGCCGCCGGCACTGTGGCCTTGGGGTTGAGCACCAGCACCGGTCGCGTGGAGCACTCGAAAAAAGCCTCCGTAAAGCTGCCAAGTACAAATCGATCGACGGTACTGTAAGTATGGCTGTGCACAAATGTGAGCAGCACATCAGCTTCCTCAATAACCTTGCTCAGCGCCATGGCCCGATCCCTAACCGACGCGCCCGCCTGCTGCGATATGACAATCGCCTCACCGATTGGCAGATCATGTTCGCCAAGCAGCGCACGCAGTCTGGCCTTGGCGTATTCCGGCCGCTCTGCGTCTGGTATATCGGCGACCAGGTCCGCGTCGTCATCAAGGCAATACACCGGGATCACATCGCCATCCAGTCCGTTTACCAGCGCGCGCAACATGGCTGCGCCGTGATCGTGTTGCGTGGTTGGGTCGCCAAAAAGGTTCACCAACCATGCGATTTTGGGTTTGCCTGCGGCACTGGTCATGTCAATCACTCCGGGCAATGCGGCGCGGCCGGCTGGAAGCGTCGCCGACGAGTCGATGGGTGCGGCCACCAAGAATCTATGCACATGCATGCCCCTTCGCCCACTGTGGACCGTGCGTATGTTTCACCCATGAGCAACTTGCCACGTATTCGCGCTACAACGATTCTCGCCGTCCGTCGTGATGGCAAGCTCGCCCTCGGCGGCGACGGCCAGGTGTCGGTGGGCGACACCGTCATGAAGTCCAAGGCCGTGAAGGTGCGCGCCCTCAAGGGTGGGCGTGTGCTGTCCGGCTTTGCCGGCTCGGCGGCCGATGCGCTCACGCTCTTCGAAAAGTTTGAGGAAAAGCTGGAGCGCTTTCCCGGCAACCTGCCGCGCGCGGCGGTGGAGCTGGCCAAGGATTGGCGCAGCGACCGTGTGCTGCGACGGCTCGAAGCACTGCTCATTGTGGCCGATGCGGAGCACGGATTCATGGTGTCGGGCACGGGTGATATCATCGAATCCGACGATGGCATCCTGGCCATCGGCTCCGGCGGATCGTACGCGTTGGCGGCAGCCCGTGCGCTGGTCGCTGAAACCGATCTCCCGCCACGCGAGATTGTTGAGCGCGCACTGCGCATCGCCGGCGAGATTTGTGTGTATACCAATACCAACATCACCGTCCTCGAGCCGTCAACCTGACACTCGGAACTTCACGCTGCGCCGTTCGCCAGAGTTTCTGCGACCGGCGGATTTCGCATTGATGCCCTATGCCGTCAGCTCGTACTGAACAAGCCATTGCCCGTCTCGCCGATCTCACGCCACGACAGATTGTGGCTGAACTTGATCGCTATATCGTGGGCCAGGATGACGCCAAAAAGGCCGTCGCCATTGCGCTGCGCAACCGGTGGCGACGCCAGCGTGCCCCCGAGGCCATTCGCGACGAAATCTCGCCCAACAACATCATTCTGATCGGGCCCACCGGTGTGGGCAAAACCGAAATCGCGCGTCGGCTGGCCAAGCTGGCGGCGGCTCCGTTTGTGAAGGTCGAAGCCTCCAAGTTCACCGAGGTGGGCTACGTGGGGCGCGACGTGGAATCGATGGTGCGCGACCTGGTGGAAAACGCCATTGATATGGTGCGCTCCGAGCGCGAAACGGAGGTCGAGGATCTGGCCAACGAACGCGTTGACGATCGGCTGCTGGATTTGTTGCTGCCGCCGCCGCCTGAGGTCGTGGCGCGACGTGGTCCGTCCTCGGCCACGCCGCCCGCAGCTGCCGCGTCGCCCACGCCACCGGCTGAGTTTGGTCAGGGAGCCGAACAGGCGCCATCTCCGACGCCGGCTGATGCTGGCGTCTTTACCGTGTCAGCGACGGGATCGGTGACCCGTTCACCCGAGGAGGATGCGGTCGTCGAGCGGTACAAGCGCACCCGCGAGAAGCTGCGCGCGCTGCTTATTGATGGACAGCTCGACGGGCGCGAAGTAGAGATTGAAGTGCTGCAGCCCGGACCGATGATTCCCGGGCAGGCGGTGCCCGGTGGCGCGCCGGACGGGATGGAAGGCTTGTCGGACTGGCTGCGCGACATGATGCCCAAACGCAAGAAGAAGCGTACGGTCAAACTCGCCGAAGCGCGTCGCATTCTGCTCGATGAAGAGAGCGACAAACTCATTGATCACGACGATGTCACCACTGATGCGCTGGAACGCGTCGAAAAACTGGGCATCATTTTTCTCGACGAAGTAGACAAGATTGCTGGCGAACGTGCACGCGGTGGTGGTCCGGACGTGTCGCGCGAAGGTGTGCAGCGTGATTTGTTGCCCATTGTGGAAGGCTCCAACGTGAGCACGAAATACGGTATGGTGAAAACCGACCATGTGCTGTTTATCGCGGCCGGAGCGTTTCATGTGTCCAAGCCCAGCGATCTGATTCCCGAACTGCAAGGACGTTTCCCGATCCGGGTGGAACTCAAGCCACTCACCGAAGCGGATTTTGTGCGCATTCTCACTGATCCTGAACACGCGCTCACCAAGCAATACGCGGCGCTGGTGGAGGCTGAAGGCGCGTCGCTGAGTTTCACGGACGACGGAATCAGGGAGATCGCGCGCATTGCCACCGTGGTGAACGAGCGCATGGAAAACATCGGTGCGCGAAGGTTGCACACGGTCATGACCACGTTGCTCGAAGATGTGTTGTACGAGCTGCCCGATCGCGGCAAGGAAGACATTGCCGTGACGTCAGACCTCGTAATTTCACGTCTCAAGGCGATTGTTGAAGACGAAGACCTGCGCAAGTACATCCTGTAGTCCGACGATCATTTCGTTCACCCACTCTCACCGGAACTCACCAGCCATGCGTCGTTTCCTGCTCACGCTCGCGGTGTTCTTGGCCGCTGATGTCGTCACGTCGGCGGATGCGCTGCGCGCTCAGACCGCGCCATCAGCGACAGCGCGCGGCACAGCCGCTGGGACAACGCCTGGCACTGCGCCGAGCTCTGCGCTCGACGAGATCGCCGCGCTGCCGTGGCGCAACATCGGTCCGTCGCGAGGCGGACGCAGTGTGGCCGTTACGGGTGTCACGTCCATGCCACTCACCTATTTCGCTGGCTACACGGGCGGCGGTCTCTGGCGCACCGACAACGCCGGCAACACGTGGCGCAACATTTCAGACGGTGTGTTCAAAACCGGGAGCGTGGGAGCGATTGCCGTGGCGCCGTCCGATCATAACGTGATTTATGTAGGCATGGGTGAACACGCGATTCGCGGACAGTCATCCACCTATGGCGACGGCGTGTACAAGTCCACCGAT
>JBBSPO010000010.1:0-28423 GCA_038258695.1 Gemmatimonadales bacterium | reverse complement strand
TTGGGCTGGGTGCTGCGCGCGATGGGCAAGATTGTGCAGCCATTGGTGCGTTGGGACGAATGGGCACCGTGGCTGGTCACCGCCGTCGGTACCGTAGTGCCCGCACAATCCGCACTCGGCGGTCCATCCGAAGCAGTCACCGTTATTCTGTTGGTGCTGCTGGTCGCTGAGTACTCGGCGAAGGGTGGAATCCGCGGTGTGATTCGCACCGACTGGCTCCAGTTTGTGCTCGGACTCGCGGGCAGTATCTGGCTGGCTGTCGTTGCCTGGTCTCATGCGGGAGGCAAGCGCGGTGTACTGGACGGGTTGCGCAACGCGTACGGCAATGACGCGCTCAGCTATACACAGTTGTTCCCCAGCATGCAGTCGGACTGGGTGTCGGCGATTGGTATGGGCGCATTCGGATTGGGTGCGTACCTGCTCGTGCAATCGTACGCGAACGTACCCGCCGACGGTGGTGGATATCTGCAGCAGCGGCTTAACACGGCACGCAGCGAAGACGATGCGCAAAAGGCGGCCGGGTTGTTTTTTGTGCTGCAATACGGCGTGCGTATCTGGCCGTGGATTATGGTCGCCCTCGCGGCTCTTGTGATTCTTCCGGTGGGAAGCGAGCAGGCAGTTCTGGGTGAAAGCCTCGGTTCACTGGTCGAAGCCGACCGCGAAATGGCGTATCCGGCGCTCATGATTCATCTGCTGCCGCCTGGTGTTTTTGGCTTGCTGGTGGTGAGCCTGCTTGCGGCATTCATGAGCACCATTGATACGCACTTCAACTGGGGTGCGTCGTATGTGGTGAGTGACGTGGCGCTGCGGTTCAAGCCTGAACTGTCAAGCAGCGCACAAGTATTGATTGCGCGCAGCGCGGTGGTGGTGTTTGCCGTTGGCGCGGTGTTGGTGGCGTTTCAGATTGAGCGCATTGAACAGGCGTGGCGCTGGGTGGCGGCACTTGGTGCAGCGCTGGGCGTTCCCACCATGCTGCGTTGGTTGTGGTGGCGCATGACCGCCGAGGCCGAGCTGGCTGGGGCGGTAGCAGGTCTTGGTGCCGCGATGATAATGTGGCAGACCAACTGGGGCACATATGAAACACAACTCATTGTGATTGCAGCGTCCAGCACCGTGGCCATGCTGGTCGCGATTGCGCTTGTGTCAGCACCACCGGCGGAATCAACGGCAACCTTTGTGCGCGCGGTGTCACCGATGGGTGTGTGGCCCGCAACAGACGACCGTACACGGCAGGAGGCTCGCAGTGAACTCACACGCGCGGCTGTGGCAACCTTGGGTATTGCTGCAGCGGCGGTGCTGACACTCTGGGTGGGCACACGCCTGCTGGTTGGCTAGCGAACACCGAGGCCGGGACGGTCAGCTTCGACCTGGTTGTTCATTTCCTGCTCCGTCGATTGATCAGGTTTGCTTCGTGTGAGAAACAGCGACTGCGTGGGATAGGCAAACTCGATGCCATGAGTCTCAAACGCCTGATGGATGCGCAAGTATATGCTTTGCTGTGCATCCATGTACTGATCGTACGCTGGCGTGAGCACAAAATACACCGACTCAAAATCGAGTGAGAACGCGCCGTAGTTGCTGAAATGGCTGCGATCAAAGCGAACGTTATTTTGTGCCTCAATGGCCTGGCGGATGAGCTGTGGAATCCGTTCCAGGTCAGCGCGTGGCGTTTGGTAGGTGACGCCCAGCGTAAACAGAATACGCCGCTCCTGCATGCGCGCAAAGTTACGAATGCGTGCGCTGAGCAGGTCAGCGTTGGAGAACACCAGCTGTTCACCGGTAATGCTGGCTACACGTGTGGTTTTGAGGCCGATGTGTTCAACAGTGCCGACCTCGTCGCCCACTTTGATAAAATCACCGACGACAAATGGTTTGTCGAGAATGATTGCCAGCGAGGCGAACAGATCGCCCAGGATGTTCTGCACCGCCAGCGCGATGGCGATACCACCCACGCCGAGTCCGGCCACGAGTGCCGTGATATTGACGCCCAGATTGTCGAGGGCCAACAGCAGTACCACCGACCACACGAGCAGCACAATCAGAAACTGCAGCAGCCCCACCATAGTGGCCGCACCGCGATCACTCTGCAGCTTGTCGCGCCGATAGTTGTCGAGCAAAAACCGGGCGGCAGCCGTGCCCCACAGCCCCACCTGTGCAAAGAATGCAATCACGAGCGCCGAGCGGAGCCGACCAGTCCACTCAGGGGTGATGTCCACCCACGCCTTCGCCACGCCGATACCGACCGCGATCAGGAAAAAGGTGCGTGTATGGGCCAGCACTTCGGCGATCAGGTCGTCCACGCGGGTGTGGGTGCGGTCGGCCAACGACTTGATGCGCGAGACAGCGAAGCCTCGTACCACCAAGAGTGCAATGACAACTGCTATGGCAATGCCGAGCGCGATCAGCCACTCGGCGACGGTGTTTCCGGCGACTTGAGTGTTCATGGACCAGATCAGAGGATCGATAGTCAGAGTCGGCGCCTCAGGGCCGAATGGGGCGTTCGTACGAAGACGTCACGCTATCCCAAGGTGAACTACTGCGCGCCTGATCGTAACCGATCTGCTCCAATCGTTGCATCCAATCGCGGTTGAACAGCTTGTCTGCCCCCGGCTCAGTGGCCAATGAGGCGGACGGTTGTGCAATGCGCACCTGCATCTGCAGTCCGTCCACGTCGGCTGAAACGGCACGCGACAGCTCCTGCAATCGCTGCAGTGCGTGCGGTTGCGCCGCCCAGAACAACATTTCGTTGCTGCGACCGCTGATACCACCACGATTGGATGGCTTGAGCACGCGCACTGGCGCATGCGTCCAGATGTTCATGATGACAAACAAACGTACATTCACGTTTCCCTGCACACCGGCCGCACGCAAACGGACCGCCAACTCGCGAAAGTCCTCCAGCGAGAGCAGCGGCAGGATGTTGGAGATGATGCCACCATCGTTGTGTACGTGTCCGTCAATCATACGCGGAGGAAATATGCCGGGGATGGCGGTGGCTGTGTACATCAACAGGCGCGCCCGTTCCAGAGGCGCTGAGTCGCGCCGAAGTGCGGCTTCAAGATCCCAGATGCGACCGATGCCCAGATCCATATCGGCTGTAGAGAGCAGCAGCTGACGGCCATCGGCGAACTCGTCCAACAGTGCGGTGCGCATTCCCTGATTCATGACCGACGCAATCGAACGTTCGTAGCGCTCCGTGTTCACAAATCCACCGGTGCGTCGCAGCCAGAACCACCAGTCGAGCGTGGGCGCGATGCGGTCGGCGGCGGCCCGGTAGAGCGAGGCAATGGTATCGAGCGCCGCGGGTGTGCCGAGCAGAGCAAACGGCGCCTGCAAAGCGCCAGTACTGATGCCACTGACGAGGTCAAAGGAGGGCATGGGATTGGAGTCGCGCGACGCCCAGCCGCGCAGGTATCCGACGCCATAGGCACCATGCTGCCCGCCACCGGAGAGCAGCAAAATATCGAGTGTGTTGTCAGGACCGGACTTCACGCGGCGTACCAGACGGTCAAGCATCGAGTCACGCACTGCTGCATGCTCACGCCTGGCAACACCGGCGTCCGCGGCGACATCGGCCACAGTCACACGTGGCCGCGAAACAGAGGCGCAACCACCAATCTGCACGGCCAGCAGCAGTAATCCGACAACCGTTTGGCACCGCATTACCAGCTGCTTGTTCATATCACCATGGGTTGAGACGATAACCATCGGCCTGGAGCACAGACAAAGCCGTCATTGCTGAAAGTGCCAACTGCACGCCCGGAATAAGATGATCGCGGGGCACATCACGGCCCATCGATGTTTGTCCGCACAGGATGATTTGTACGCCGGCGCCGAGCAACTCTTTGATAAGCGTGGCGCTGGGATTGGCCGTTCCGTAGCGCGCGCGGTATGTCTCGTCGTCCAGCAGGTCTTTGCCGGCGGTGCCGTGCACTACCGCCGCCAGGCGCACCCGTTCAGCGGGCACACCCGCGCGCGCGTGCATGTTCAGAAAGCGCGCTACGGTGTTGAGCTGATCGTTGGGTGTGGCGCGCTCACCGGCCGGTGCATCGGTGGCACCGCGGTTGATTTCGTATACAACGCGATAATCAATATTGAGCGGCGTTACGAAGGTGGGGTTGGGAACATCAAAAACGGCGCCACCGGACTGAATGACAGGACCAGTTGTCGGTTGGGCAGCAAGCGGATCGGTCAGCGAAAAAAATGAAAGAAAAACTGCAAGCGTTGCAATACGTTGGGTGCGTGACATGATGCGCTCAAATGAATTGTTGAACTGCTCGTGCACTTCAGCGTGCACTCGTGGTGCGGTGCTCTACCCGTGCGCTACTGCACAGCCGCCAACACGCGCTGCACCAGACCGTCAACCGATCCGTTGTTGATCCAGCGCGCGACGATCAGCAGGTCGTGTTCGGGAATGCCAATCACGATGTTGGTACCGTTTCCTACGTGCGCAAACGTCTTGGGGGTGGCGCTTGCCAGATATTTCCCGTCGGTGTTCAGGAACCAGTTCATGTAACCGTACGTGGGCTCTGGTACGGTGGGCGTGGTGGCCAACTTGACCCACGCGTCGCTCAGCAACTGCTCCCCCTTCCACTGGCCACGGCGCAGCGTGAGCAGACCAAACCGCGCCTGATCCCGCGCACTGATAAACATGCCACCGCCCCAATGACCGCCGCCGCTCACCACCTCAACCGCACGCCCGTCAATCAGCACGTACGACGTTTTGTATCCCATCCAGCGCCACGTGTTGGATGCCCCAATGGGATCCATGATGTGCTCGCGCAATACTTCGGGCAGCGGCTTGCGCCACACGTTTGTCGCGGCCAGCGCGAGCAGGTTCACACGGGTGTCGTTGTACTCGTACACCGAACCCGGCGTTTTGCGCTCCCGGGTCAGCCAGGTGCTGTTGTCGCGGTCCGGTCGGTCCGCCCACTCCGGCTTGCCCCACAGCACACCGTCCCAGTCACTCGTCTGGCGCAACAGGTTGTCCCATTTGATGGTGCTGTTGTGTGGACCGGTAAACGGCGTGAGCTGATTGCCGCGCATTGGACGGTCTGCACCGAGTCCGGTACCGGCGGGATGCAGTGAGACAACAAACGGCACGTACGGCGCAACACGATCATTGACATCGTGAATCATGCCGCGGTCAACAGCGAGACCTACCGTTGTTGACAAAAAGCTCTTGGACACGCTGAACGTCATGTCAACGCGATCCACATCGCCCCACTCGGCTACGATGTATCCATTGCGTACGATCATGCCTGCTGGATCGCCACGCGGCGCAAACTCGCCAACGGCGTCGCCAAAGGGCTCGCGACCGAATGACTGGTAGTGGGCCATTTCGAGATCGCGCTGCGCGCGGCTTTCGTTGGTAATTGCAAACTGAATGGCCTCGGCCAATCTGGCCGAATCAATGCCCACCGCTCGCGCCGATCGCTTCTCCCAGTTGTTGCCCGCAGCGGGAAAATACGCGTTGGTGGGGACAGTCCATTCAACGGGTGCACGTTGCTGTGCCGGAGCGGCGGCCTGTGCGAACAGCGGAGCGCTGACGGCTACCAAGCCAAAGCATGCGGTGGCGACTCCAGCGAGATATCGCATGTTGCGGTTGCGTTTACGTAAAGGCATGTCAGTGGATGGTCGCAGAAGTGGGAGAGTGGAGCGGTGGGTCTGCCATAACGGTCAGGTACGGTGCGCCTTCAGCTGTCTTCGGCAGCCGAGTGATCACCCTCATCAGGCTCATCGTCTGAGGTGCCGCTGCTGTACGAGCGCGTAGTGAGAAAGGCTGCAATAACGGCGCGATCGGTGATGACCTCGAGCTTCCCTGCCACCGAGGCAATACGAATCAGACAACCGGTTCCGACAGGCGATGCAATCACAATGGCATCGTGCGTAATGCATACCGCTTCAGCGTCTGTTGGAATGTCTGCGGGCGTACCGATCTGCTGCACGATGGCCTCCATTCCAGACACATCAACGCGTGTATCGGACGACTGCACGGCAGCCGACGCCAGCCATGTGGCCCCAGTGAACAACGCCACATCATTGCCGCCGAGCCCAAGGTCTGGCGTCTCAAAACGCTTGGCTTTGAGCATCTGCCGATGCGCGAGTTCACCAGTGATACGGTCCGCGACAATGCAGGTGGCCGCGAACCCCGGCTCAATGTCGTGCCGTTCAACGTTGACCTGTACCGCCGAACCGTCGGCGAGGCGTACCCTGACCGCACGTTCGGTGGCCAGCACATCGCGCCATGCACCACGCAGCAGACGGAACACCTCAATGCTGTCTTCGTCGGCTTGAAATCGATAATCGCGCATACTCAGTCTTGTGGGGTGCCGGGAATGCGACCAGGAGTCCACGGCGCGCCCAGTGCGTCTGCTTGTGCTTCGAGCGCCTTGAGGTCCGTATCAATGATCGCGCGCAGTCGGGCCAGCAACGGCGGAAAGTCGCGGGCCACAATGTCGTACTGCTGACGCATGGTACCCGTTGGGGCGTTGTTGGTCCCCCAATGTCCACCGACCACGTCGTTCAGTCGCCCCACCAAACCCTGTGGCGACGCTTCGGACAGCCGCCCGTTGATGTTGTCGCCCGTCATGTCCGTTTCCAGGCTGTCGAGTTTGCGCAGCAGGTAGCGTGCGTCGCGCTGCGCGGAATCGCTGGGGACTCGCGTTTGCTCAAGTGCTGCCTGGATCGCGCGTACTCGTGTGGTGATGTCGCCGAGCAGTGCAACGGTGCCCATGACAGAACGTTGCAACTCGGCCGTGGCCAGACGGAAACGCAGTACCTCTTCTGACGTGGCCACTGTGCTGGTCATGCCGGCGGTGGGCTCAGCGGCAATGCTGGTGCTGCCGTAGTCACGCACCGATCCGTCAGGCTGCCTCACGGAGAGCGACACGGTGTACGTGCCGGGAATGACAAGCGGTCCGCGGCTGTTGCCATCGCCCGCTCCGGTAACCGGTGCCATGCCACTGTATCGCAGATCCCACTGTACGCGGTGCATGCCGGCGCTGGCGGGTCCTTCGAGACGTCGTACTACGACGCCGGCAGCATCGGTGATGGTGAGCATTGCCACAGGTGGCACCTGCGCATCTTCGGCGCGCAGATCATCGAGCGTGGGTTGAGGCACATCGGCGTTGCGTCGTGCTGCGGCCTGCTCGCGGCGCATGCGCTCGGCCCGCAATGAACGCGGAGTGGTGCGCAACAAGTACGAAATGGTGGCGCCCGTTGGTGGATTAGGTGCCGAGTAATGCGTCGCACCCCACGAGCCGGTGTTGCTGGCGCGAGCCATCATGTGCATTGATACTCGCGTGACAGGAAGCAACGTGCCTTCGGCCTGCAGCAACGCCGGTTGCTGCACGAGTGTGCGCAGTGGTGCGAGGTCGTCGAGGATATAGAACCCGCGGCCAAACGTGGCGACAACCAGATCATCGTCGCGCGCATGAATGGCCAGGTCACGCATCTGAATGGTGGGCAGGCCGCCGCGCATGCGCGTCCACGACTCACCGCCATTGGTGCTCACAAACATCGCGAACTCAGTACCGGCAAAGAGCAGACGTGGCTCCTTGGGATCTTCGACAAAGCCGTAGACTGATCCGCGCTGCGGCAAGTTGCTGCTGATGTTCGTCCACGTGCGTCCACGATCACTGGTCTTGACGATGTACGGTTTGAAATCGCCTGACCGATGGTTGTTGAACACCGCATACGCCGTGTTGGCGTCGTGCTGTGATGCAAATACGCGCTGCACGTACGTGGTATCGGGGACACCGGGAAAGCTGGACACCTTGCGCCACGTGGTGCCGCCGTCTTCGGTGATCTGCACCAAGCCGTCGTCGGTGCCCACGTAAATGAGGCCTTCCTGACGCGGTGACTCGCTGATCGCGAGAATGGTGCCGTAGTACGATGTGGAGGACCATTTGCCGATGGCGTCTGAGCCCCAGACACGGCCCATCATTTTGAGCTGATTGCGATCAATCGCCTGCGTGAGGTCGCCGCTGACGGCGCGCCACGAATCACCGCGATCATCACTGCGCCACAACACCTGCGATCCAACGTACAAGCGCTCGTTGTTGTGCGGCGAGATCAGGATTGGTGTATCCCAATACCAGCGCGAGGCCGGCTCGCCGGGCGCCGGCTGCGGGCGAATGGAAATGTTTTCTCCTGTGCGTCGATCATGACGCACCATGCCACCGTTCTGCGACTCGGCGTACACAATGTTTGCATTGGTAGGATCGATTTGTGCACGGAAGCCGTCACCGCCGACAATCGTGGTCCAGTCCGAGTTCTGAATACCTGCGGCATTGGTTGTGCGCGACGGACCGCCAAGCGTGTTGTTGTCCTGCGTACCGCCGTACACGTTGTAAAACGGCTCTGCATTGTCGAGCGCAACCGTGTAAAACTGCGTAAGCGGCAGGTTGCTGAACCAGCGCCAATTGTCGCCGCGATCAAACGATTCGTACAATCCACCGTCGGAGCCGATCATGATATGGTCGGCGTTGGCGGGATTCACCCACACCACGTGATCGTCCACATGTTTGTCGCGCGAGGGCACGCGGCTCCACGTAGCGCCGCCGTCGTTGCTCACCGACGTATTCGTTTCCACCAGATAGACGCGATCAACATTGGTCGGATCGGGAAAGATCTCCAGATAAAACAAACCGAGTCCCGTCTGCGAACTCATGCGTTCCCAGCTTGCACCACTGTTCTTTGACCGATAAAAACCGCCGCTGTTGCCATTGGCTTCGATTACGGCGTAGAACACATCGGGGTCGGCCGCCGAGTTGGCCAGTCCGATGCGTCCCAGATCTCCGCTTGGCAAACCCGTGCGCGAACGCGTCCACGTTTTGCCACCGTCGAGAGAGCGATGTATGCCAGAGCCTGGACCACCGTGAATCTGCCCCCACACGCGCCGCTGTCGCTGGAACGTGGAGGCAATCAGCAGGTCCGGATTGCGCGGATCCATTTGCACATCGTTTACGCCAACCCACGCGGTGTCGCCAAGAATACGCTCCCACTTCTTGCCGCCATCTACCGTCTTGTACAAACCGCGATCGCCTCCGCCCGACCAGAGTGGACCAATCGCCGCGACATACACCACATCGCTGTTGCGCGGATCAACCAGAATACGGCCGATGTGTTCGCTGTTTTTGAGGCCGACATTTTCGAACGTGCGTCCGTCATCGATGGACTTGTAGACGCCGTCGCCGTACGCGACTGACCGCAGCGAGTTGTTTTCGCCGGAACCCACCCACAAGGTGCTCGGGATGTTGGGGTCGAGCGTGATGGCACCGATCGAGAACGAGCCTTGATTGTCGAAAATGGGGTCGAAGGTGACACCCGCATTTTCTGTCTTCCACAAACCACCCGACGCCGTGGCGACATACCAAAGTGCCGGATTGCCCGGATGGATGGCCAGATCACTGATGCGACCCGACGTGCTGCCGGGACCGATGCTGCGAAAGCGCAGGCTGCCAATGGGCAGGCGGCCGGCGGTGGAGTCACCACTGGCGGCAGTATCCGCCGACGCGGTAGCGGCATCACGACCACCTTGCGCGTGGGCGGGAAGGCTCAGGAGCAGCCCAAAGGACAGGGCGCTGAACGAACGAAGAGACACAGGCATAAGCAGTCGTGTAGGAGGAGAGTGCAACTCTCAAACTACGCGAAGGACCGAGTCACGTTGAGCTGACGCTATCGCGCGTCAGCTTGTGAGCTCCTCTGTCCGTTGATCTGTCCGATTACCGCGGGCGCTCGACAAAGCGGGCCACATCGCGCGGGCCGCGACTCCAGATCAGCGTCTCTGACTGCAACCGCACAGCTACGTCGGCGCCGAGTAGCTCGAAGAAGCGCTGCTCGATGTCCATGAGCTCTGGTGGGTTGCAAAACCGTTTGGTCGCCGCGGCAGCGCCACCAACACGCGTCGTTCCGCGAAACACCGCGCGGGCGGTGAATGAGTTGCAGCCGCCTGAGCCGGAGAGTCGCGAGTTTTCGGTGTCCCACAGAAAGCCGGCGTCAGAGCGGTCGCTCACGGGCATGGGTTCGCCGTCGGCGCTGTCGGCGCTGGTGAGGGCGATCAGGCGCCACTCGGTGTCTGCCACGCTGTCAAGCACTTGCAGTGCCGCGCAGCCGTCGTCGGCGCTCACACGGTGCACAGAATCAACAACTATCCCCAGTTCTGTGCCGTCGCCTTCCATGGCCGGAGCAGTGTCCAGGTGCGCGCTCAGGCGTGCCCCGAGGGGTTGTCCCCTGCCGCCTGCATTTGCGTAGGCCTGCTGGAGCGACGGGAAGTCGGCGCGCATGTGCACCGGATACTGCAGCCCGCTGCGACATTCGACAAAAGTGGCCGCGTCGGCGAGGTAGCGAAACGCACCGGTCACCCGTGCCGGATGCGTGAGCGCAGCGGGCACGCTTATTGGCGCCAGGCGGTAGTTGAGGTTGGAGCTGATGTCATTGCCACGCGAATCGAGCAATCGCAGTGCACCGTCCGGGTCGACCGCGTAGAGCTGAGGCGCCTCCATGCTTCCCTGCAGGCGCACAGTCTCGCGCGCCTGATCGAAGGTCCAACGGCCGAGTGCAGCCGCCACCGTGTCTCCACCGCCGTTGGTGCCGAGGTACGCGCCCTCAGCGCGGAAGCCGCCGTCGGGGTAGAGGGTGATGGTGGTGAGGATGCCAGAACAATCCGCACAGGGGATTTCGCCGCGCCAGCTGGCGGCTTCACTGAGCGCGGCCAGATCGCGCCCAGGCACCGCTGATGCCGAGCTGTTTTGCGAGGAATCGGTTGCCGGGCTGTCACCCGGTTGTGCACACGCGGCCAGCAGCACAAGGCCAAGCATTGTCGCCGTGGACGCACCGAGTGCAGATGAAGTTAACACTCGCATTGAAGCTTTTGGCTTGAGTCAAACAGAGGCGCCATCGATGTGCCACGAGTGCTGCGGATCGTGGCCGCGCTGTCGCAGTATGCGGGAAATGCACGGACTCCTCAACATCCGGCAGGCAGGCGCCGATATCTCCACGCATGCATTTGCTCGCCCCGGGCCCTTGGCCCGCCCCCCCGGACATCGAAGTCGAACTTCCCGCCAACGTGGTTGCGCACGCTGCACCGGCCGAACGTCAGGACGCGTGGCCGGACGTGGCCGAACAGGGCTCGCGCACAGGACGTCAGCTCGGGCTCGCGGTGCTGCTGTACCTGGCGGTGGCGACGTTACTCATCACCTGGGCGCCGTTTGATTTTGCCACCGGTCCCCAACACGGTGTGACCAGCGTCTGGACCTGGTCTGACTTGCTGTTGAATGTGGTGATGTTCATTCCGTTGGGGCTGGTAGGTCAGTCCGTGCTCGGACGCAGCCGGCAGTTGCCGTGGTGGGTGGCCGGGGCGTTCGGGGCACTGTTCAGCGGATTGATTGAAGGTGGGCAACTGTTTTTGCCCGGTCGCTTCACGTCGCTGTTCGACATTTTCACCAACGGGCTGGGAGCCGCGGTGGGCGCGATGCTCTTTGTGGCGCTTCGGCCGCGTGTACGCGTGGGCGCTGGCGCGGTGTCGGTGCTGGCGCTCGACTTGCCGCTGATGGGGTTGGTGATGCTGTTGGTCCCGCTGCTCTGGGCGTCGGGTTTCGGCAGCAGTGGATCGGCCCGGATGTGGCTGTTGCTTCCTGTCGCGGCCTTTGGCGGGGCGATTCTGGGCGCGGTACACGGAGCGTACCTCGAGCACACCGGTCGGGTGACTCGTGCGATGATGTTGGTGGCCAGCGCGCTGTGGTTTCTGATGGCGGCGTTGCCGGGTGCCGCCGGCTCATGGGATGTATTGCTGGCCGGTGCGACGCTGGCGGTGGGGGCGGCCTGGTTGCGCAGCTACGCGGCTTCGCGCGCGCGACAGCGCGACGGTGCCCAACGCGTTGAGCTGCCCACGTTGCGTCTCGTGTTGCCACTGTTCGCCGTTTACCTGGTGGTGTCTGCCCTCTGGCCGCTGGACGCGGTGGATGGTGAGTGGCGGGCGGCGTTGACGCTCGCGCCGGCGCGCGCCGATTTGTCGCGCGCACTGCTTATGCGCGCCATCGAGTATCTGGCGGCCCTCACGATTGTGGGCTACGTGACGGCTGAGTTCCATGGGCGCCGGAACGCGCCGTATTCGGCGGTGTCAGGACGGGTATTGCGCTGCGCCACGATGATGGTGGTGCTCATTGAGCTCGCGCGCGGGTGGAATACCACGCAGGGTGCCAGCGCTGTGTTGGCAATGCTGGCGGTGGGCGCCGCCTTATTTGGTGGCTGGCTGTATCACCTGCAGCGGGATCATGTGCGCACGTTGCTTGGTCGGCGCTTTCACTGAATGTCGGGACGGCGCTGAAAATCAAAAAACAAGCCAACCGACACCGTGCGACCGGGCACGATGGTCGCATTATCCGGCTCGCCAACCTGCGTGTTGAGCAGGTTTTCGCCCACCAGCCGCAACGTGGCGCCGCGTAACACCGAGCGCGAAACCGTCGCGCCAACTCGTGTCACCGCTGGATATCGAATCCAGAACGCCCGCAACGATTCGCCAATAAACGCTGTGGCGGGCAGGCCGGGAGACACAAACGCTTGCGATGCGGCAATTCGGTCGTATCCAATCCAGTCGTCAACGCGGGTGATGCTGGCCGACGTGCTCCAACCATGTTTCACCCATTGCGTTGAAACGCCCATGGTGCGTGCGGGCACGTCCAGCATGCGATCTCCCACACGCAGTTCACCAGTGTATCCGCGGCGAATCTCGCGCACACGACTGTCAACGAGCGACAACGAGCCTTGCACGGAAAACGCGCCGCCACGCACAATGCTCTCAACTTCCCAGCCCCGATTGTCAATTGCGCCTACGTTTTGCATCTGGAATGCGAGGCTGCGATTGAATGGATCTCCGGGACGTGCGCCCGCTGCGGGTGGCAACAGGGCCACCACACTGACCGGCTGCACCAATCCGGTGGCCGATTGATCAAACCGTGTGGCGTGCATCGTGAACCGTGATCCCAGAAAGAGGTCCACACCAAACTCGGTACCCGACTGAGTTTCTGCGTCGAGCTCATTGTTGGGGATGAGACGACCGCGGGAGAGTGCGCTGCCACCCACGGTGATACGTGGTGGGCGAACACCCTTGCCATAGGCGCCACGCACTTTTGCTGTGCCAAAGCGACTGTCGTGAACCCACGCTGCACCAATCATGGGCAGCAGGGTGTTGAGAGGTTGCGCGGTAAAGCCCGCGCTGCGTTCGAGTCGTGTTCCGGCGGTGAGGTACAACCGGTTGTGCCAGGCGGCGTCGAGTTGTACCACTGCACCGGTTGTTTGCCTCCACACATCGGTGCTGGCTGTGCTGGCAAACAGCGGTTGTCGTGGACGCGCCAAAACTTCGTTGGTTGTTGCTTCCCGCAGCACGGCATGTTCAGCGGAAAAGGTGAGCGTGCGTTGCCACGAACTGTCGGTCCATGACGCGGCGGAGCTGGCGCGCGTGGACAATCTCATGGCCGACCCCTGCGCAGCGCGCAGCGCGGAATCGGACGATGTGGGGAGCGGTGTGACACCGGCCGGTACCCCGTCGAGTGAATAGGCGTCGACTCCCACCAGCACACGATGTGTCCAGCGTGCGTTCGAGTACACCGTGCCCGTCACGCCGCCGGTGAACTGCTGCAGCGACTGACGGGCAATTCGGTCCAACTGCAGACGCGATGCCGCCGAATCGCGCAAACGTTGCTGTCGTCGCTCGACCAACGGTCGCAGACTGTCAGGCAGCACGATGGCGTCGCTGATGGCGCCCAGCAGGATTGGATTGCTGGTCGAGGCGACATCGGAGCGCGACAGGCGCGCTGTGAAATCAAGCACAGCATTCTGTCCAATGGCACGAGCGCGTCCGCTGGCGGAGATGTGCTGGCTGGCCGCTTCGGGTACAAACGCGCCAACTCGTGCAAACGAAAACGTGCCGGCCGCGGACCGGGCGATGTCGCCAGCGTTGGCCGACAGCACCACCTCCTGACCGAACGCGCGACCGTCACTGAAATCAGACGACAGCAAACCGGCTTGTGCACGTACACGCAGCACCGGAGCGTCAGGGTTGCGTACGGGCAGTCGGGTGATCAGCTGCACAACACCACTGATAGCATCGGTACCGTATAGCGCAGCACCTTGCGGTCCGCGCAAAATCTCCAGTCGATCAATGGATTCCGCGGGCAACTGTGCAACAACCAGCGGGTTGGCGACTTCAACGCCGTCAATGTAGACCTTGGGATAACTCAGCCCGAACGAACTCGCGCCGCGAATGCTGCCATAACGTGCGAGCACCGACGTGGGTGATTGCTCCCACATCCACATGCCAGCAACACGTCCATTGATTGACTCGGCCAGCGATTGCGACGCGTGCGCGTTGAGACTGCTTCCGTCAACAACGCCAACCGACACGCTCAAGGCACGTTGCGCACCGCCAGTAGCTGAACCAGTAATTACCACACGTTCAAGCGGTGCGCTGCGTACGGTCATCGCGGCAGCCATGGGTGGGCGTGTGGAGGCTGATGGTTGCGGTGCAAGTACCACCAGCTGCGCTCCGGCCACGAGCGGGGCGAGCGAGGTACCCTCGAGCAGCGCGGTGAGTGCGTCACCAAGGGCAACCTGGCGCAGTTCAAGACACACCTGTCGTTCCAGTGGGGCGAGCGTACTGCTGTACGACAGCCGTACTTTTGCCGACGCGGCCACGCGGTCCAACGCGTCACGCAGCGAAACGACCCCGCCTCGAACGCTGATCCGGCGATCAAGTGGAGGCGCCCACGTTTGAGACGGCGTCGTTGTGAGCGTGTTGCACTGCTGCGCAGCGGTGATTGTGTGTGTACCCTCGTGCGAGCGCGTGTGTGTTGGTGCGTGTGAGCGCAAGTGTGTTGACGCGTGTGAGTCTGTGTGTGACCGCACAACTGACAGTGCCCGCGGCATACCCTGCAGCGGTTGCACGAACAAGGTCAGGCCGATAATCAGTCGTGCGATGCGCACGCACAGCGATTGCATGCGTTCGCAATCAGCGCGCACGATCGCCAGGTTGACTGAACGAAACGGTATCGCCGCGGACATTGAGCTCGGCGCCGAGTGACAGCGCAATCGCACCAAGCACGACGTCGCGGGCCTCATCGTCAAAGCGACCGGTCAGGCGCTGGTTGGCCAGCGTGGAGTCAACCGTAACGGTGATTTTGAACCAGCGTTGCAGCGTCACCGCCACGTCCGCAATCGGAGTATCAACAAATACCAGCTCTCCACGCGTCCAGGCCAGCGCGCTAGCGGTGTCGATGCTCGTACGCTCGGGTGTTTGCCGTGAAGTCGCCAACACGGCGGTCTCGCCCATGCCAAGCTCCAGCGCCGCGTCAGGATTGGCGTTGTGCGCCAACCGCACGCGACCATCCGTCACGACCACGCGCACACCGCTTGAATGATCACTGCGAACAGCAAAGGCAGTGCTCAGATCAACGATAACCGCGTCTCCAGCGCGCACGGTAAACGGGCGCACAGTGTCCGGCTGCACCGTGAAGAATCCATCGCCACTCAGCCGTACTTCGCGCGAGCTGACGCCGTAATCGCTCGCGTAGGATAGCGCGCTCCCGGGTCCGAGCAGTGCACGCGTGCCATCAGGCAGCTGGAGCGATTCGCGTTCTCCCGCGGCCGCCAGCACGTTCACCATTGATGCTGAGTTGACCATAGCCGAGCTGCGCCACCAGCCGGCCGCCCCCACCATGAGCAGCAAGGCCGCTGCCGCAGCGTACGGCGTTTGCCACCACACGCGGTTCCGTGTGCTACGCGCAGTGCGTTGCACGCGGTGTAGCGGAAGCACGTTGGGCGCCGCTGACGCTGTTGCCGCATGCAACGTCGCTTGTACATCGGGTGCGACTAAAGGGTTGGCGACGCGCTTGCGCAACACGGCCGCCAGCGCCGCTTCCGTGTCTACCGGACTGCGAACGCTCTCTGCCAATGTCGCCGCTTCATGCTTAACGACCGCGAGCACGCGCGCGTCTTCCGGATGTGCCGCCAGATACTGCGCGATGATTTCCGCCTCATCACCAGCCGACTCACCGGCAACAAATCGGGCCAAGGCCGCCCAGTCGGGCGGCTCGGCGTTGGACGGGGGCGGCGAAGGATCACTGGTCATGGTATGCAGACAACACGTGAGTTGCCCAAAACCCTACGTGGGCGGGAAGAGGACGTATTGACGATGTTACCGTGCGCCGCATGCAGCCGCGACTACCCAATGCTATGATTGCGTCAAATGCATTGCACAAATCCTTACCCATGAGCGCCGAGCGTGAGTTGCTGCTGCAGCTCGCGGCCGGCGACGACGCGGCGTACGCGGCGTTGTTCCGGCTGTGGTATGCGCCGTTGGTACGATTTGTGGACGCCATGCTGCGTCAGCGCGACGAGGCGGAAGAGGTGGCGCAGGAGGTGATGCTGGAGCTGTGGGAACAGCGCACAGCGCTCGATCCGGATCGTCCGGTGCAGGCGTGGCTCTTCCGGGCGGCGAGAAATCGTGCGCTCAACATGGTACGGCACCGCAAGGTGCGCGAGGCGACGGCGCCACAGGTCTCGGCGCTCGCTCGTGCGCCCGAACCGGCCGATGAGCGTGCGACAGCGCAGGAGATGCACGTTGCACTGCACGAAGCACTGGCCGCGTTGCCACCGCGTTGCCGTGAAGTGTTTGTGATGAGTCGCAGTGACGGGCTGCGCAACGCGCAAATCGCAGAAACGCTTGGCGTGACCGTGAAGGCGGTGGAGGCACAAATGGGACGAGCGCTCAAAACGCTGCGCGAACGATTGCGGCCGTGGTTGCCCTCTGGTGAGCAACTATAATTCATCGGATTTTGGCGACTGCCTGAAGGCTGGAACGTAGGGTAACGGGTGGCTGGCGTGTTCTCTCCATGAACAACGCGCAGGATTTCGCACGGGAGCGCCCGCTCGCGTCGCTGCGCATCACTGGAGAACCTCATGCCTGTCAACGAAATCCGTCCCGCAGTTTTGATTGAGCGTGCACGCATCAGCGGTGCGCGCCGAACACCGCATCTGCGTTCGATATTGCTGGCCACGTTCACCCTGGTGGTGGGTGCGACCGCGTGCAACGACGCCGGTACTGGACTCAATAATGATGCCGCTGAAACATTGCTCGCCGATGCAGTCAACAGTACGCCAGTTGGCTTTTCGTTGACGGAGAGCAGCTTCGCAGACGCCGAAAATGATTCGTGGGGACCACGTGCACGCCGTCATGCGGGCCGCGGTGGACCCTTTGGCTCTGCTTTTGGCACAGGCTTCATGGGTGGAGGGCTGTCGCCTGACTTTGCGACTGGCGCGGGATTCCATGCCGGCGTGGCACGCGGGCCGTTTGGCGGCGGATTCCGTAGTGAAGACTGTGCATTTGAAGAGGGCAGCGGCAAGGTGGTATGCGGTCCATCGGAAGGTCGGTTGGGTTTGACGGTCGAGCGCTGGGTGATCTGGACCGACGTTGATGGCGTCATGCAGCGCGCGCCCAACGCCAGCACATTCAGCATGCAGACGCACGCCGAAGTTTCTGGCACCGTTCCCATGCGTGAAGGTGCCACGCGCACGGTGCGACATGTCAGCGATCGACTGGTGGAAGGGCTGGAGGAGGGCAGCACACAGCGCACCATCAACGGCAGCTCCATGGGTACGGAAGCGGTGACGGGTGAGCGCGCCGGCGAAGGATTTACGGCCAAGCGGGATGTTTCGGATATGACCACGGGCCTGGTGGTCCCGGTACGTAGTGATGGTCGCACGTATCCGATTGCGGGTCGCGTGGTACGCCAGATGGAAGTTGAGGTGACCATGGCTGGCGGTCGCGTGGAGACGGCCACATGGCAAGAGGTGTTGACCTACGATGGCAGCAATACGGCCACGCTGGTTATCACGCGTAACGGCACGGAAAAGACGTGCTCGGTGCCGTTGCCCGCTGGTCGTCCGGTGTGTCGAGACTAATCCGTTTTTGTCGCGCAGCTGCATAAGGATCTTCGCTGAACAAGAGCACGAGAGATCCGCCGGGAGGGTTGGCGTCGTAGCACCATGACAGATCGCATCACACGCCGCGTCCGTGTGGTGCGCCATCATGGTGACTTTGACCCAACCGGTTTCCGGTTAGAAGGAGATTTTATGCCGCGCACATCCTGGCCCGGTCGCATCGCGACTCTCACCCTTTGCGCCTTCACCGTTGCCTGCGAGGGTGAAACAGGTCCGACCGGTCCCACTGGGCCCAACGGTACGCCCGGGCCTGCAGGCCCCACCGGACCACAGGGGCCCACCGGTCCTGGGGGCCCCGCGGGATCGCCGGGTGCGCCAGGCAACAACCTTGGCCGCACGATATTCGCGGTAGACAGTCTCAACATGCTGATCACGTTTGGCGCATTGCGCCCCGATCAGGTGCAGCGTCGGGTTGCGATATCCGGTTTGCAAATGAACGAGTCGGTTGAGGGGATTGATTTTGGCCCGGTCGATGGTCGGTTGTACGCGCTTGGCTCAAGCAGCCGTCTTTATGTGCTCGATACGCTGACAGGTGCCGCAACGGCGCTTGGCACGGGTGCCTTTACGCCGGCGCTGCAAGGCACACGCTTTGGTTTTGACTTCAATCCCGTGCCCAACCGCATTCGTGTGCACGGCGACATGAACCAGAATCTGCGTGCCGTGCCACAGCTTGGTGGAGCCACAGATGGTAGCGTTGCGGTGGTGGATGGCAACTTGACGTACGCAGCCGGCGACAGCGGAGACGGCCTCGTTCCCATGATGGGAGGGACGGCTTACACCAACAGCGTGGCTGGCGCGACAACAACGATGCTGTATGCGATTGACTATTCGCGCGACGTGCTCGTGCGATTGCCCAACCCGAATGATGGTGTCACTGTGACGGTGAGTTCGCTGGGCGTGAACACGACTGGCGACATCGGATTCGATATTGCGGGCAACACCGGCACAGCCTACACCACGCTCACACTCGGCGGCGGCTTTACCGGCTCCACCTTATTTGTGGTAAGCCTGTCAAATGGCGCGCTCTTTCCCGTGGGCGGCGTGGCCAACATGGCTCCGTTGCGCGGCATTGCAGTTGCACCCTGATCACACGCAGCGCTGAGCAGCCTTGTATCACGGCACATTATTGCTGGCGATCAGCGATAATGTGCCTGCATCAGCACCACGTCCGCTGAAACAAAGCGCACGTCAAAAGAAAACTGTTGTCCCATCCACGCAAATGTCGCATCAGTGAAAAAACATACGTGGGTGGGATCGCGGATATAGTGCCATTGGGGCAGGGCCTCCAGCGACGCGAGTCGCTTGGTCATGACTCCCATCCAGCCATCGGGCTTGAGTAGGGTCGATAGCTGCTGTAAAACGTGCCCCGGTGCTGCGAGATGCTCAAAGACTTCGGAGCTCGCGATAAAATCATAGTGCCGCGTGAGCAGCGACTGGTCATCGTGATAGAACGGGTCGTAGTCGGCACACTCAACCCCCGACTCGCGCATCATCACTGAGAGCGTGGGGCCCGGACCACAGCCAAAATCCAACCCGGAATCTCCCGTCTGCAGCACCTCGCGCAGCGGCATGACCAGTCGCGAAAGGAAAGCCCGGTAGCGCAGGTCGCGGGGACTGTTCTGATGCTGATCGTACACAGCGCGCTCATGTGCTGGCGAGAGATGAAAACGACGGGGCACGAACACCAGCTCGCAGGTGCGACACTGCACAAAACTGCGTTCAAGTGGTGTCGAGCCACCGACGCGCTGATTGAACACCAGCCGTGTGTCGTGCGACCCGCAAAGCGTGCACGGGTCCTCTGTTGCGTGGGAAATGGCGAGCGTCATGCCTCAAGGCTGCCTGTGCGGAGCCCCTGGGCGCAAGAATGCTGCGCGGTATCGGGCGTTCTGCCTGACATTCCGAACACTCGCCCGCGCCAGTGCGTATGATTTGATGAGCGTGCGGCCCGACCGCTTGCCACGATTCCTGCCATTCATTCAGCTCCGGAACCGATGACCCACCGTACCAACTTGCTCTTGTCCGCCGGTCTGCTTGCCGGCCTCTCTGGCTGCGCCCTTTCTCCCGCGCCAACGCCTGCCCCCGCTGGTGCTCCGGCCCGCCCCACCGCGGCCGCTGGCCAGGACTCTGCCCGGGGTGGTGGTGGCGGTGGTGCTGCCGCTGGTGCCCCACGACCGTATCGCCAGGTCATCACGTCCAGCGCTGTCACGCAGGACGGCCTGCTGCGCATTCATCGTGTGGGCGAGAAGATGTTTTTCGAGATTCCGTCCGGGCAGCTCATGAAGGAGATGCTGCTGATCAGCCGCCCGGTGGAATCGACGCTGCAGAATCCGGCCGGCTTCTTTGGAGGCGGCATGCGCGCGATCGTTCAGTGGGAGCGTGAGGGCAATCGTGTGGTGCTGCGGGCCAAAGAACATGACCTGACGGCCGACAGCACGTCGGCGATCTGGCGTCAGGTCTCCGGCTTCCGCAAGGGACCTGTGCTCGCCACCTACACGGTGGCGTCGTACGGCGCCGACAGTGCTGCGGTCATCGATGTGAGTGACCTCTTTTTGTCCAACATTCCTGAAATGTCTCCTGTGGACGGCATTCAGCGCTCACGCAGCTGGATTGACCGCACGTGGGCGTTTCCGGAGAATGTCAACATCGAAGTGACGCAGTCCGGTCAGTCACGTCCGGCCGGCGGTGGCGGTGTCGGTGGTGGTGGTGGCGGTGCACAAGCTGCGTTGCGTTCGCAGACAGCCAAGGTGCAGTTCAGCATGACGAAGCTGCCCGATGAGGTGATGATGCCCCGCTGGCACGACGAGCGGGTGGGCTTCAACTCCAGCCGCACGTACGACATGTCGCGCGACGTGCACAAGGCGGAGCAGGTGCGTTTCATCCATCGCTTTAAGCTCGAAAAGAAAAATCCTGGCGCGGCTGTCTCTGATCCGGTGGAGCCGATTGTCTACTGGATTGATCCCGCCACACCCGATTGGCTCAAGCCATGGATTGTTGAAGGTGTGAACAAGTGGCAGCCGGCGTTCCGCGAGGCGGGATTCAGCAACGCCATCGTTGGTCGCATTGCACCAACGGCTCAGGAAGACCCCGACTTCTCGCTCTATGACGCGCGTCGTTCGGTGATCTACTGGCGTCCGAGCACGGTCGCCAACGCCACCGGCGGCCAGATTGTTGATCCGCGTTCGGGGCAGATCCTCAAGGGTGAAGTGAACATGTATCACAACATCATGGAGCTGCAGAAGAACTGGTATTTTATTCAGGCTTCACCGCTCGACAAACGCGCACAAACGCTGCCGATCCCCGATTCGCTCATGGGCCGTCTCGTGGAGTACGTGGTCACGCACGAAGTCGGCCACTCCATTGGCTTTCCGCACAACATGAAGTCATCGGCACAGTATCCGGTGGACAGCATTCGCAGTCGCGCGTTTCTTGAGCGCATGAACGGCCACGTGGCCACGCTCATGGATTACTCGCGCTTCAACTACGTGGCGCAGCCGGAAGACAGCATTCCGCCCGATCTGCTCATTCCCAAAGTCGGTCCGTACGATGTGTTCGCGGTGAAGTGGGGCTACACACCCATTCCGAGCGCGCGCACACCCGACGAAGAAAAGCCAACGCTCGATCAGTGGGCCCGTGTGCAGGATCAGTTCCCATGGTTGCGCTTTTCCACTGCTGACGCGACATCAGACCCGGAAGACAACACCGAAGCTGTCGGCGATGCCGATGCGGTACGTGCCACGACACTCGGCATGAAAAATCTGGCGCGCGTTGTCGCGATGATTCCGGCGGCGGCCGAAAAGCCGGGTGAGAGCTATGACGAAGTGCGCACGCTCTACGAGCAAGCCGTCGGACAGTGGGGCCGCTACATGGGTCACGTTGCCTCGGTGGTCGGTGGCGCCTACACGCAGCAGAAGTACGGAACGGGTGAGCGTTTCCGTCCTGTAGAAAAAGCGCGCCAGCGTGAAGCGGTGCGCTATCTCAACACAGCGGCGTTCCAGGTACCCGACATGTTCCTCGACGCTTCGCTGCTGCGACGCATTGAGAACGAAGGTGCGGTTGATCGATTCCGTGCGCGTCAGGCCTCTGTGATTGGTGCGCTCATGAGTCAGTCACGTCTCGACCGTCTGGTGGAGTTTGAAGCGCTGGCCAACTCACCGTCAGACGTGTACACGCTCGCCGATCTCATGCAGGATCTGCGCGCCGGCATCTTTGGCGAGCTCAGTCAGTCGCGTGTGGCCGTCAACGTGTATCGTCGCAATCTGCAGCGCACATTCATTGCCGCTGCTGACGGTCGGTTGAATCCATCGCAGGAAGCGCTCACGCGCGCCAACAATCCGGCTCCCAACCCGGCCTCGTCCGACGTGCGCGGCGTCCTGCGCGCCGAGTTGCAGGATATTGATCGTTTGGCGCAGCAGGCGCTGCCCAAGGCAGCCGATGCAATGACGCGCATTCATTTGCGCGATTTGCGCACTGAGATTGCCCGCATTCTGGAGCCCGTGAACTAATGAAATGGATGGCCAACGCCGCGCGGTGCGGTACCATCGTGGTTTGTGTAAGTGTGTGTCCCGCGGCGTTGGCTGCCCAGATGTCAGTTGCAAACAGTCCGGTCGCTGCGGCAGCTGATGCGGCAGCAGCGGCAACTTCGAGAACGCTGTCTATTGTACCCGTCGGAAACAGCGAACTGCGCGATACGGTCGAAGTCTTCACCACCGATCGTGCAGCGCTGTCGCGTCGCTGGGCAGTCAACTACAGCACACAACGACGTGACCGCTTTCGTGAGTTTTACACCGACTGGCGATCGCGGCTGACACGCATTGACTTTGACGCGCTCAGTCAGGAAGGGCGCATTGATTATGTGCTGCTCGATACGCGATTGCGTTCGGAGCTTGGCCAGCTCGCGCGTGAAGACAAGCTCGCGACGGAGATGGCGGAGCTTGTCCCGTTCGCCGGTCAGATCACTGCGTTTGAGGAAGCACGTCGGCGGTTTGAGCCTGTTGACGGACCGGCCGCTGGCCGGATTCTTTCGCTCATGGCAGCCGAGGCTGACACCCTCGCCAAGCGCGTGAAAGCCAAGCGTACGGACAGCATCACACGCGCTGAACGAATCGTGGGCCTGCGCACTGTGGCATGGCTCGGTTCGTTGCAATCGTCGCTGCGCGACTGGAACCGCTTTTACGGTGGCTACGATCCGGTCTTTACATGGTGGACGCGGGATCCCTATCGCCGCGCCAACGAGTCAATCACAAAGTACAGCAAGGCGGTTCGCGAAGCGCTTGTCGGTCAGCGTGAAGGAGAGGAAGAACCGATCATTGGTGATCCCATCGGCGAAGACGGACTGGCCGAGGATCTCGATGCCGAGATGATCGCGTACACGCCGGATGAGTTGATAGCGCTGGCCGAACGTGAGTTTGTGTGGATTGAGCAGGAGCAGAAGCGCGCGGCCGCAGAGATGGGCTTTGGCGATGATTGGCGCAAAGCTTTGGAAGAGGTGAAGCAGGCCTTTGTCGCGCCTGGCGAACAGCCGGCGCTGGTGCGCAAGCTGGCCGAAGATGCATTGGCGTTTATCACGTCGCGCGATCTGGTGACCGTGCCCGCGCTGGCCAACGAAGTGTGGCGCATGGAGATGATGTCACCGCGACAGCAGCTCGTGTCGCCGTTTTTTCTGGGCGGTGAAGTCATTCAGGTGGCGTATCCCACCGATTCGATGGCGCACGAAGACAAGCTTATGAGCCTGCGTGGCAACAATCCGCACTTTGCTCTGGCCACAGTGCATCATGAGCTCATTCCCGGACATCATTTGCAGGGCTTCATGACGTCGCGCTACAACACGCATCGCAGTGCGTTCAATACGCCGTTCTGGGGCGAAGGGTGGGCGCTGTGGTGGGAAATGCTGCTGTGGGACGAAAGATTTCCGCAGTCCCCGCAAGACCGCATGGGCATGCTCTTCTGGCGATCACATCGTCTGGCCCGCATCATCTTTTCGTTGCAGGTGCACCTGGGACGCATGACGCCGCAGGAAGCCGTCGACATGTTGGTGAACCGCGTGGGACATGAGCGCGCGAATGCAGAAGCCGAGGTGCGCCGCTCGTTCAATGGCTCGTATTCGCCACTGTATCAGGCGGCCTACATGCTGGGCGGCTTGCAGATCAGGTCGCTGCATCGTGACCTCGTTGGGAGCGGTCGCATGACCAATCGGCAGTTCCACGACGCTATCTTGCAGGGCGGCCGCATGCCAGTTGAAATGGTGCGCGCGCGTCTGACCGGAACGCCACTCACCCGCGATCATCGGGCGTCCTGGAAGTTTATCGAACCCTGACCGGAGTGCCTGTGCCTGCGTTCTCTGTTGCGTCTTCGTTTGTGCGTGACTTGTCGGGGCACTCGGTGCGTGCGCGCACGGGCCTTGGGGTGGTGCTGGTCTCAGTGATTTCGCTGTTGTGCGCCAGCGAGTTGTCCGCCCAGATCGCGGGACTCACCGGCACGGTGGTGATCACCAACAAGACCCCGTCCACCGCCACCATTGTTGATGTGGCGTCGGGCCGTAAGCTGGCCACGCTGCCCACCGGCAATGGCCCGCATGAAGTGGTGATTGCGAAAGATGGGCAAACCGCGGTGGTCACCGACTACGGCACAGGACCGGCGCCGGGAAGCTCGCTTACCGTTATAGATGTGGCCGGTCTGCGCGTGCAGCGCACGATCGACATTGCCCCCTACTCACGCCCGCATGGCATAGTGTTTTTGCCGGGCGATACGTTGGTGGCCGTCACGGTCGAAGCGAGCCAGGCGGTGATCACGGTTGACGTGCGTACCGGTGATGTGGTGCGAACCGTCCGTACCGAAAAACAAGGTTCACACATGATTGGTGTGTCTTCCGACGGCGGCATCGGCTGGACCGGTGATATGGGTAGCAACACCATTACCGAATTGGACATGAAAAACTCCCGGGTTGTTCGCAGCATTGACGTACCGGAACGCCCTGAGGCCATCAATGTGACGGCTGACGGCAGCGACGTATGGGTGGGCAGCAACAGCACGGGAAAAATCAGCGTGATTGATGGCTACACCGGTGCTATAAATACGGCGGCCGAAGGGTTTCAGTGGCCGTACCGGGTGCTCTTTTCCCCCGATGCGGAAACTGTTGCAATTCCTGACTATCGCGCCAATGTGGTGCGGTTCTTTGCGCGACGCAGCCGCAAGGAGCAAGGTGCCATGACGTTTGCCGGTGGCGGACCGCAGGGCATCACCTACACGCCCGATGGACGCCACATTCTGCTCTCGCTCAGCAGCGAGGCGCGCATTGCCGTGATCCGCATGCCGGGGCGCACGGTAGTCGGACACCTGGCCGCCGGTGAGACGCCCGATGGCGTGGTGTACACCCCGTTTGTGGTCACGCCCTAGCCGGTTTCAGCAGCTTTACCCGGCACCACGCCCGCGAACCGGGAACGCCCCCCCCTCACGCAGCACCGCTCAGATGCATGCCCCCGGAGTACGCGGATGCCGACATGCGTACCTCACCGCCGCGCAGCACCACGTTCGTCAACTCGGCGCGGGTGTGCACTCCCAGCTTGCGAAAGACATGTTCCGTGTGCCGGCGCGCCGTGTGCACGGTAATGGAAAGCGCGGCGGCCACGTTTTTGGCCGGCTCACCGTCAGCGACCAACGAGGCGACTTCGAGCTCCCGCCGCGTCAGCCGCTCCCGAAGCGGCGACTCAGACAAGGCTGTGCGAGCCTTGTCGCACACGGCAATGGCGATTGGCCATTCGTGACGCGTGCGCACTACGTGAACGGACCAGCTCGTTCCTTCCCCTGGATCGCTGATGCGGGCGCCCGCCCTTGGAGCACCCTCAGCCGACTCGTTGTGGAAGGCCGCGAGCTGTTCGGCGGCCACCTTGCGGATCGATTCGAACATTGGGTCAACGTTCCGGTGACGCGCCAGCATCATCGTGGCTTCGCGGGAAATGTGCACGGCCGAGCCTTCTTTGTCGAAGCAGACAAACGACAGGTCGTAGCGCACGAGCATGGCCAGATCAGGGTGCCACGATTCGATATCGGCAGCTGTTTTGATGGTGAGTGACTCGAACTGGCTGGATTCAGACATGTAAACCTCGCGGCGGGGGGCTTGGTGGGAGAGCGACAGGGCAGCATTTTCGCGTAGTACCGCAACTGCCCGTTCTTCATGCCCCTAGCGTAATCCGCGCCCGACAACTCGCTTTCCCGCAGCTATCAACTGGAGTATCAATTTTCTGCGTGTGTCTGCCAACTCATTGAAAATCAAGTTGTTCGGCGCCCCTCAGGTGTTGCGAGACGGCGTTTCGTTGCATGGCAAGGCCACCCAGCGCAGACGTCTCGCGCTGCTGGCATTGCTGGCGACGGCACCGTCGCGCGCGCTGTCGCGGGACCGATTGGTCGGGTTGGTGTGGCCAGAACGGGACGCCGCTCAGGCCCGTAAGCTGCTGTCGGAGGCGCTGTACGTCATTCGCCGTGAGCTGGGCGAACAGCTGCTCGATACCTCCAATGGCGACATGGTGGCGCTACATGCGACAGAGATCGACTGTGATCTGTGGCAGTTCACGCAGGCGATAGAGCGGGGTGATCTGGCCACCGCCGCCGATCTCAGCGACGCCCCGTTCCTTGATGGGGTGTTTCTTGATGAGGCCGAAGAGTTTGAGCGCTGGCTGGACGGCGAACGGCTGCGCATTGCACACGATCGTCAGATCGCGCTGCTCGAGATGGCGGCGGTGGCAGAGCGACAGGGCCTGTGGACGGATGCCGCGCGCGCTTGGCAAAGACTGCTGCACGACGAGCCGCTGAGCTCCCGGTTTGTCCTGGGTGCCGCGGGCGCCCTCGCGTCTGGCGGTGAAGCGCCAGCGGCCCTTCAGCTGCTCTCCGCCTTCGAAGAACGGCTGCGTCGGGAGCTGGAGGTCGCTCCCGAGCCGGAAGTGCTGGAGCTGGCCAGCCGGCTACGCGCCGAGCGTCCGGCGGCCGATCGTGCACCCGGCTCGCGCTCGGCGACGGGTCGGTCGGCAGCCGAGCGAGCGTCTGCGTTGTCATCGACGAGGCTGTCAACGCCATCGCGTAGCAGCGACGGCGCGGTGTTCATGGCGGAGGCGCTGGAACGCGTTGATGTGGCACCAGAGCAGGATGCGCCGGCTAAGGAACCGCGTCAATGGCGCTTTGGTGCTGCGGTTGTGTTACTGCTGGCGCTGGCGGCGAGCGCTTTTTTCTGGCTGCGCGATGATGCATCGTCGTCCAACAGCTTTGATCCTCGGCGCATCGCGGTCACGTATTTGCGAGACGCCAGCCCCGAAGGTGATCTCGCTTCGATTGCCGACTTGATCACCGAGTCGGTCATCGAACAGTTGGCCGGTTCGCGCGGATTTGAGGTCATTCCCGTGAGCGGTGTGCGTCAGCTGCGCGACGGCGCAGTGGGCATGGACAGCGTGGCGCGTCGATTCCGCGCGGGGACCGTGGTGGAGGGCACCGTATTGCGGCGCGGTGAAAATGTGGTGGTTCGTGTGCGCATGCTCGATGCCGAATCCGGCGCGGTTGTGTGGTCCAGCGGCACCGAGCGCGACTCATACGATCTGTTCGCGCTTGAAGACGATGTCGCGAGCGAGCTGGCCGTCGGTATCCGGCAACGCATTGGGCAAGAGGTTCGCCTGACGCAGTTGCAACGGGAGTCAAACAACGTGCGTGCCTGGCAGCTGGTGGCGCGGGCCAATCGCGAACGCGAGGAGGTGTCGAGGTTGGGCACCCGGCGCGACGGCTCAACATTTGCGGCTGCGCAAAATGGACTGCAGCGAGCCGACTCGTTGTACGAGCAGGCGCAGATTGAGGACGATGATTGGGTGCGTCCGCCAGTGGAGCGTATGTGGACCGCCATGGCTTTGGCGGCGTGGATGGATGGACAGGCACGACTGGCGATGCTGGAACGCGGTATTTCGTTTGCCGACTCGCTGGGACCACGGTTTGCGACGCACCCGGAGGTGCTGGAGGTCAAGAGTGCGTTGCGCTGGGCGCGGCTCAAGTCGCTTCCGCCGCCGCTTGATACGGGCGCGATTGGTCCAATCGAGCAGGATCTGATCATGGCCGTGGAGGCCGACGCGGATCGTGCCCGCGCGCTCGCCACACTGAGCAATATGTATTTCATGCGCAGTGAAGTGGAGCGGGCAGAAGCGATGGGACGACGCGCGTTGGAGGCCGACGCATATCTCGAGGAGGCGCCGCAGATCTACCGCTTTTTGTTTGCGGCTTCGTTGTATCGCAGTGCTCCGGACAGCGCCGCTGCATGGTGCGCGCGAGGGCGCCGGGAATATCCCGACGACTGGTGGTTTTACGAGTGTCAGCTCACCGTCATGAAATACGATGAGCGACGGGGGCGTGATGCTGACGAAGCGTGGCGCATTGTGGCCAAGCTTGATTCACTGGA